>CAZSBO010000029.1:438-12591 GCA_964605265.1 uncultured Prosthecobacter sp.
GCGCCAACATGCATGCGGGTCGCAACTGGGACGATGCCACCGGCGAATCCGGTCCCGAGGATCCCGATCTCTCGCTGATCTCCGTGCAGACCCGCGAGGGCAAGCCGCTGGCGGTTCTGGGCAATTTCTCCATGCACTACTTCGGCGACCGCGATCTCAGTGCCGATTACTTTGGCCTTTTCTGCGAGGGCCTGAAGACGCGGCTGGCTCCCGACTCCAACTTTGTCGGCCTGCTCTCCCACGGCTGCAGCGGCGACATCTACCGGGTCGATTACAAGGTGCCGGCCGCCGAGCGTCCGAACCCGACGATCGAAGCCTACGCCGACGGCCTGCTCGACCTCGCCGTGCAGGCGCTCGCCAAGGTCGAGCATCGGGACGACGTCGACCTCGCCATGGCCGAGGCGCGCCTGCCCATGGCCTACCGCGTGCCCGACAAGCAGCGCCTGGAGTGGGCGCAGCGCATCGTCGCCGAGATGGGCGATCGCCCGGCGAAGACGCAGACCGAGGTCTATGCACGTGAGCAGCTCATCCTGCATGAGCGCCAGAAGACCGAGGTCGTCGTGCAGGCCCTGCGCGTCGGCGACATCGCCATTGCCACCACGCCGACCGAGACCTACGCGATCACCGGTCTGAAGATCAAGGCGGCCAGTCCGCTGGTGAAGACGATGGTCATTGAGCTGGCCAACGGTGGTGACGGCTACATCCCGCCGCCGGAGATGCACGCCTGGGGTGGCTACAACACCTGGGCGGCGCGTTCGGCCGGCCTGGAGGTGCAGGCCGAACCGAAGATCACCCAGGCGGCCATCGGCCTGCTGGAAACCGTCAGCGGCGCCCCGCGCCGTCCCTGGCATCTCGGCGCAGGTCCGGCCACGCGGGCGATCGCCGACCTGCAGCCGGCCGCCCACTGGCGTCTCAACGAGTTCAACGGCCCGCTGGCCGCCGATGCCAGTCCGCACGGCCGCGCCGCGGCCTACCTCGGCGGGATCGCCTACGCCCTCGACGGCCCGCCGTCCGACCGCTTCTGCGCCGCCGGCGAGATCAACCGCGCGCCGCACTTCGTCGAGGGTCGACTGGCCGCGCAACTGCCCGGCCTTCAACAGGACTACAGCATCGCCCTGTGGCTCTGGAACGGCCTACCCGACGGCGTCCGCGACGTCAGCGGCTGGGTGTATTCGCGCGATGTCGATCACGGCCTGAGCGCGTTCGGCGAGCACCTCGGGGTCGATGGCTCGGGTCGCCTGCTCTTCCAGGCCGGCAAGGCCGCGCCGGTGACCGGCCAAACCGCGGTGCCGCGCTGGACCTGGCAGCAGGTCGTGCTCGTGCGCGAGGCGGAGACAGTGCGCGTCTACCTCAACGGCAAACTGGAGATCGAAACCCAGGCGGCGCCTGCCCGTTTCCCAGACCTGTTCTTCGGCGGTCGCAGCGACCATGCGGCAAGCTGGGAGGGGCGGCTCGACGAGATCGCAGTGTTCGACAAGGCGCTCAGCCGCGAGGACATCCAACGTCTGGCGAAACCCTGAGCGGGCTCACTCGGCACTCTTGAACACCGGCGCCAGCAGTTGCAGCAGGCTGGTGCGGGCGACGTAGAACACGTCGGGACCGGCATCGACGCGACCGAAGTAGAGGGCGGTGTCCATGCCCTCCTGGGTCGGCGCAAAGATCAGCTTGGTTTCGCGGGTGGGACCGTCGTTGCGACCGGGCTCGCCGAGGGTGACCGCCACCTCCAGCGCCGGCGTCTGCAGGGCGTGGATGGCGGCCGAGGCATCGGCCGACCAGTCCTGGACGTTGAACTTGGCCAGGCGACCCGCCAGCAGGTCGGCCTTCACGCGGTCGATGAGCGGGGTGATGTCGCGGCCGGCGCGCTCGCCGCTCCATTGGGCGGTGGTGGGATCGTACTTGAGCAGGATGGGTGGTGCGGTGCCGGCGGTCAGGCGGATGCTGCGCAGGGCAAACTGCGAGAAGCGCAGGGCGCCAAGCCCCTTCCACTTGATGGCGTCCTGCGGGATCGACGGCAGCAGCGAGGCCTCAATCCGGTAGACACTGGGCTCGCCCTCGTACTTGGCGAAGAACTCGCTGCCCTCGGCATTTTTGCCGAACCACAATTGCTGGGGAGCGGCACCGGCCTCCTGCCAGCCCACCTTGAGGAAGGGTTTGTCGAGGCCGTAGGGGCCGAGGTTGGCGGCGGAATCCGAGGTGAACTCGGCGATGGCATGGGTGTTGAGCGCCTCAAAAAAGCGCAGGATGCGCTCGCCGTTGGCGGCCACCTGGCGGTCGTTGCGACCGAGGAACCAGGAGTCGGCGCGTTTCTCGAGCACGATCTCCGGGAACAGCAGCGACTCGATGCGGATGGAGACGGCCCGATCCTCGTCAATGCGCGCGAGCATGCGGTCGCGCAAGTCGTTCGGCTGCGACCAAAGCTCCTGCAGGGATTTCGAGCGGACGACAAAGACCGGCTTGCGATGCGAGCTAGTGGCGCGGGTCTCGGTGGCGCCCTTGGCGGGTTTGCTGAGCACGACCTCGTGGCTGGCCCCCTCCGCGTCGGTGACGGTCAGGCGGAGCTGCGTGCCGGGCGTGTCGGCCGGCTCGGCGGCGGCACCGGCCTCGAGCACCTCGGTGATTTCGAGATTGAGCAGGGTGGACAGCAGTTCGCCGGCCTTCTCCTTGCTGGTGCGGCTGCTCAGCGGCTTGACCAGCATCCAGGGATGGTTCTCGTCCTTGCGCGCGAGCTCGATCTGGCCGCCGTTCTGGCCGAGCTTGAGCCCGGTGATGCGGCCCGCCGCCAGGCGCAGCAGCTTGCCGTCGCGCCACTCGGCCGGCTTGGCCTTGACCAGCTCCGGCAGGGCGGTGCGGGCGACGTAATAAGCGGTCTCATCGGTGCGCCCGACCTGCCAGACGGAGACGTAGCTGGCGCCATCGATGGGCGCGGGCGCTCCCAAACCCAGCTCGAGGATGCGCTTGTCGCCCGCGAAAAAGCGCAGGCGATGGCGCGGCTGCTCGAGCTGGGTCTTGGCCCAGCCGGAGGCATCGAACTCGGCGGCATGCACCCGCTGGATCCAGCCGATGCCGGGCACCTCACCGATGAGTTTGACGATGCGCTCCGGGTCGGCCAGGTCCTCGAAGGGACGCGTCACGCGCCAGAGGTTGTCGACCAGGGCCAGGCTGGCGCCGTCGCCACCGCTCGAATCGAGCTCGATGCGGGTGACCGCGCGGCGGTCGAACTTCACCGGTCCGCGGCGCATCTCGTGCAGTTCGCGGGTCGAGGGAAAATAGCGTTCCACGCCGAGGATCACCGCGCCCAGGGCGGCGGCCACGAGCAGGAGAAGCAGGGTGGTTCGCGGATGCATGGCGGACGAATCAGGAGGCGCGGCGCGAGGCCCAGATCATCAGGCCGAGCACGAGCACCAGCGCGGGGAAGATGCAGGTCGTCAGCCAGAAGATCAGCTCGCCCTGGCGCGGGTCGAGCTGGATGCGGTAGTGATGCTTCACCTTCGGCGTGATGCCGATCAGGCGCTCGCGGTTGAGCAGCCAGTTCAGGCTGGCGGCGACAAAATCGCGGTTCACCGCCAGCGCACTCTTCTGGTCCAGCAGGGAGGCATTGCCGACGACGATCATGCGGCAACTGTCGACGCGCAGGGTCTCGTTGAGCACGCTGCCACGTTCGACCGAGGCGGCCAGGAACAGGTTCTCGCGGGTGTCCTCGGCGTCGGCCACCGGCAGTTCCTCGAGGTAGTTGCGCTCGCCCCAGTAGCGTTCGGAGGCGCCCATGAGCGGATGGACGCGGATGTTCTGGTTTTCCAGGTGCGGATCGTCGAAGCGCAGCTGCAGCGACTGGGTTTGCCCGGGCAGGGTCGTGTTCGAGGTCGCCAGCGGCTGGGTGATGGCCGATTCATTGTCGAACACCGCCTGCACGGAGAACTCCTTGCGGATGCCGGTGCTGGTGCTCTCGGCATAGAGCACGCGGTCGGCGCGCGGCATCACGCCGTGCAGGCCGAGGAAGGCGTGCAGGCGCGGGGTTTCCGCCTCGGGATCGAGCAGCACGAGCAGGCCGGCGCGCTTGCCCTCCCAGTAGGTTTTCAGCATGCCCATCTCGCGCTCGGAGAAGTCGTAGCGCGCGCCAGACAGCACGACGCCGTCAGCGTCCTCGGGCACGCGGTTGATCTCGGCCAGGTTGAGCGGCAGCAATTGGAAATTCTGCTGGCGACCGAGCTCGCCCAGCGCGGTCATGGCGTCGACCAGCGCGCTCTCGGTGCGCGAACCCTTGCCGACGACGAAGTAGAATTTGCGTTGATCGCCCTCAACCACGTTGATGATCGCCGAGGTCACCGCGTCCTCGCCGCGGAACTCGCGCACCGGTCGCACCGCCTCGGTGCCCGGCTCACGCAGGATCATCTCCTCCTCGCGGATGAAGCGGGTGCGGTTGCCGCAGCGGATGAGCACGCCGTTCTGGTCCAGCGCCAGGCCGGTCTCGGCCTTGAGCGCCTCGGCACGCTCGATGTCGCGCAGCGGATCGATGGAACGCACGCGGATGCGGCCGCGACCGTTGGCGCGGTACTGCTCGAGCAGGGCCTCGATGTCGCCATAGACCTTGGCATCGCGGGCGAAGACATTGGCGATGAAGACATCGCGCGGCAGTCGCTCCAGGTAGTTGAGGGTCGCCGAACTGAGCGTGAAGCTCTGCTGCGGGCTGAGGTCCCAGCGCGTGTGGTAGCGGTAGCTGAGGCGGTTGACCCCGGCGAACAGGGCGATGGCCAGCAGCACCTGCACCAGCACGTTGGCGCCGATGCCCCAGCGGCCGGGCATGCGGGGCGGCGGGCTGGGGTCGGTGGCGGGCGCGGGATCGGTCATGCGTGGGGAAGAAGTCAACTAAGACCATTTGCCGGCGACTGACAACCGGCGACTGCGATTTCCCGGCGGCGAAAACAACAGACCCCGCCGGGGGCGGGGTCTGCGAAAACAAACTCGGTTGCGAACGATCAGCGCTTGGAGAACTGGAAGCGCTTGCGGGCGCCGGGGCGGCCGGGCTTCTTACGTTCCTTGGCGCGCGAGTCGCGGGTGAGCAGGCCGGCCTTCTTGAGGGTCGGGCGCAGCTCCGGGTTGACGGTGATGAGCGCGCGGGAGATGCCCATGCGCACGGCGCCGACCTGGCCGGTGATGCCACCGCCCTGGGCATTGATGTTGAAATCGAACTGCTGACGGGTGTTGGTCAGGGCCAACGGCGTCAGAATCTGGTTCTGCAGGGCAACGGTCGGGAAGTACTCCTCGAAGTCGCGGCCGTTGACGGTGATCGCGCCGGAGCCGTTGAGGATGTGGACGCGGACGACGGCGGTCTTGCGGCGGCCAGTGGCGGAGGTGAGGGGCTTGCTCATGAGCGGAGAGGGAGGGAGGGTCGCTGGACTCAGGCGATGGCGCAGGGCTGCGGGTTCTGGGAGCTGTGCGGGTGCTCGGTGCCGGCGTAGACCTTCAGCTTGGTGACGATGGCGTTGCCGAGGCGGTTGTGCGGCACCATGCCCTTGACGGCGCGGTAGACGAGTTCTTCGGGCTTGCGCTGGCGCAGCTTCTCGGCGGTCTCGATCTTCTGGTTGCCGATGTAGCCACCACGCTTGCTGGTGTACACCTTCTGCTGCTCCTTGCGGCCGGTCAGCACCACCTTGTCGGCGTTGATGACGACGACGAAATCGCCGGTGTCCACGTGCGGGGTGAAGGTCGGGCGGATCTTGCCGCGGATCAGGTTGGCGGCGGTCACGGCGACCTGGCCCAGGACTTTGTCCTTGGCGTCGATGACCCACCACTGGCGGTTCACGTCCTGAGCTTTGGCGGAGAATGTTTTCATGTCGAAGGTGCTTGAGGTGGGGCGCCGGCCAACCCCCGAAACGGGAGCCCTGCCAACGCAGAAATGAGGGCCGTGAGAGTAGAAGTCAGGCGGCGGGTGTCAACTGGAAAGTCAGCTTATTCGCGCGCTTGCCGCTTGCGGGCGTCGCCCCCCCATGATAGCGAGACGGCTCAACCCCCATTTCGCCGCCCAGGCACCCATGAAAGCCCAGCAACTCCTCCAGGCCATTGGCCCCGAACTCAGCCAGCAGATCATCCAGTACGTCCAGACCGACGAGCGCCCGGCCTACCGCGCCCTCATCCAGAACCTGGCCCAGCAGCGCAAGCTGCGCCCCCAGTTCATCCTGGAAAAATCCCGCGCCAAGCAGGCCGAATGGCTGCTCGCCCAGCTCAACCTGAAGGTCAATGACCCGATCGCCGAGCAGCTCCTGCAAATCTGGCTGCTGAAATCCCAGGGCGCCATGCTCACCACCTTCCTCGATGCCGTCGGCATCGCCCACGACGGCAAGGGCCAGGTCGAGGATCTGCCCGAGGAAATCGCCGAGGACAAGGCCGCCGCCGGCATCGACGCCCTGCTCGCCGCCTATCCGCCCAAGCAGGCGGCTCTTTACCTGTACATGTTCCAGCTGCAGAAACCCGGTGGCTGGGAGGGCCTCGGCAAGGCCATCGCCGCCCGCCCGGAAGTCCAACTCCAGGCCTGATTCCGCCATGAAACTCCGCTCCAGTCGTGTCCTTCGCGAGGTCCGCGCCGGTCGCCCGGCCACCGTCCTCAAGCTCAACCTCAACGATCCGCGCATTGTCGAGATGGCCGGCCTCGCCGGCGCCAGCGCGGTCTGGCTCTGCAACGAGCACGTGCCGAACGACTGGACCAACCTGGAACACCAGGTGCGCGCCGCCAAGCTGCACGACATGGACACCATCGTCCGCGTCAGCAAGGGCTCGTACAGCGAGTACGTGAAGCCCTTCGAGCTCGATGCCACCGGCATCATGGTGCCGCACGTCAGCAGCGCCGACGAGGCGCGTCACATCGTCGACATGGTGCGCTGCCACCCGCTCGGCCGCCGGGCGATGGACGGCGGCAACATGGACGGCGCCTTCTGCCAGATCCCGCTCGCCGATTACGCCCGTCAGAACAACACCGAGCGCTTCGTCATCCTGCAGATCGAATCGCCGGAAGCCCTCGAACAGGTCGAGGCCATCGCCGCCGTGCCCGGCTTCGACATGCTGCTGTTCGGCGCCGGTGACTTCAGCCATCGCATCGGCAAGCTCGGTCAGGCCACCGATCCAGAGGTCGTCGCCGCCCGCAAACGCGTCGCCGCCGCCGCCCTCAACAACGGCAAATTTGTCGCCGTCGCCTCGCTCTACGGCCAGAAGGACGAGGTCATGGCCGAGGGCAGCCTGGTGGTCACCCTCGGCGCCGATGTACTCGCCCTTGGCGACGCCTTCCGGCAACTGGTCGGTGGTTTCCAGCCGCAGGCCGCTGCCGCACGCGCCGAATCGGTCTACCGCTGAGCCACCACACCGGCTTGAATCCGGCCCCGGAAGGGTTATATTGACTGTTCGCATGCGTTCCTTCCGCCACCCCCTCCTCGCCGGCTGCCTGGCGCTCGCCGCCTGCACCAGCAGCACCGTGCCGGGCCCGGAAGAACTCGATGCCGTCGAGCGCCAGGTGCGCGCCCAGCATCAGGCGGACTACGCGGAGCTGGAGCGCCGACGCCAGTCGGGCGAACTCGACGCCGAATCCCATCGCCAGGCCGTGGCAGACCTCGACAAGCGCGTGCGCAACGAGGTCGACACCCGCCTGTGGAGCCGTCATGCCCTGGCGCAGAGCGAGCTGAAGGCGAACGACATCCCGACCCCCGACCGGCCGGTGGCACTCGCGCCCCCAGGCGTCGGCACCCTGCAAAACAGCTTGTACAACAGCCAGCGCCAGACCGGCATGGGCAGCCAGCTCATGGGCAATTTCCTGCGCGACTCGGGTGGTGCCAACTTCAACAGCACCCGCGCCGGCACCGTTTACGATCCTCCATGAACTGGAACGCGGCCACCGCCGAGCGGCTGATGCGGGTCGCCGACACGGTCATTGCCGGCACCCGCCGCCGCCTGCCCGAACCGATCCGCCGGGCGGCCGAGGCCTGCGTCACCGAGACCGAACTCATGGCCGACTGCCTCGATGCGGAGGAGGCGATCGACGAGGATCTGCTCGGCCTGTTCGAAGGCTGCTCGCTGGCCGATGGCGAGCCGGAAATGCCCGGCCACCTGCCGCGCATCCGCCTCTTCCTCGACAACCTCTGGGATCATGCCGAGGGCGACATGAGTGTCTTCCGCGAGGAGGTGCGCATCACCTGGCTGCACGAACTTGGCCACTACCTCGGCCTCGACGAGGACCAGGTGGCGGCACTGGGCCTGGCCTGATTCAGCCGCGCACCTGGCCGTCGCCGTCGATGAGGTACTTGTAGCTGCACAGCTCGGCCAGGCCCATCGGCCCGCGCGCATGCAGTTTGTCGGTGCTGATGCCGATCTCCGCACCAAAGCCGAACTCGCCGCCGTCGTTGAAGCGGGTGCTGGCGTTGTGCAGGACCACGGCGCTGTCGACCTCGTGCTGGAAGCGCTCGGCCGCCGCGCGATCGCGGGTGACAATGCTGTCGGTGTGATGCGAGCCGTGGCGGTTGATGTGGGCGATGGCCTCGTCGAGGCCGGCCACGGTCTTCACCGCCAGCACCAAGTCCAGGTACTCGGTATCCCAGTCGCTCTCCAACACCGGCACCGAGGGCACGCCGAGCAGGCCGCGCGCGGCGTCGTCGGCGCGGATCTCCACGCGCGCCTCGGCGAGCCGGCGACCGACCAGCGGGTAGAAGGCGGCCGCGGCGTCGCGGTGGACCAGCAGGGTTTCGAGGGCGTTGCAGACACCCGGCTTCTGGCACTTCGAATTGACGACGATGTTGGCCGCCATCTCCAGGTCGGCATCGGCGTGCACGTAGACATGGCAGACGCCGTCGTAATGCTTGATGACCGGCATGCGCGCGCAGGCCACCACCTTCTCGATCAGCCCCTTGCCGCCGCGCGGGATGATCAGGTCGAGGTACTGGTCCATGCGCGCCAGGTGCTCGACGCTGGCGCGGTCAGTGAACGGGATGAGCTGGACGCTGTGCGCCGGCAGACCGGCACGCTCGCCACCGGCCTGCAGGGCCGCGGCCAGGGCGACGTTTGAATGAATCGCCTCACTGCCGCCGCGCAGCAGGGTGGCGTTGCCGGTCTTGAAGCAGAGCGAGGCGGCGTCGGTGGTGACGTTCGGCCGCGACTCGAAAATGATGCCGATGACACCGATCGGCACGCGCACCTTGCGCAGGCGCAGGCCGTTCGGCCGCGTCCATTCGGCGAGCTGCTCACCGACCGGATCCGGCAGGGTGGCCACCTCGCGCACGGCGGCAGCAACGGCGGTCAGGCGCTTCGGATCGAGCGTCAGGCGGTCGATCATGGCGGCGCTGAGGCCGTTTTCGCGGGCGCGCGCCAGGTCCTTGGCGTTGGCCTCGAGAATGCCCGCCTGGCGGGCGTCGATCTCGTCGGCCATGGCCAGCAGGATGGCGTTCTTCTGCGCCGTCGTCAGCTTGACCAGCTCGTGGGCGGCCGCGCGCGCGCGCCGGCCCATTTCCAGAAGGGTCTGTTGGATTTCGGTGTCGGTCATGAAGCCTGCCAGCATAACGCGCGCCGCGCGTTCATCCAGCGGAATGCGCCCCCGGCCTGCTGAACCAGGCCAGAAACTCGCGGTTGCCGTCGGTGCCTTGGATCGACGATTCCACCAGGCCGTGCCAGCGCAATTCCGGGCGGGCCTCGACAAAGGCCTGCAGGCGCGCGCAGGCTTTTTCATGCAGGACGGGATCGCGAACAATGCCGCCGGCGCCGATCTCCTCGCGGCTGAGCTCAAACTGCGGCTTGACCAGCACCAGCGCCTGACCGCCCGGCTTGAGCGCCGCGATCGGCCCCGGCAGGACGAGGGTGAGCGAGATGAAGGAGACGTCAGCGACGATCAGGTCGATGGGTTCCGGCAAATCCTCCGGCTGCAGGTGGCGGACATTGAAGTTCTCGCGGCAGACCACGCGCGGATCGCTACGCAATTTCCAGACCATCTGGTTGGTGCCGACATCAAAGGCGTACACCTTTGCCGCGCCGCGCTGCAGCAGGCAGTCGGTAAAGCCACCGGTCGAGGCGCCGATGTCGAGGGCGACAAGGCCGGTGACATCGAGGCCAAAGTGGTCGAGCGCGCCCTCCAGCTTGAGACCGCCGCGGCTGACGAAGCGCGGCGGCTGCCGGACGCGCAGGGCGGCATCGCGCCGCACAAGCCAGCCGGGTTTGCTGACGACCTCCTCGCCGACCAGCACCTCGCCGGCCATGATGAGGCGCTTGGCCTGCTCGCGCGAGGGACAGAGCCCCCGCTCCACGAGGGCGAGGTCCAGGCGGATGCGGGCCATCAGGGAGCGCTGCTGACGGGTTCGATGATCTCGTCGCCCACCTCCAGGGTGACCCCGGCGGGGATCGAGGCGAGGTCGAGGTCGGCGACCGCCTCATCGGCCTCAACGGTGTCGGCGATGACGACGCGGGCGAGGATGGCGCTGTCGCGGCGGACCTCAAACTTGCGGCCCTTGGCGAGACCGGCCTTGGAGCCGGCGTCGACGACGATGAAGCCCTGCTCGCGGACGACCGCCTTGAGCTTGGCGACCGGCTTGGCGGCGAGCACGCGCTGCTGCAGGGCGGTGAGGGTGTTGGTGTTGATGCCCTGGGCCTCGGCGGCGACCACGGTCTTCGGCACGGTCAGGCCGCCGCCGGGCAGGCCGCCGGCCATCAGGCCCGGTGTTTCCTCGGTCGCCGGGGCCGCGGGAGCCGTGGCGACGGTGCCCGGCGCGGGCGGCGTGATCGTGGCGGGCGGAGTCGTGGGGGCCGACGGCAGGGCGGCGATGCCAACCGGTCTGGCGGCCTCCTCGGCGGCCTGGGCCTTCTTGAGGTGTTCCAGCTCGCGTTTGGCGCCGCGCGCGGCCTGCTGGCCCTCCCAGGCCAGGTAGCCGGTGATGCCGAGCAGGATGAGGGTGAGGGCTTGGGCAAAATGAATCAGGCGCATGGCGCGACGCTAGACGGAAAATGCAAAAACGGAAATGCAATTCCTCGCCCCTTGCGCCGGGGGCCATCCGTTTCACTATGAAGACAACAATGACCGAACTTGCACTTTTCCGACTGCCCAATGGACGGGCCTGGCTGGGCGCCGGGCCGTTTGAGGCGCTGGCGGCTCCGCCGCCGGGCGGCGGCTGTTTTTACGTCAACGATTTCGACCTCAGCGATCCCCTGCCCTGGAAGCGGCCGGCGCGCCTGATCGAGGTGACTGCCGAAGGCCTGGCCGCTGCCGCCGGCTGGAACGGCGCCCAGCCGCCGCGCATCACCTGGGCCAAGCCGGTGACCGAGTGGTTCAAGATGGCCTTCCGGCGCATCCGCCGCGAGGTGCTGGGCCGTCGCTTGGAAAAGATGGTGCCGGTGCTCACCGAGCGCGGCGAAATCGTCGCCGGCCACCCGGTGCGCCTGCTCGACAAAGTCCTCGCCGCGCCGCCCAACACCTGGGG
The DNA here is from genome assembly GCA_964605265.1 of uncultured Prosthecobacter sp. Classification (GTDB taxonomy): domain Bacteria; phylum Verrucomicrobiota; class Verrucomicrobiia; order Verrucomicrobiales; family Verrucomicrobiaceae; genus Prosthecobacter. Next base: position 11,874 of record CAZSBO010000029.1, read on the forward strand.
TTACGCCTACGTGACCGCCGAGGCCGGCTTCCTCGGCGCGACACCGGAGCTGCTGCTGCGCCGCCAGGGCCGGCAGGTCGAAACGATGGCCCTCGCCGGCACCGCCAAGCCCGGCCACCAGGCGGACTTCCTCAGCGACGTCAAGGAGATCGAGGAGCACGAGATCGTCGTTCGTTACCTTGAGGAACGCCTGAACGCCCTCGGGGCAACCACGCGCGAACCGCGCGGCACCTGCGAGGCCTCCGGTCTGGTGCACTTCCAAACCCGGCTCACGGTCGAACTGCCACAACCCCTGCCCGCGGACGACCTCATTCGCCACCTGCACCCCACCCCTGCCGTCGGCTGCCTGCCGCGCGATGACACCTGGCTGGCGCGCCTGCGCGAGTACCGCCAGCAACTGCAGGTGCCAGGCTTCTTCGGCGCCCCCTTCGGCTTCATCGAACCGGGCTCCGACGGTACCTGCCACGTCGTGGTCGCCATCCGCGGCCTCGGCTGGAACGGTCGCGAAGCCCAACTGCCCTCCGGATGCGGCATCGTCAGCGGCAGCGCCTTCGATCACGAATGGCGCGAGCTGCGCCTGAAGCGCGAATCCGTGCTGCGTCTGCTCGGGGTTTGAGCCGGCGCAGATGCCTGGACCACGCTGACCGCGCCGCGCGGCGGCAGCTAAAATGCCTGGCATCTTGACTGCATCTTGACTGCATCTTGACTGCATCTTGAC
>CAZSBO010000029.1:12691-31160 GCA_964605265.1 uncultured Prosthecobacter sp.
GCATCTTGACTGCATCTTGACTGCATCTTGACTGCATCTTGACGCGACTGGCATCTGGCGCTCGGTCGCCCCGCGACGTGGATCTACCTCGCAATACGCGGCATATGCCGAACCGATATCGGCACATTCATTCATTGAAATTCAATGCTTTAAGTAACGAATCGTAAAAAAATGCCTGGCATTTAGTGTGGCACGTGGCACACAAGCGCGTGAACACTGGCAGCGGCAGCGTTGTCGGAATCCGCCATGCGCGCCGTCCTTTTCTGCCTGAGCCTACTGACCGGCGCCTGCCGAGCCGATCCGGAAGCGCTGGCCACCGCCGCGCGTGCTAGCCTGCCACCTGACGACAGCTTTGCCACCCGCCTCTGCCACGCCGTCCTCGACCAGACCCGGCTGCAGGTGCGCTACGACGGTGCCTACGTTCGCATCGCCTACCCCGGCGGCGACGTGCCCGCCGACACCGGGGTCTGCACCGATGTGGTCATCCGCGGCCTGCGCGTGCTCGGTTTCGACCTGCAAAAGCTCGTGCACGAGGACATGCGCCGGAACTTCGCCGCCTACCCGAAACAGTGGGGCCTGAAGCAGCCCGACACGAACATCGACCACCGGCGCGTGCCCAACCTGCAGATGTTTTTTCGTCGCCGCGGCGCCGCCCTGCCGGTCAGCGATCAACCGGCCGACTACCAACCCGGGGATCTGATCACCTGCACCGTCGCCGGCCGACTGCCCCACATCGCCATCGTCGTGCCGGCGCCGGACGGCGGCCCGGTGCCGTGGATCGTCCACAACATCGGCCAAGGCCCGAAACTGGAGCACCGGCTGTTCGAATTCCCGCTCACCGGCCACTACCGCTGGCGCGGCGAGTGAGAGGTGGCGCTTTCACGATCGGAAAAAAGTGCCAGGCATTTTGGACAGTGATGGCTTTGGAAGACCTAGCGTCATGGCGACCTGGAGAGAAAATGCCTGGCATTTGGTGACAACGCTGGATGAAAAGCGACGCGATTGCGGTTGAACCTGGGGCCGGTCCGGTGGACACGGTCCTGCCCATGAACACCCTCGTCATCCGCTCCCTGCTCACCGCGCTGGCGCGCATGGGTGTCGCGGAGATCTGTGTGGCAGCCGGCGCGCGCAACGCCCCGGTCATCGCCGCCCTGATGGAGAGCGAGGGCGTCAAGCTGTGGAACTTCTTCGAGGAACGCAGTGCGGCCTTCTTCGCGCTCGGCCGCATCCTCGCCAACCGGGCCCCGGTGGCGGTGCTGACCACCTCGGGCACGGCCGCCGCCGAACTGCTGCCGGCGGTCATCGAGGCGCACTACCAGGGCCTGCCGCTGGTGCTGGTCACCGCCGACCGACCGCGCCGTTTCCGCGGCAGCGGCGCGCCCCAGGCGATCGAGCAGAAGGATCTGTTCGGGCCGTACACCTCGCCCTGCCTTGATGTCGAGGCCGGCGTCAGCCTGTCCTGGCCGACCCGCCTCAATGGCCGGCCCCTGCACATCAATCTCTGCCTCGAGGAGCCGCTCGACACCCGCCAGCCCGGCATCGATTTCCTCGCCCATCCCGGTCCCAAAGCGCCGAAGCCGCCGAAACCGCCCGCCTTCACGCTGCCGGCCCGACCGACCGCGGTGCTCGCCGCCGGCCTCAGCCTGCAGGAGGCCGAAGCCGCCGCGCCGGTGCTGTCTGCGCTGCAACTGCCGGTGTTTGCCGAAGCCACCGCCAACCTCTGGGGAGCCTGGCCAGGCCGCGCCAACCTGTCGCCGCTGCTGCACCCGGCCGATGACGCCGCCCTCTCCGGCCTCGACGCCGGGCACGTGCTGCGCCTCGGCGGCGTGCCGGCCAGCCGCTGGTGGCGCGACCTCGAGGACCGACCCGAGATCCACGTCAGCAATGTCTCGCGCCTGCCCTTCCCCGGCCTGGCGCGCCCGCAAAACGTCGTCCAACTGCCTTGGACCGCCCTCGACGCCCTGAGCGAGCAGAAAATGCCGGCCGCCCGTGTCGGTCGTCCGCCGGCCACGACACCCCCGCCCCCGCATTCCGAGCCGGCCTGGATGCTGTCGCTCGCCGAGCGCCTGCCGGCCAACGCCCAGGTCTTCCTCGGCAACAGTCTGCCAATCCGCGAATTCAACCGCGTGGTACCGGCCGTCGCCGGCGGCCTGCACTTCCTCGCCAACCGCGGCGCCAACGGCATCGACGGCCTCGTCTCGACCTGGCTCGGTGCCAGTGCCATTGAGCGCGAGTCCTGGCTCATCGTCGGCGACCTGTCGGCGTTGTACGACCTCGCCGCGCCCTGGGTCCTGCCGCAACTGCCCAAGGGCAACCGCCGCCTCGTCGTCATCAACAACGGCGGCGGCAAGATCTTCGCCCAGGTCGCCTCGCTGCGCTCGCTGTCGCGCGAGGCCCGCCACATCATCGAAAACCGCCACAGCGTCCGCTTTGGCCCCTGGGCGGAACTCTGGGGCATGGCCCATGTGCGCGTCACCCGGCCCGAACAGCTCGACCGCCTGCCGGACGGCCCGGTACTCATCGAGGTCGTGCCCGACGCCGCCTGAGGGCGACGGCTTTTTCGCCTTGCCAGTTTCGGCGCCGTGGCGCAGCATCGGCTTCACTCACCCCGCCATGCTGAAAAAGAACTGGTACCTGCTGCTCCCCCTTCTGCTGATCGCCGTGCCGGGCCTGCTGTTCGGCTACTACTCGCTCAGCCATGGCTACAAGCCCGCCGATGCCTGGAACGCCACCCGCTACTTCCTGCAGTCCGGCACCCGCTACACCCAGAATTACAGCGAGACGAACTTTGCCCGCCTGCGCCCCGGCATGGACGGTCGCACCGTCTACGAGGTGATGCGCATGCAGCCCTTCGAACGCCACGACAGCGACAGCCGCTGGATCTACTCGCTCGCCAAACCCGGTTCAAGCGCCTACCACGAGCGCGTGGTGCTGCTGGAGCGCGACAAGGACAACGTGCCGCGTGTGAAGTCCCTCGTGCGCGGTTTCAAAGTTCCCGACCCGGTCCAGTAAAGGCCGCCCCGCCGTCATGCTCCCTTCCCGTCCCCTCCTTCTGCTCGGCCTGGCCGCGCTCGCCTGCCTGCCCGTCGCCTGCTCGAGCCGGCCGCGCGGCCTGCCCAAGAACCTGCCGACCATCAAGCTGAAGGACTCGCCGCAAACGCCGGCCCACGCCATGGCCCGTCGCGACTACCCCTTCGACGCCAACGGCAACTACATGACCGCCTGGGCCGCCGAGGGCGAACCCGCCGCCACCGCCGCCGACATCGAACGCTGGCGCACCTCGCACGGCGGCACGGTCTCGCGCCGCCAACCCTCGCCCGTGCGCAAGGTCTCCGGCAGCCGCGGCACCCACACGATCCGCCCTGGCGACACCCTTGGCGGCATCGCCCGCAAGTACGGCACCACGGTGGCCAAGCTGAAGGCGGCGAACGGCCTGAAGTCCGACCTCATTCGCGCGGGCAAAACCCTGAAAATCCCGCGCTGATCTCCTCGTGACCCCGCTCCTGCTCGTGGCCCTCGGCCTGGTCGTCGTCCTGGTGACCCTGACGATCTTCCGCCTGCACGCCTTCCTGGCCATGATCCTCGCGGCCTTCGTGGTCGCCCTCGCCACACCCGAGGCGATGCTGCTGGCCCACGGGCAGGCCCAGGCTGCCGCCGGCAAGATCAGCGCCGCGGAAGCAACCGCCTTCGGCAATTCGACCCCCATCGACCGCGTGCTCGAGGCCTTTGGCAACACCTGCGGCAGCATCGGCCTGCTCATCGCCATGGCCTCGATCCTCGGCAAGTGCCTGCTCGATTCCGGCGCAGCCATGCGCATCGTGAAGTCGGTGCTCGACCTCTTCGGCCAGGCGCGCGTGCACTTCGGTTTTGTGTTTGCCGGTTTCGGCCTCGCCATCCCGGTCTATTTCGACGCGGTTTTCTATCTGCTCATGCCCATCGGCAAGGCCATGGCACGTGTCACCGGCAAGAACTACCTGCTGTACATCCTCACCATCGTCGCCGGCGCCACCATGGCCCACTCGCTGGTGCCGCCAACCCCGGGGCCGCTCTTTGCCGCCAAGGAACTCGGCGTCGAACTGTCCACCATGATGATCGCCGGCGGCATCGTCGGCCTGTTCACCGCCTCGACCGGCCTGCTCTGGGCCGTCTGGGCCAACCGCCGCTGGCAGATCGCCCTACCCGAGGACCTGCCCGGCGAAGCCCTCGCCGCCGACCACCCGCTGCCTCCGCTCGGCCTGTCCCTGCTGCCCATCGTCCTGCCGGTCGTCCTCATCAGCTGGGGCACATTCAGCGAAAACCCGCCCTGGTTCAGCGACAGCAACGTCGCCCTTTCGATCGGCGCCGTGCTGGGGCTGTTCCTGCTGCACCGCCATCGGCCCACCGGCGCACCCTCGGTCAATGATGCCGTCCAGCAGGCCATCCTCTCCGGTGCCGGCATCCTGCTCATCACCGCCGCCGGCGGCGCCTTTGGCAGCACCCTGCGCCAGACCGGCGTCGCCGAGCTCATCCAGCAAATGGGTGCCACCTCGGCCCGTCACTGGGCTTTGCCGATCTGCTTCCTGGTCACCGCCCTCGTGCGCACCGCCCAGGGCTCGGCCACCGTCGCCATGATCACCGCCGCCCCCATCGCCAAGGCCTTCCTGGAAACCGGCGCGCTCGGCTACCACCCGGTCTACCTGGCGCTCGCCGTCGGCTGCGGTTCCAAACCCATCCCGTGGTTCAACGACAGCGGTTTCTGGATCATCACCCGCATGGCCGGCCTGCAGGAAGCGCAAACCCTAAAAATGGTCACCCCGATGATGTCGCTTATGGGCCTGGTCGGCCTGCCGGTCGTCATGATCGGCGCCTGGCTCTGGCCGATGGTGTGAGGTGGGTGAGGCCTTGCGTCCGACAGGTCAAGCTGGTCAAGCTGGTCAAGCTGGTCAGACGGAGATTCCGCCTCACGACGCCGCAGCAGCGCCCCGCCGAGGCTCAATACGGCACGCGGAAGATTTCGCCGGTGACCGGGTCACGGGCTTTCTGACCGGGGCGCAGGCCCTCGACGCTGATGATGCGCTTGGGATCCTTCAGGCTGTACACCTGGCTCGGCTGACCGGGCACCTTGCGGGCAAACGGCACATCGGTCGGAACCGGAGCCGGAGCCACGGGTTGTTCCGGTGCCGGCGGCGGGGTGGGCACACCCCCGGGAACCATCGGCGCACCGGCGGGCGTGGTGCCGGGAGGTGCCACGACCATGCCGGGGTCGACGCCGGCGGCGCCGGGATCGAGATTCGGCGCCGGCACGGGGGCGGCGTTCGGATCGATCGGCACCGGGGCGTTCGGATCGACGTACTGGGTCGGCTGCTCGCCGTAGCGCGGCGGGTAGTCGAGCGGGCGGCCACCGCGTCCGGCGAAGGGCCGCGGCTCGGGGCCTTGGCAGCTGGCAAGCACCGCGATCAGGGCGGCAAGGACGTGGAGGGGCCGGGGACGGAGCATGGGCGTGGCAGGTTAGTTGTTCACGCGCATCGGCATGAGCACGTAGAGGAAATTGACGCCCGTGCGCAGCACGCCGGGGCTGATTTCATCGATCAGATGCAGGGTCACCTCATCGGAGGTCAGGTTGCGCAGCGGCGCCATGGTGAACTCCGGATTGAAGGCGATGGTGATGTCGGCGCCCTTGTAGTTGATCGCCAGGGTTTCGCGCGCTTCACCGACGTCCGGCGAAGAGGCGACGATTTCGACCTGGCCGGGCGTGAAGATGAACTTCACCGAGTTCGACTTGTCGCTGGCGAGCAGCGACACGCGCGAGATGGCGCGCAGGAAGGTCTCGCGCTCGAGCACGATGCGCTCCTTGGCCTCGCCGGGGATGACCTGGCGGTAGTTCGGGTAGTTGCCGTCGATCAGCTTGCTGATGAGCAGGCTCTCCCCCAGGTCGAAGCCGACCTGGCTGCCGGTGATGCGGATGAGCACGTCGCCCGTGTCGCCGAGCAGGCGCGACAGCTCGTTGACCGCCTTGGTCGGCACGATGATGTCGACCTCCTGGCTCTCGGGGAATTCAACCTCCTGCTCGACCATCGCCAAGCGGCGGCCGTCGGTGGCGACGAGCGTGAGGGCGTTGCCCTTGAAGGAGAACAGGATGCCGTTGAGCACGTAGCGGGTCTCGTCGGTCGAGATCGCGTAGGAGGTCTTGCGCAGGCAGTCGCGCAGCACCTGCTGGTCGACCCGGAACTCGCGGGCGTCCTCGAAGCGCGGCAGCGACGGGAATTCCTCGCTGCTCAGGCCGAGCACCTTGAAGAAGGACGGGCCGCTGCGGATCGAGGCGACGTTCTTTTCATCGACGCTGATCTCGATGTCCTCGGTCGGCAGCTCGCGGACGATGGTCGCCAGCTTGCGCGCGGGCAGGGTGGTGGCACCCTCCTCCTCGACTTCGGCGGGAACGCTGCAGGTCACCCCGACGTCGAGGTCGGTGGTCGTCAGCTCCAGGACGCCATCGCGGGCCCGCAGCAGGACGTTGGAGAGAATGGCCAGGGTGGTGCGCGCACTGACAACGTGCTGCACCTGCTGAATGGCCTGCTGGAAGGAATCCTTGCTGATCGTGAACTTCATAGAGGAGGGCGTGCCGACGAGTGAATGAGCAGCCTTTTTAACTGAGCCGGGACGGGTGGCAAGAAGTTTGGCGGGGAATTTGGCAAATCAAGCCCAGAAACCGCCCCGCCTTGACTCGCCGCCCGGCCGCGGCACCGTGTTCATCCCATGACCGACGCCATCGCCAATGTCCTCGCCGAACGCTACGCCACCCCCGCCATGCGCGCCCTCTGGTCCGCCGAAGGCAAGGTCCGGCTGGAGCGCGACTACTGGATTGCCGTGCTGAAAGGCCAGCGCGAACTTGGCATTCCGGTGCCGGACGGCGTCATCGAGGCCTACGAGGCGGTCAAGGACAAGGTCTTCCTCAGCTCGATCATGCAGCGCGAGCGCGTCACCCGTCACGACGTCAAGGCCCGCATCGAGGAATTCTGCGAGTTGGCCGGCCACGAGCACATCCACAAGGGCATGACCAGCCGCGACCTGACGGAAAACGTCGAGCAGCTGCAGGTCTTCCGCGCCCTGCTGGAGGTCCGCAAGAAGAGCGTGGCCGCCCTCGCCGGCTTCGCCCGCCGCGCCGCCGAAACCCGCGACCTGCCGCTCGCCGCCCGCACCCACAACGTCGCCGCCCAGGTCACCACGCTCGGCCGCCGCTGGGCGATGTTTGGCGAGGAGCTGCTGCTCGGCGTCCAGGCCCTCGACGACCTCATCCGCACCTACCCGGCGCGCGGCCTCAAGGGCGCCGTCGGCACCCGCCTCGACCAGATCACCCTGTTCAATGGCGACGCCGCCAAGGCGCGCGAGCTGGAAACCCGCATCCTCCGCCATCTCGGCATCGGCGCCGCCCTCGATGCCCCCGGCCAGGTGTACCCGCGCAGCCTCGACCTGCAGGTCGTCGGCACGCTCTGCCAGCTCGCCTCCGGCGCCTCCAGCTTCGCCCGCACCCTCCGCCTCATGGCCGGCCACGAGCTCGCCGGCGAGGGTTTTGCCAAGGGCCAGGTCGGCAGCTCGGCCATGCCCCACAAGATGAACAGCCGCTCCTGCGAGCGCATCAACGGCCTGCACGTCATCCTCAAGGGCCACCTCGCCATGGCCGCCGGTCTCGCCGGCGACCAGTGGAACGAGGGCGATGTCTCCTGCTCGGTCGTCCGCCGCGTCATGCTGCCCGATGCCTTCCTGGCCATGGACGGCCTGCTCGAAACCCTGCTCACCGTGCTCAACCAAATGGAAATCTTTGAGTCGGTCGTCGAAAGCGAGCTGCTCCGCTACCTGCCCTTCCTGCTCACCACCACCGTGCTCATGCAGGCCGTCAAGGCCGGTGCCGGCCGCGAGGCCGCCCACGAGGCGATCAAGGAACACGCGGTCGCCGTCGCCAAGGACCTGCGCACGGGACGCACCGCCCGCAACGACCTGCTCGACCGTCTCGCCGCCGACCCCCGCCTCGGCCTCGATGCCGCCGCGCTCGCCGACCTGCTCGCCCAGGGCCGCGCCAACGCCGGCGACGGCCCCGCCCAGGTCGACCACTTCTGCGCCCGGGTCGATGCCCTGCTCGCCGCCCACCCGGACGCCGCCGCCTACCAGCCCGGCAACATCCTCTGACCCGGCGACACGCCGTGCCCGCCATGCCGCCGACCGGTTCCGCCCCGCCCGAGGCCGCAACGGCGGTCAAGGCCGGCTTGATCCGTCTTGCCAGCGAGCTCGGCTTTGCCGAATGCCGGGTCGCCCCCGCCCTGCCGGCGGAGCACCGCGACCTCTACGAAAAGTGGCTGGCCGACGGCTGCCATGGCGACATGGCCTGGCTGGCGCGCGATCCCGCCCGGCGCTCCGACCCGCGCCTCGTCCAGGCCGGCGCGCGCAGCGTCATCGTGCTGGCGATGAACTACCACCAGGGTGAATCCGCCGTCGCCAACGCCGCCGGCTTCCGCATCGCCCGCTACGCCTGGAACGACGACTACCACGACCTCATCGAGAAAAAGCTGCGCGCCCTCGATGACTACCTCCTCGGCCACGGCGGCGTCCAGCGTCGCTACGTCGACACCGGCCCCGTGCTTGAGCGCGACTTTGCCTCCTCGGCCGGCCTCGGCTGGAACGGCAAAAGCACGATGCAGATCCATCGCCGGCTCGGCGCCTGGTTCTTCCTCGCCGAGTTGATCACCACCCTCGACCTGCCCGCCGATGCACCGGCGCGTGATCTCTGCGGCCGCTGCACCCGCTGCCTCGATGCCTGTCCGACCGCCGCCATCACCGCCCCGCACCGGCTCGACGCGCGCCGCTGCCTGTCGTACCTGACCATCGAGAACAAGGGCCCGATTCCCGAGGCATTTCGCCGGGCGCTCGGCAACCGTCTCTACGGCTGCGACGACTGCCTCGCCGCCTGCCCGTGGAACCGCTTCGCCCAGGTCTCGCACGAGGCGACCTTCCAGGCCCGCGAGGCGGTGTTCCAGCGGCCGCTGCGCGACTTTCTCAGCCTGACCGACGAGACCTTCCGCGCCCTCTTTGCCAAGTCGCCGATCAAGCGCATCAAGCGCCCCGCCTTCCTGCGCAACGTCTGTGTCGTGCTCGGCAACACCGGCACCGCCGACGACCTGCCCGCCCTCGAAATCGCCGCCCGCGACGAGCACCCCCTCATCGCCGAACACGCCCAGTGGGCCCTGCGCGAGATCCAAAGCCGGTAGCGCTGCGCCGCGTCCGACTTGTCCGGCCTGAATGCCGCACCGCCCACGACGCAAACCATCCCAACCCAAGCTTCGGCGCCGGCACAGCGGCGCCCTACCGATGCGCGTCCGACTTTCTCCCTCAACGCGGCCCGTCAATGCTTGGCCCAGCCCGCCAGCAGGCCGCTGGCGATGAGCGAAGCCAAGGCCAAAAGGCCCCACGGCATGAACCGACGTTTCTTCCACCAGCGCAAGGTAAAAAGCACCAACAAAACCTGCATCCACAGCCGCGCCACCTGAGTCGAGGCCGACGCGCCGAAGCCGTCGAGCGCCGCCACCGCCAAAGGCAGCGCCAGCACACTGCTGGCGATCAGCGAGGACCGGCTGCCGGCTTTCAGGAAGCCGACGAGGCCACCCGCCAGCAGCAGAACGACGTAGCCCCACAAAACGAAGTCAAAAGGAGTCATTGCCCAACATCCGCGGCTGACCGGGAAAGCAAGTCCCACCCCAAGACAGATTCTTCGGCGCCGTCGCAGCGGCGCCCTACCCAGCAAAAATGCCTGACATTTTCCACGGGTGCAGCTTCATGAACCGCACCGCAGCCATCCAGCGCTGAAGCTCACTCCGTCTCCGGCTGCACCAATTCGGCGCCCTTGAGCAGGCGGCAGAATTCTTTTTTGCTCACCGTGTGCAGCGTGCCCTCGCGACTCGCCGGATCCTTGAGGTGCTTGTACTCGATGGTCATCCGCGCCCAGGTGACGATGCGGTAATGGTCGTCGCCGTTGCGCCAGATTTGTCCCTGTTCGAGTTTCATCTTGCTGCCTAACCCCGGCCGAGTCCCTTGACCAGCGCTTTCCGAACGGGGATCGGCCAAATCGTCCCAAGCCGCACGGCCTTCAGCCTGAAGCCCCCTGCAACAAGCCCGCCACCGGTCGCGTAGCCTGCTGCCCATGCCCACTTCCGTCTCGCGCCGTTCCCTGCTCCTCTCCACCACCCTGCTCGCCGGCGCGGCCCTGCTGCCCAATGCACGCGCCGCGGAGGCGCCCCTGCTGGCCTACGTCGGCACCTTCTCCTCGCCGCTTCAGGATGTGCTGCCCACCCAGGTCGACCTGCCGCCCGGCAACGGCCGCGGCATCCACCTGTTCCGGGTCGACCGCCGCAGCGGCGCCCTGACGCCGGCGGGCGTGGTCGAATCGGGCACCAGTCCGAGCTGCCTCGCGGTCAACTTCGACGGCAGCCGCCTCTACGCCGCCAACGAGACCGACCGCGCCAACGCCGCCGGGGAGGGCACCGTCAGCGCCTTTGCCATCGACCGCGCCAGCGGCGCCCTGACCCTGCTCAACACGGTCCGCTCCGGCGGTGCCGGGCCCACCTACGTCAGCCTGCATCCCTCGGGCCGTTTCCTGCTGGTGGCGAACTACTTCGGCGGCTCGGTCGCCGTGCTGCCGGTGCTGGCCGATGGCCAGCTCGGCGAGGCCAGCGATGTGAAGGTCGACGCCGGTGAGATCGGGCCGACCCGCGCCAAACACGCTCCGCCCGGCAGCTTCGCCTTCAGCGGCCACGACCGCACCCACGCCCACATGATCGGAGCCGATCCCAGCGGCGACTTCGTCCTGCATGTCGATCTCGGCCTCGACCGCATTTACGTGTGGCGCTTCGACAGCGAAAAAGGTCGCCTCACTCCGCACGAGCCCGCCTGGGTGAGCCTGCCGCCCGGCGATGGCCCGCGCCACTTTGCCTTCCATCCGAACGGTCGCTGGTTCTACTCAATTCAGGAGGAGGGCTCAACGGTCGTGCTCTTCGATTACGCCGCCGGCAAGCTGACCGCCCGCCAGACGCTCTCCAGCCTGCCGCCCGGCTACGCCGGCAGCAATTTCTGCTCGGAAATCCTCGTCTCGCCCGACGGCCGCTTCGTCTACGCCGGCAACCGCCTGCATGACAGCATCGGCATCTTTGCGATTGGCGACGACGGCACGCTGCGCCACGTCGCCGATGAGTGGACGCGCGGCAACTACCCGCGCAGCTTCAGCTTCGCGCCCGGTGGCGGCTTTCTCTATGTGTGCAACCAGCGCGCCGATCACGTCACGGTCTTCCGCGTCGACAAGGCCAGTGGCAAACTGGAGTTCACCGGCCAGTTCGTGCCGGTCGGCAATCCCTCGCACCTGGTGTTTGTCGATCTGGCCCGCTGAAGAATTTCGCTTGGCCGGCGCAACGGCACGCGCATGATGGGCGTGCCCGCCATGCGCAGTCAGAAAAAGAACAATCGCTCACCCCGCCCCTTCAAGCAGCCGGACAACGTGTGGTCCGGCAATCGTGCCGACCGCGGTTTCATTCCCGGAGCCAAACCGGCCGCCGCGAAACCTCGCCCGACACCGCCGCCTCCGGTCGCCGAACCGCCGGCGCAGAACGACGCCTGAAGCCGCTGATGAACGCCCTGCGACTGCTCGCCGCGCTTTTTCTGGTCGCCTGCGCCACCGCGCCGCGCGACGACCTGCCGTCGCTGCTGGTCGAACGCCTGGCCTGGATGGACGAGGTGGCGCGCTACAAGCAGGCGCGCGGTTTGCCCTTCGAGGACGCCCCACGCGAAGCCGCCCTGCTCGACGCCATGGCGCGCGAGGCCGAGGTTGCGGGCCTGCGCCCCGCCGAGGTGCGCGCCTTTTTCGCCGGCCAAATCGAGGCCGCCAAGCAGGCCCAGCACGCCTGGCTGCGGGCACAGGCGCGTCGCCCAACCCGGGACGCCCCCCTGCCCGATCTCGCCGGTGAGGTTCGCCCCGCGCTCGACGCGCTCGGCCGTCGCCTGATCGCGGCGCTGGCCGAGGCGCGCGGCCAGCAGGATCCGCAGGCGATCGTGCAAGCCGCCCGCGGGCGACTGCAGGCCGCGGGCCATGACGAAGCCGTGCGCACGCCCGCCCTGCAGGGCCTGCGCGCGGGCCTCGGCCTCAAGGACTGAGCGCTGCGCCTCAGCCGCGCGCCACGCGTGGCCAAGCCTCAGCCGAGCAGCCAGTCGGCCACGCCCTGCCAGGCGGCGGTGCGGGCGCTCAGCGAAAACACCAGGCTGCCGAGCAGCATGACCAGCCAGGCCACGGCAAACGGCTTGTCGAGGCGGCGCAGCGACAGACTGCGCAGGCCGAGCAGGAGCAGTCCCAGCAGGTTCATGGTCAGGAAGGCGCTGAAGGTTTGTTCCAGCCAGGTGCCGGCATACCAGGCGTTGACCGACTCGATGCGGCCGAGCGCGGCCGAGACCGCCGTCAGCGAGGCCAGCAACATCAGCGGCCGGTGCCAGGCCGGTTGACGGCGCCAGAGCACCCCGGCACCGACAAAGCCGCCGAAGAGCAGGATGCTGCCCACCGGCACGGTGAGAAACTCCTTCGGCAGCAGGCCGAAGATCCGCAGGTCGGGCGGTGCCACCCGGGCCGCTTCAATGCCGGTGCGCAGGCCGGTGAGGAAAACGCCGAGCGCGATCAGGGCGCCCAAGCGACCGAGCGCAAGGTGCAGACGTTTGCGCTGCAGGCTGACCAGCAGTGGCTGAACCACGGCAAACAGCATCCAGACGGTCATCAACACGCCGTGGCCGATGAGCAGACTGCGGATCGGTGGCGCCAATTCACGCCCCGGGTAGGCCTTGCCCTCCAGGTAGAAGAAACGAAATCCGATCGCAGTCAGCAGAAGCAGTCCGAGTGAGGCGAGCAGGTAGAAGTGGCGTCCGAGGAAGGTCGCCCTGGCAGGGGAGTGGGTGGATTGGATCATGGCGGGAGCGGGAGAATCATGCCACAGACGCGGCGCAGCGGGCAATGCCGACTTTGCCCTGGCGTCGTTGCGGGGCTGGGGGGAAACCGGCGACGCCTGCAGGGCAGCACCAAAGCCTCAGCGTCCCTCGGCGATGATGCCGGCGGCGATGCGCTCGGCGAGGGCGCCGATCGTGCGCGACGGATTGACGCCGATGGCGCGCGGGAAGATGGCCGCATCGGCGACGAAAAGATTGCGGTGACCGAAGACCTCCCCGCGCGGGTTGACGACACCGGCGGCGGCATCCTCACCCATGCCGCAGCCGCCGAGCGGATGCGGCGTGACCAGGTCCCGGGCCAGGGTCCAAGTGGGCGGCACCATCGGGGTGCCGCCGGTGGCCCGTGCGAGTTTTTCATGCATGCGCACGACGGCGTTGATCGCCGCCTCGGACTTGTCGATGTCCCAGCGCAGATGCAAACGGCGCGGTCCAAAAAGACCCCAGCGCCGCTTCAGGCTGAACTCGCCGTTGGCGGCATCCACCGCCTGGGCAAACCAGGGCATGACATTCTGGAAGGGATCGCGCTCGCGCAGCAAGTGGCGCATCGCCTCGACCAGGATCCGCGCGCGCGGGTTGCGCGGCGGTCGCTCAGCCTTCTCGCGCAGGTAGTTGCCAAGCAGGTCGGGTGCCCCGCCGTCCTCGATCCAGAACACCTGTCCGTCGGCACTGCCGTCGAGAAAATCAATGGCGCTGGAAATGGTCGGTCCGCGCGTCGGCGAGATCGTCCGCCCCGGGTGCAGGGCCGGCGTCAGGAAATCGCCATTGCTGCTCCAGCCCAAGCCCAGGCGTTGGCTGACCGCCGGCAGGCTGCGCCACTCGTCGCGGCAGCGCAGCAGCAGCTCGGTCGAACCCAGCGAACCGGCGGCGACGATGATCAGTCGGGCGCTTTCATGACCGGGCAGGCGACGGCCGTCGCGCAGTTCATCGTACTCGACCCGGTAACCGCCGTCGACCGGCACGATCCGGCTGACCAGGTGCAGTGGCCGCACCTCGGCGTGATGCTTTTCGGCCCAGGCGATGTAGTTGCGGTCGAGCGTGTTCTTGGCGTCGACGTCGCAGCCAATGTCGCAGTTGCCGAGGTGGACACAGGTCCCCTGCTCGACGCCTTGGGCATTGGTGAAGCGGCGCGACTTCGCGGGGTTGAAGGGGTCGGCTTGGCCGTAGGTCCAGGCCGGATCGAAGGAGACCGCCAGCTCCAGCGGCTGAAAGCGGTCGGGCTGGCCGATCTTCGCCGCCGCCTCGCGCATCAGCTTCATGCGCTCGGTCCACTGGTTGTCGGGAATGCGCTGCACGTTCATGAAGCGCGCGACCGCGTCATAATACGGCTTCAACTCGGTGTAGGTGATCTCCGCCGGCCAGCCCTTCTCAAACACGTGCGCCGGCGCCTCACAGGAGATGTTGGCGTAGATGAGCGAGCCACCGCCGACCGCCGCGCCCTGGGCCACCGCCATGTGCGGGAACTGGCGCAGGTCGATCCAGCCGTTTTCCTTTTCAGGCCGCTCCTGGTTCCACAGCCAGGCGTCCTCCGGCTTGCGCGGATAGGTCGTGCGATCCCAGCGCCGGCCGCGCTCAAGGATGAGCACCTTGTAACCCGCCTCGGCAAGGCGGCAGGCGGTGATGGCACCACCGAAACCGCTGCCAATGACAATGACGTCGTACTTCATGGCCGCAGGTAGGAGTTCCAGAGTTCGCCGAGGAAAAACCGGCCGAAGGCGGCGATCGCGCGACCGCCCTCGGTGGCACTCGGCGCGTTGACCGCGCGCAGGGTTGAAACCAGCTTCATCAGCTCCAGCGGGCCGAGCGTCAGCAGGCCGGCACCCACCACCGGCGCGCTTTTGTCGGTGCCCCGGTGCAGCAGGGTGTGCAGGGTCGTGGTGTCGCGCCACAGGTCGAGCCCCGCCTCGTCGCGCACCTCCTTCCAGCCGGCCAGGTAGTAGTCCTGACCGCCGTGCTCAAAGGCCATCTCGTAGACCATGTGCTTGAGCTTGGGCTGACCGGTGGGCGAAAACAGGTTGAAGACGCCGCCCTTGGCCGGCAGGCCCGTGCCGAAGGGCGGATAGTCAAGGCTGCCGCCGATCTGCCCGGCGTGTGCCGGATCGGCGATGAAGCGCTCCATGTCGGGGATGGTGATGACCGCGTGCATGGCCAGGATGTGGCCGGCCGCCTTGCCCTGCTTGTCGCCGACCGCCGGGTCGGTCTCGCCGAGGCTGAAGCCGCCGGCCATGGTTTCGCGGAAGGTGATGCCTGTTGGGGTGTCGCTCATGGTCTGGATGGGTTGAAATCAGGCCGCCCGTTCGAGTTCGGCGCGGATCCGCGGAAACACATCCCGCGCCGCGTGGCGGCCCATGAAGAGATCGAGATGGCTGTAGTCGCGCAGCACGGTCAGGCTGTCGTAACCCGGCCGGTGGCGGTCGAGCCAGGCATGCGTGCGGCGCTGACTCTCCGGCAAATAACAGCGGTTGTCCTCGCCGGTGAAGAGGGCGAAGCGCGCGTCCGTCTGCGGCGGCTGCGCGGCGAAGTCGGCGGGCAACTCCGGCCGGCCGTCGACCGCGACGAGATGCCCGCGGCGCGAGCAGCGGGCCATCTGGCGGAAGAAGCGCAGCGGCACCTCGGCAAATTCGTGCTTGAGCCACTCATGGGTGGCCTCGTTCAGGTTGGCATGATTCCACAGTGCCGGGAAACCGCTGCCGAAGGTGAAGCTGACCTGCTTGCAGACCGCGTTGTCGCACTCGTGATGGGTGAGCTCCACCATGAGCGAGATTGCCTTGGCCGCCAGGGTCGGCGCATGCAGGCCCCAGCGCGGATTGAGATGCGACGTCACCAGACCGAGCAGGGGCACCGCGGCGTTCAGCTTGAAGCGCGAGAAGAGGGGAACGACGGTGTGCAGCGACACCGCGCTGCTGATGATCGTCCGCACTTCCGGCACCAAACCGGCCAACGCCGACATGGTAAAGCTGGTCGAGCCCTGGCAGTGAATGATCGCCTGGATCTCGGCGCAACCGGTCTCGCGAACCACGGTTTTCACCGCCTGCGGATGATCGAAAATCGCGGCCTGATCGAGCGTCCAATCGTTCGGCGGCAGATCGATGCTCGCCCGCCAGTTCTCCAGCCAGACATCGTAGCCGTGGTCGATCAGGTCGTCGACCACGTTGGTTTCAACCGGCGCACGGAAGATGTTGGCACGCACGCCAGCGCCATGCACGAGCAGGACCGGGCCACGCGTCGGCGGCCGCGGGCCGCGGACGTGGATGAGGTGGCAGTCCAAGCCGTCGCCGGCGCGGAAGGGCACGATGCGCTCGCTGCGATCGGCACGCAGCGGCGGCTGGAGGGGATTCGGGGTCACCATGACAGATCCAGGTTTCACCAGGTGGACAGTGCCAGGCGCTCGGCAGCGCTGCTGAAGCGGCCGTCCTGCTTGCGGGTCTCGATCGGCGCACCATCCCAGTCGAACATCTGCACACGCAGTTCCGCGGTAGCCGGATCGAGATCGAGACGGGTGAAGTTGTCGTCCTGGGTGAAACCCCAGGCGCGGTAGTGCAGCACACCGAGGTTCTTGCCGAGCGGGAAAGGGTCGGGCGTGCGTTCATCGCGCGAGTCGTGCACGTAGCCCGCGGGATCGCCGTCGGCGAAGGCGAAGGGCCAGTAAAAAGCTGAGGAGACAATGGAGTAGGCCGTCAGCCCCTGCCCCGGACCTTCAAACTCCAGCTTGGCGACACAGGAACAATGGATGTCGCCGGAGAGGAAGACCACGTTCTGCACCCGGTTTTCAACGATGGTGTCGAGCAGGGCGCGGCGCGTGTGTGGGAAGGCCGGCCAGGTGTCGCTGGCCTCGCGCCCGCGGCCTTCGCGCTCGTCGACGCCGTTGGGCAGAAAGACACTCGACGAAACAATGAACTTCGGCGTGTTGCCGCGCTGCTGCTGCATGTGCTGCAACCATTCGCAAAGGCGATCAAGTTGATTGGGCTCGGAGGGGTGCAGCGCGGGTTTGCCGAGCAGATGGTTGTCCTCCAACCCACGCTCCTGCGTGTAGCGCTGCGTGCGTGTGTCGAGAACGTAAAACGGATAACCGGCGGCGGCGAAGTCGTAGTGGAGCTGGATCGCCTCCATGCGCCGCAGTTGCGGCGACTCGCCGGCGGGCAGGCCATGCACGTAGCTGTCGGCAAAGCGCGGCCCGTGGCTCCACTGGTAGCTCATGTAGGCGCCGATGGCGAGATTGAAGAGCTGGCGACTCTTGTGCGAGTGGTGCAGACGATCCTGCGTCCAGTTGTCCTCGATCTCGTGGTCGTCGAGGATCATGTAGGTCGGCACCCGCCGCAAAAACTCGCGCATGTTGCGCGAGCCGAAGGCGGTGTGATAACGCTCCTGGAACTCCTCGTACGTGTCGGCCAGACCGATCGGCACGTGGCGGTTGAACATGTCCGCGTAAATCTGATCGCCCACCATGAGGGTGAACTGGGCCGGCGGCCGACCCGTGCCCTCGGCGCAGGCCTCCTTGCGCATCGGCCCAAAAATGCGGTCGGCCTCCTTGCGCTTCCAGAGCAGGCCCGGGTAGCGACAGGAACCAAACAAAAAAGCCAGGGGTGACGACGCAGGCGAGCCCAGGGCCGGCGGCGCCGGCAGGGTCGTGAATTCCGCCTCGGCATAGATGCCCTCCAAGGGCTCGCGGTTCAACTTGTCGGCCCACACCTTCGGTGGCGGCAGCTTCGAGGCGATTTGCTCACTGCTGACATTGCTGTCGTCCGGATAGGCGTCATCCAGGTGCAGCACCGCCAGACGCACACGATAAGAAGTCGCCGGCTCCAGCTCAAAGGGATTCAACTTTTCGCGCATCGCCTCGTCCTGCCAAAGCGAGACGTCGACACCGAGATTGAAGGTGCCCGTGCGATCGTACTCACGGCGCAGGCGAAAATAAAAGATGTCCGCCTGACGGACCTTGCCGCCCGGACCCACCACGCCCAGCACACCCAGGCTGCGGCGATCGCCCTCCTCCCGCGCCGCCACCTCGGCGGCAATCCAGAGGCGGCAGGACTGATGGGTGGTGTGACCGACAATCGGACCGAGGGCAGGTTGGCGCAGGGTGCTCACGGGACAGGAGGGGGTTCAGCAAGTCCCAAACCGCGGCCAGAGAATCCGAATAACCGCAATTTTCAGGATTTCCAGACACTAATAAGCAAACCCGCTAGGCTTGTAAATCCCGTTTCCTAACTTGAACAAACTCGCCCCACCTGAAAACCAAACCCATGTATTATTAGAACTCGAAATAATAGAACGAGTCAATCCGCACAAATCCGGAGTAAGTTTGGATTCTTCCATTCCATTTGAAGAATCATTCCGCATAACTCACCCAAAACCCCGGAATCCATTCCCAACCTTGGTTTCACTCGACCATCAATGCCTGGGTCATCACTCCGCGGCTTGCTTAACCGCCTGTTGCCAGCGCGCTCATCGATCAGCGTCACCCCGGTCGGCC
>CAZSBO010000030.1:0-23486 GCA_964605265.1 uncultured Prosthecobacter sp.
CATGCCGTCGACCAAGTCCGGTCCTGCGTTCAGCCTCCGTCGACTGCTCTGGATCGTGCTGCTGCTGGCGGCGGTGTCGGCGGGCCTGTATGCGGTCTTCGCCTCGGTGGGCTATGCCTGGAACTGGCGGCGCGCCTGGGAATACCGAGGGCAGTTCCTGTATGGCTGGTTGCTGACGCTGGGGCTGTCGCTCGCCGCCATGACACTGAGCATTGCGGTTGGTCTCGCCCTGCTGCTCGGTCGACGCGCCCCCATCGAGCCGGTGCGCCTGCTTTGCACGGGCATCGTTGAACTGCTGCGCGGCTCGCCCCTGCTCGTGCAACTGCTGGTCGGCTACTACATCCTGGCCACCGCCGTGCAGCTCGATTCACCGCTGCTGGTCGGCATCCTAGTGCTGGCCTGCTTCGAGGGCGCCTACCTCGCCGAGATCTTCCGCGGGGCGGTGGAGAGCATCGGCGCCTCTCAGCGCGAGGCGGCGCGCGCGGTCGGCTTTGATCGCTGGCAGACCTACCGGTTTGTCATCCTGCCGCAGGCCCTGCGTCGCGCCCTGCCCGGCACGACCGGTCAGCTCGTTTCGCTCATCAAGGATTCGTCGCTGCTCTCGGTGATCGGCGTCGAGGAGCTGGTGCAGAAGGTGCGCATCCTCAACTCCGGCAGCTACACCTCGCTCGAAGGGTACCTGCCGCTCGCCGTCGCCTACCTGGCGGTCACCCTGCCGCTGTCCTGGTATGCCCGGCGCCTGGAAAGGAGGTTCGCCTATGAAACTTGAGGCGATTGAGCTGACCAAGCGCTATGGCGATTTTCAGGCCCTGGCCGGTGCCTGCTTCGCCACCGGCGGCGATGCCCGAGTGGTGGCCCTGCTCGGGCCGAGCGGCGGCGGCAAGTCCACCCTGCTGCGCGTGCTCGGCGGCCTGCTGCTGCCCGAGGCGGGCGAGGTGCGCATCGACGGCGAGGCGCTGCCCCATGAGCCGGCACCGGCGCTGGCGGTCCTGCGCCGCAACGGCTTTGTCTTCCAGGGCTACAACCTGTTTCCCCACCTGAGCCTGCAGGAAAACATCACGCTGCCCCTGCGCGAGGTGCACGGCCAGAGCGCCGCCGCCGCCGCGGCGCGGGCGCTGGAATTGTTGGAGCGACTCGGCCTAGCCGGGCATCGTCACAAGCGCCCGGCGGAACTGTCCGGCGGTCAGCAGCAGCGCGGTGCCATCGCCCGTGCCCTGGCCTCGCGCCCGCGCCTGCTGCTGCTCGATGAACCGACCTCGGCGCTCGATCCGGTGATGACCGGCGAGGTGCTCGATGTCGTCCGTGAACTTGCCGAGGGCGGTCAGCAGATTGTTCTCGCCACCCATGAGATCCACTTCGCCCGGCACGTCGCCGACTGGGTGGTGTTCCTGGCCGGAGGTCGCGTGCTGGAAAGCCGGCCGGCGGCGGATTTTTTCCGTGAGCCGGCCTGCGACGCGGCGCGCGACTACCTCGGCGGCCTGTCCAGGTACCGCTGAGTCGCCGGCAAAATGCAAAGGCTGCCCCGCCGCTGTCGTACAGGCAGGTGCGTGCGTCTTTTTCTCCATGCCGCCGGTCGCTGGTCCGGCCTGCTTGCCGTGCTGGTGGCGACGGCTTCATCCGCCGTCGCCGCGGAGGTGTTTTTCGAGGATCGGGTTGCGCCGTTGCTGGAGCAGCGCTGCCGGGAGTGCCACAATCCGCAGACCCGCCGCGCCAACCTCGACCTGAGCAGCGCCGAAGCCCTGCTGCGCGGCAGTGACTCCGGGCCCGTGGTCAAGCCGGGCGATCCCCAGCACAGCACGCTCTATGAAATGGTCCACACCGGCGAGATGCCGCGCAAGGGCGACAAGTTGACGGCGGAGCAGATGCATTGGATCGAGGACTGGATCCGCGGCGGGGCGCGCTTTCGCAACGCGCCGGTGGCCGAGGCTCGGCTGCACAAGCACGACGTGCTGCCCGTGCTGCTGCTGCGCTGCAGCGCCTGCCATGGTGCCGAACTCCAGCGCGGTGGACTCGACCTGCGGCAACCCGAAAACCTGCTCACTGGCGGCGCGGCCGGCCCCGCCATTGTGCCCGGCAATCCCGCCGCCAGCCTGGCCCTGCAGCGTGTCGAACAGGAACTCTGCCCGCCCAAGGATCAGTTGCTCAAGTACTTCGTCGAGCGGCCCTCGTCGGTGGAGATCGACAAGCTGCGCGAGTGGATTGCCAGCGGCGCCTCGATGCGCGAGACGCCGCCTGATGCCGCCAATGGCGAGCCGGACCCGCTGGTCACCGAGGCCGACCGCGCGCACTGGGCCTTTCAAAAACTGCCGGCGCGCGTGCCGGTGCCGGCGGCGGAGGGGGCCACGCCGCTGCGGCCGGTCGATGCCTTCCTGCGCGTGCGCCAGCGCGAGCGCGGCCTCGACTTCGCCCCCGAGGCGCCGCGCCAGGTGCTGGTGCGGCGGGTCTATTTTGATCTTACCGGCCTGCCGCCCACGGTCGAGGAACTGGCGCGTTGGCTGGAGCATCCGAGCGACGGCTGGTATGCCGAGATGGTCGATCACCTGCTCGCCTCGCCGCACTACGGCGAGCGCTGGGGGCGCTTCTGGCTCGACGTCGCTGGGTACGCCGATTCCGAGGGCGGCACGTCCGAGGATCCGGTGCGTGAGACCGCCTGGAAGTACCGCGACTACGTCATCCGTTCGCTCAATGCCGACAAGCCTTGGGATCGCTTCCTGCTTGAGCAACTCGCCGGCGATGAACTCGCCGAACACAGTGATCCGGCGCGGGTGACCGACGCGGTGGTCGAGCCATTGATTGCCACCGGCTTCCTGCGCATGGGCGTGGACCAGACCGGGTCGCGCACGATGAATTTTGTGCCTGAGCGCCTCGGCGTCATTGCCGATGCCCTGCAGGTGGTGGGTTCCGGCATTCTCGGTCTGACGATCGACTGCGCGCGCTGCCACAGCCACAAGTACGACGCCCTGCCGCAGCGCGATTATTACCGGCTCAAGGCGGTTTTTCAGGGCGCGCTCGACGAGCACGACTGGCTGACCTGGAAGAACCGCAACCTCGAGGCTGCGCCTCCAGAGGTGGCTGCCCGCCACAAGCAAACGGTTGCCGATCTGGAGAAGCAGATCAAAGCCGCCGCGGGCCGGCGTGCCGCCACCTTGAAGTCGGTCCAGGATCGCTATTACCAGGAGCGCTGGCCCAAGCTGGCGAAGGCCGAACAGGAGGCGATTCTTGCCGCCATCAAGGCCACCACCGGTCGTCGCAGCCGGCGCGAGGAGGAACTGGTGCGCCGTTACGAAACCGAGCTGAAACCGGTGGAAGGCGTGCTGGTGGAACGGCATCCCGAACTCGGCGTGCAACTGCGCGCCGTCGACGCCGACATCGCCGCCCTGCGCGAGCGCCTGCCGCCGCCGCTGGCCGTGCGCGCGCTCTGGGACCGCGGGCGGCCCTCGCCGACCTACCTGCTGGCACGCGGCGAGGCTCATCGCGCGACCCGGCTGGTCGGTCCGGGCGTGCCTTCGGTGCTGACCGATGGTCGCACGCCGTTTGTCGCCGAGCCGCCCTGGCCGGGGGCGGACAAGACCGGTCGCCGACTGGCCTTCGCCCGCTGGCTGACCGCGCCCGACCACCCGCTCACCGCCCGCGTGCTGGTCAACCGCGTCTGGGCGAAGTACTTCGGCCGTGGTCTGGTTGCCACCCTCGACAACTTCGGCGTCCAGGGCGCCAAACCGACGCACCCGGAACTGCTCGACTGGCTGGCACGCGACTTTGTCGACAGCGGCTGGAGTTTGAAACACCTGCATCGCACCCTGCTGCTGTCGCGCGCCTACCGGCAGAGCTCGGTGGCTGAGACGGCGCAGGCGGCCGATCCGGAAAACCTGCTGCTTGCCCGCATGCCGTTGCGCCGGCTCGATGCCGAGGCCCTGCGCGATGCTTTGCACGCGGTGGCCGGCCGGCTGGATGTCCGCCTGTTTGGGCCGCCTGCGCCGGTCAGCGTGCGGGCCGACGGCCTCATCGTCGATGACCCGGCTGCGACCGGTCACCGCCGCAGCGTCTACCTGCGCCTGCGCCGCACGGAGATGCCCTCGCTGCTGGCCACCTTCGACTACCCGGAGATGCAGCCCAACTGCATCCAGCGCAACGTCTCAACGGTGTCGCTGCAGCCGCTCATGCTGATGAACAACCAGCGTGTGCGCGAACTCGCAGGCGCCTTTGCCGACCGCCTGCTGGCGGCGCCGCCCGACACGGATCGGCTGAAGCTGGCCTTCGAGACCGCCCTGCAGCGCACGCCCGCGGCCGAGGAAGTCGCGGCGGCGCAGGCCGTGCTGGCGCAGTCGCAGACATCCTGGCAAAACGAGGGGCTGTCGCCCGAGCGCGCGCACCGCGAAGCCCTCGCCGGCCTCTGTCACACCCTGTTCAACACCGCCGAGTTTCTCCATGTCGACTGAGCCCGCCATGCCCGGCCTGACCCGCCGCTCCTTCTTCCATCGGATGTCCGACGGCCTCTGCGGTGCCGCGCTGGCGCACCTGTTTGCCGGTGATGGCCTGCTGGCGGCCGCGGCGCCCGGGCGCCACGATCTCAGTCCGAAATCGCCGCATCGGCCGGCTCGGGCGAAGTCGGTCATTCATTTGTTCATGAATGGCGGGCCCAGCCAGATGGATCTCTTTGATCCCAAGCCCGCGCTCGAGCGGTATGCCGGCAAGTCCTTCCCGGGCCGGGTCGAGGAGCTGGGCAATGTCGGTGCCGCCAACGTCGGCGCCATCATGCCGGGGCGTTTCAAGTTCGCCCGCCATGGCCAGTCCGGGATGTGGATGTCGGACGCCCTGCCGCACACGGCCAAGGTGATCGATGAACTCTGCTTCATGCATTCGCTTTGGACGGATCATCCGAACCACGACAACGCCCTGTACAAGATTCACAGCGGCCGCCTGTTCATGGGGCATCCCTCCCTCGGCGCCTGGATTGCCTACGGCCTCGGCAGCGAGTGCCAGGATCTGCCCGCCTATGTCGTGCTCGATGACGAGCGCGGCCTGCCCAAGAACGATGTGCGCAACTGGACCTCGGCGTTCCTGCCGCCGATCTACCAGGGCACGCGCTTCCGCAGCACGGGCGCGCCCATCCTCAACCTGACGCCGGAGTTTGACCAGCCGGCGCCCGTCGCCGATGCCGCTCGCGATCTGCTCGACCGCCTAGATCGTCGCCACCGCGCCCTGCGTCCCGGTTATCCGGAGCTGGATGCCCGCATCGAGGCCTACAGCCTGGCCGCGCGCATGCAGCTCAGCGCCAGCGACGTGCTCGATCTGTCGGGCGAAAGCGAGGCGACCCGTACCGCCTATGGCATCGGCAATCCGGTCACCGATTCATACGGGCGCCGATGCCTGATGGCGCGCCGGCTCGTCGAGCGCGGCGTGCGCTTCGTTCAGCTCTTCCTTGACGACCAGCCCTGGGACAATCACAGCAACCTCGCCGAGACCCTGCTCTCCGCCTGTGAACGCACCGATCAGCCGGTGGCGACGCTCATCCGTGACCTGCGCCAGCGCGGCCTGCTCGACGACACCCTGGTCATCTGGGGTGGCGAGTTCGGGCGCACGCCGACCTCGCAGAAGATCGGCAAGGAGTTCAGTGGGCGCGACCACAACATGCAGGGCTTCACCACCTGGATGGCGGGCGGCGGTCTCAAGCGCGGCTTCAGCTATGGTGAAACCGACGAGCTTGGCCACAAGGCGGTGGTGGATCCAGTCAGCGTGCCGGACTTTCACGCAACGATCCTGCATGCGCTCGGTCTCGACGCCGAGCGATTGCACTACGAGCGCAACGGCCTCGAGGAGCGGCTCACCGGCTTTGCCTCGCCGAAGGTGGTGCAGGGCATCTTCGCCTGAATTCACCCGCGGCGCAGCAGGCGGCGGAAGTTGCCGCCGAGCACGAGGTGCTTTTCAGCCTCGGTGAGACCGGCAAACAGGATCTTGCCCAGTTCTGTGCCGAGCGAGCGCGAGGGCAGGTGGCTGCCGAAGACGACGCGTTCGGCGCCGAGTTCGCGCACCGCCATTTCCAGGAAACCGGCGGTGGCATCAAAGCCGGAGGTCTCGACGACGACATTGGGCAGGTCGCGCACGGCGCGCAGGCCGAGCTCCCAGTTGCCGCCGGCATGGGCGCAAATGAAGGTCTGTTCCGGGAAGCGCGCC
The DNA here is from genome assembly GCA_964605265.1 of uncultured Prosthecobacter sp. Lineage (GTDB taxonomy): Bacteria > Verrucomicrobiota > Verrucomicrobiia > Verrucomicrobiales > Verrucomicrobiaceae > Prosthecobacter. The sequence goes on from CAZSBO010000030.1 coordinate 6,172, forward strand.
GCCAGTTCGGCGAGGTCGGACGGGGTCGATCCGTGGGACGGGCCGAGCTCGTTGGTCTTGAACCAGGTGTGCATCATGATCGCGCCGCCGAGGGCGGCGACGCGTTCGACCAGACGGGCGACATCCGGATGCGTGCAGGGCAGGCCGGCGGGCGCACCACCGGGAAAATACACGCCGACCATGGGGCCGTCGCGCAGCCAGCGGTCGAGGGCGGTCAGTGAGCGTTTCAGTTCGCGGGCATTGACCTGGATCATGCCGAGCATCAACTCCGGCCAGCGCCGCAGGGGTTCGTCGATCTGCTCCGGATGGGCGATCGCCCACTGCTCGATGGCGGCGCTGCCGGTGCCGAGGCCGACATCCGGAAAGTAGCAGAGTTTTTTCAGGGCCGCGCGCTCGACGAGCGGCAGCAGGGCCTCGATGGCTGGCACGGTGGCCGCGCCGCGCGCCTGGGTCAGGTAGGAATCCCAGATCTCGTAGCGCGCGAGCGTCTCGGTGGCGGGCAGGGGCGACCAGGCTGGCGGAGGCGTTGGCATGGCGGGTCAGGCGGGCAGCAGGCGGCGGGCGTTGGTGAAGAGCAGGGCCTCGGCCTCGCTGGCCTGCAGACCGGTGAGTAGGCCTTCCTCGACCCGGATCAGTGCCGCTTCTGGAATGAGGAAGGGAGCATGGGAGCCGAACAAGATACGTTCGGCACCGGCCAGGCGGACGAGGCGGGTGACGCCATCGGTGGCCTCGGTGCGGGCGATGTCGAACCACAGGCTGGGCTGCCGGGCCAACTCGGCGGTGATGCTGCCGGGACGGTGATTGAGCAGCTGGACACGCGTTTGGCCATGGCGTGCCAGCAGGGCGGGCAGGGGACGCAGATCGACATCGGCCACCTGGGTCTGCGGTGGCTGGGTGCGGGTGTCCTCGGTGGCGACGACCAGTTGCACGATCAGGCCGGCCTCGCCGGCGAGCCTCAGCAGGCGGTCGAACTCGGGATGCTCCAGGCTGTAGCCGTGATGGTTCGGATGCAGGCGGATGCCGGGCATGCCATGAACTTGGGCGCAGCGGCGCAGATCCTCGGGCCAGTCGGGCAGCAGCGGGTTGACTGAACCGAATGGGCGCAGGCGCAGGGACCGGACCTCGCGACAGGCGGCGGCGAGGCGGCGGTTGACGCCATCGAGGTCGCGGTGCAGCAGGCCCTCAAAGCTGCCGGCCCAGGCTTCGCCGACCCCGAGCACGGCCAGACGGGTCACGAGCTCGGCGGGTTCATCGAGCGGCAGGCGACGAAACGGCCAGTGGAACAGGCTGACGTTCGTGTCCGACAAGGTCGCTGCGGGCGCGGCGCCGCGGGTCGGCAGCGCCGCCGACGCGAGGGCGGTCTGCAGCAGGCGGCGGCGGGAGAAGGCGGGCATCGACCGGGAAACAACGCCGGACGGGCCCTGCCTTGTTCAGGCACCTGACAAAAGGACCGTCTGGGCGCAGTTGCTTTTTTCGGCAAGCTCGCCGCCCGGCCGACGTTACTCCGGCACCCCCAAACCCATGAACCCTCTGATGGCCCGTCCCTGCGCCGGGCGCCCGCTGACGCCCTTTACCTTCCTTCTTTTCACCGCCACCGCTCTAACCGCGGCGACGGTGCCTGCGCCCTTGGCCGGTTTTCTCGATCAGCATTGCCTGGAGTGCCACGATGGCGACATCCAGAAGGGTGGCTTGGATCTGACCGCCCTGCCGTTTGAGCTGGCAGATCGCGATGTGTTTGCCAAGTGGCAGCGGGTGTTCGAGCGCGTGCACAATGGCGAGATGCCGCCGGCCAAGAAGGAGCGCCCAGCCAAGCCGGGGCTGGAGGCATTTCTGGCCGGACTCAAAAAGCCGCTGGTCGACACCGATGCCGCCGACATCGCCGCCAACGGGCGCGTGCGCGGCCGCCGGCTGACGCGCACGGAGTACGAGCACACCCTGCACGACCTGCTCGGCATCGATCTGCCGCTCAAGCTGCTGCTGCCGGAGGATGCCGCTGCCCATGGTTTTGAAACGGTCGCCACCGCCCAGCAGCTCTCTCACCACCAGCTCGCCCGCTACCTGGACGCCGCCGATCTGGCGCTCAGCGATGCCTTCAAACGCGCCTTTGATGGCGACACGCCCTATCAAAAGCATCACACCCCGAAGGAGATGGGGGTGCACCGCGGCGGCAACAACCGCATGCCGGAATATCGCGGCAACCGCACGATCACCTGGCCGATCGGGCTGCAGTTTTTTGGTCGCCTGCCCGCCACCAGCGTGCCGGCCGACGGCTGGTACCGGGTCACCCTGAGCCAGGTGCAGGCCATCAATCCCGGTCCGGGCGGTGCCGTCTGGGGCACTCTGCGCTCCGGGGCCTGTTCCTCGGCGGCACCCATGCTGTACATGCTTGGCCTGGTCGAGGCCACCGCCACGCCGCGCGACCTCACCTACGAAGCCTGGATCCAACGCGGGCACATGCTCGAGATTCGTCCGAACGATGCCACCCTGAAGCGCGCTCCCACCGGTGCCAACGGTGGCAACGTGTCGTTTGTCGGGCGCGACCTCGAAAAGGACGGTTATCAGGGCATCGCCTTCACCGGCATCGACGTCGAGCGCATCCATCCGAATGGCGACCGCCAGCAGGTGAAGCACCACCTCTATGGCAAGGGCGGCTTTGACGCCCTCAAGAACGGTGAACTCGACGGCTTGATCGACCGCTTTGCCGAACGCGCCTTCCGTCGCCCGGTCACCGAGGCGCAGACCGCCCCCTACCGCGCACTTGCCCGCCAGGCGCTGGCGGAGGGCGACAAACCCACCGATGCCCTGCGCGCGGCCTACCGCGCCATCCTCTGTTCGCCGCGCTTTCTCACCTTCCTGGAGGCGCCGGGTGTGTTGGATGATCACGCGCTCGCCGCGCGCCTCAGTTACGCGCTGTGGGCGTCGATGCCGGATGCGGAACTGCTCAAGCTGGCCGGCGCGGGACGCCTGCGCGAACCGGCTGTTTTGGCGGGTCAGGTCGAGCGCCTGCTCGGTGACGCCAAGGCGCGCCGCTTCATTGTCGGTTTCACCGATCAGTGGCTGAAGCTCAACCAGATCGATTTCACCACGCCCGATACCCGGCTGTATCGCGAGTTCGATCCGGTGGTGCAGGAATCGATGCTGCAGGAAACGCGCACCTATTTCACCGAGCTGATCGAAAAGGATCTGGCGGTCAGCCACCTGGTCCAATCCGACTTTGCCTTCCTCAATGAACGTCTCGCCCGCCACTACCGCGGCGAGTGGCCGCTGCAGCCCGGCGACGGCCTGCAGAAAATCGCACTCAAGCCCGGCGATCGCCGTGGCGGTCTGGTCACCCAGGGCGCCATCCTCAAGGTCACCGCCGATGGCACCAGCACCTCGCCCGTCGTGCGCGGGGTCTTCGTCAACGAGCGCCTGCTCGGCACGCACATTCCGCCGCCGCCACCCGGTGTGCCCGCCATCGAACCCGACATCCGCGGCGCCACCAGCATTCGCGACCAGCTCGACAAACATCGCAACAACGAGAGCTGTGCCAGTTGCCACCTCACCATTGATCCGCCGGGTTTCGCGCTGGAAAACTACGATCCGGTCGGTGTCTGGCGGGTGAAATACGGCCAGGGCGGCAAGGGCGTGAAGATCGATGCCACGGGTCGCACCCCGGACGGCCAGGGTTTCGACGACATTCTGACCTGGCAGAAGATCTACACCGCCCGTGCCGCCCTGCTGGCCCGCGGTTTTGTCCGTCATTTCCTGACGTATGCCACAGGCGCGCCGCCGCGCTTCAGCGAGGAAGCCGCCGTCGAGGCGATCGCCCACCGCGCTGCTGCCGACGGCCACGGCCTGCGCAGCCTGATGCGCGCAGCGGTTTTGAGCGACATTTTCCGCACCAAGTGACGTTACCCTTTTGACCCCCATGAGCACCTTCACCTTTCAGAAGCATCTTTCCCGTCGCGCCCTCTTGCGCGGTGCCGGCGTCACGCTCGGCCTGCCCCTGCTCGAGGCCATGACCCCGGCCCTGGCCGCTGTGCCCGAGGCGAAGACGGCCCGCCGTTTTGTCGGCGTCAGCATGGCGCTGGGTCTGCACAATCCCAACCTGGTGCCGGAGGGCGGCGGCCGCGACTACAAGCCGTCGCGCTACCTGAAGTCGATCCAGGATCTGCGCGAGGATTTCACCGTCGTGTCCGGTTCCTCGCACCCGGGCGTCACCGGCGGGCACACGGCCGAGGGCAGCATCTTCTCGGCCTGCCCGAACGCGCGCGGTGCGACCACGCGCAACACGATCTCGCTCGACCAGCTCATGGCCAAGCAGCTCGGTCATGAGACGCGCTTTCCCTCGCTCGTGCTCAACACCGGCAGCCAGACCAGCCCCAGCTACACGGAAAACGGCTCGATGATTCCGGCCGAGAACAACGCCATGCGCCTGTTCACCCGCCTCTTTGTCAACGACACGCCCGCCGAACAGGCGCGCCAGGCCCAGCTCATCCGCCAGGGCCGCAGCGTCATGGACGTCGTCGGCGCCGAGGCGAAGGCCCTCATGCGCGAGGTCGGCGCCGGCGACCGCGACAAGCTCGATGCCTGGTTCACCAGCGTGCGTGATCTGGAGCAGCGGCTCGCCGCCAACGAGGCCTGGACGCACCGGCCGAAGCCCAAGGTTTCACTGGCGCCGCCGGCGCGCATTCCGCGCGACAACGAGGTCGAGGTGGATCGCATCTTCCTTGACATCGTGCACATGGCCCTGGCCACCGACAGCACCCGTTTCATCACCCTGCACATCACCGGCAACAACGTCCAGGGCATCGAGGGGGTCGACGAGAGTTATCACAGTCTCAGCCACCACGGCATGGACGATGAAAAGCTCGCCCAGCTCGCCATTGTCGAGCAGGGCGTCGTCAACGCCTGGGGCCATTTCCTGCGCAAGCTCAAGTCGGACAAGCTGCTCGATGAAACGATGGTGCTGCTCACCTCGAACCTCGGCAACGCCTCCAGCCACGACAACAAGAACATGCCGGTGCTGTTCGCCGGTGGTGGCTTCAAGCACGGTCAGCACCTCGCCTTCAACCAAAAGGACAACTACCCGCTGCCCAACCTGTACCTGGGCGCCCTGCAGCGCCTCGGCCTTGAGCAGGAACGCTTCGCCACCAGCACCGGCACAATGACCGGCCTGGAGGCGTGAGTTTGGCGCTTGGGCGGCGTTTTTTCATGCATGAAACGTCGCCTGCTCCTGTTCTGCGCCGTCCTCGGCCTGGTCTTTGCCCAGGCGAGTGAGCGACCCAATGTCGTCGTCATCCTCGCCGATGACATGGGGTTCTCCGACCTCGGCTGCTATGGCGGCGAGATCCAGACACCCCACCTCGATCGTCTCGCCGCCGAGGGCCTGCGCTTTTCGCAGTTCTACAACTGCGCCCTCTGCGGTCCCTCGCGCGCGGCGCTGCTGACCGGCCTGCATCCGCATCAGGCCGGGGTCACTCAGTGGACCGGCGTGCTCAAGCCGCAGGCCACGACAATCTTCGAGCAGCTCAAGAGCGGTGGCTACGCGACTTGCGCGGTGGGTCGTCTCGACATGCTCACCAGCGCCGACTGGCGCGAGCCCGCCAATCTGTCGCGTTACGTGGACCGCTTCTTCGGCACCACCGGTCACAAGGGGCCGGGCAACTACTTCGCCAACACCCGCAACACCGACTTCTGGCGCGATGGCCAGCCCTACGTCATGCCGGCGGGCAGTTACAAAACCGATCTCATCACCGACTACGCCGTCGACTTCGTGCGCAAGCGCGACCCTGCGCGGCCCTTTCTGCTGTATATGGCGCACTATGCGCCGCACTGGCCGCTGCACGCCAAGCCGGAGGACATCGCCAAGTACCGCGACCTCTATCGCCAGCGCGGCTGGGATGCTCTCCGCGAGCAGCGCCTGCGCGGGCTTGTCGAACGCGGCCTGCTGCCGGCGCACACCCGGCTTGCTCCGCGCGATGCGCGCGCCGCGCCCTGGGACGAGGTGAAGTTTCACGACTGGGAAGCGGAGCGCATGGCGGTGTATGCAGCGCAGATCGACAGCCTGGATCAGAGTGTCGGCCGGCTCATGGCGGCCTTGCGCGAGAGTGGGGCGGAGCGTGACACGCTGATCTTTTTCCTGAGCGACAACGGCGCCTCCGACAAGGCCGTGGGACCGCTCGACAAGCCGGGGCAGACCTGGCGTGCCGACGGCGTGCGCACGCGCGTCGGCAACAAGCCCGACATCCTGCCTGGGCCGGGCGACACCTTTGTCACCGCCGGACCGGCCTGGTCGAGCACCGCCAACACGCCGTTCCGCGACCACAAGCAGTCGGCCTATGAAGGCGGCATCGCCTCGCCCCTCATCGTCTGGGGGGCTGACCTCGTGACTCATCCCGGTTCGGTCAGCGCGGAACTCAGCCACATCACCGACCTGTCGGCGACGATTCTTGAGGTCGCGGGCCAGTCCTGGCCGGCCGAGTTCGAAGGTCGGCGCCTGCTGCCTGCCGCAGGGCGTTCCCTGCTGCCGGTCTTGCGCGGCGGCAGGCGCGCGGGCCATGAGACGCTCTGCTGGGCGGTGTCCGGCAGCAAGGCCGTGCGCCAGGGCGACTGGAAACTGGTCGCCAAAGCCGGCGGTCCCTGGGAACTCTACGACCTCAGTCGCGACCGCGCCGAGCAGGTGAACCTCGCGGCGGCGCAGCCGCAACGGGTTGCGGCACTGACCGAGGTCTTCGAAGCCTGGCAGGCCGAGCCTTGAGCCCCGGCGCAGGAAGCGGCCTGCCCATCGCGTTTTTTACGAATGCGCTCCCTGCTTTTTTGCCTGCTGCCCCTGCCGCTGGTCGCCGCCGACTGGCCCGCCTACCGCGGTGATGCCGCACGCAGCGGTTACACGGCCGAGGTCATTCCCAATCAACTGCGCCAGCGCTGGCTGTTCCGCCTGCCTGCGGCCCCCAAGCCGGCCTGGCCGACCTCCGATCGCATGGAGTTCGATCTCGCCTTCCAGCCGATCTTGGTCGGCGACTTGGTGCTGTTCGGCAGTTCGGCCGATGACCAGGTGTATGCGCTCGATGCGGCCAGCGGACGGATTCGCTGGCGCTTCTTCACCGGCGGTCCCGTGCGGTTCGCCCCAGTCGCCTGGCAGGACCGGGTCTTTGTCGCCAGCGACGATGGTTTTCTCTATGCCCTGGCCCTCGCCGATGGCCGGGTGCTGTGGAAGCATCGGGCCGGTCCGGACGGCCGGCAGGTGCTCGGCAACGAGCGCTTGATTGCGCACTGGCCGGCGCGCGGCGGACCGGTGGTCTGGGAGGACACGGTGTATTACAGCGGCGGCATCTGGCCGAGCGACGGCGTTTTTCTGCACGCGCTCGACGCCGCGACCGGCATGCCAGTGTGGAGCAACGGCGAGACCGGCGGTTTGTTCATGGCCCAACCGCACGGCGGTGCCGAGGCGGCGAGCGGGGTGGCGCCGCAGGGTTATCTTCTGGCCACGGCCGAGGCCCTGGTGGTGCCAACCGGGCGCGCGGTGCCGGCGGTGTTCGAACGTGGCGACGGCACATTGCGCTACTATCACCTGCAGAAGAATCAGCAGCGCGGCGGCACCCGAACCCTGCTGAGCGACAACCACTTTCTCAACGCCGGCTGCCTGTTTGATCTGCCCGGTGGCGATCTCGCGCATCAGTTCGGTCTCGGTGTCGCGGTGGCGATTCCCGGTGGCATTGTGCGCGCTGAGGGGCGTTCGCTGGCGACCTATCGCTGGCGCGAGGTCGAGAAGATTGATCGCAAGGGTGTGGCGGCCAAGGTACGCACGCTCGTGCAGGACAAACTGACGCCGCTCGACGGCGAGGTGTTGGAATTCATCATCACCGGGCCGGAAGCCGTGGTCGGTTTCGACGGCCGCATCGGTGCCATCGATTACAACGGCCAACGCACCCAGTGGTGGCAGCAGGCGGTCGAGGGCAGGGTGCTCGGCCTGGCGGCCGGCAACGGCCGACTGGTGGCGACGACCGACCGCGGCATCGTTTATTTGTTCGATGGTGACCCGGCGCCACTGCCCGTCGCGCCAGCCACGGCCCAGATCGAGCCGCCGGCACCGGCGGCGTTGGCGGAAGCGCAGGCCGTGCTGGAGGCTGCCGATGTGCGCGCCGGCTACGCCGTGTTGCTCGGAGCGGAGCAGGTCGATTTCTCCCTGGCCCTGGTCCAGCAGTCGGAACTGCACCTCATCGTGCAGGAACCGGACGAAGCCCTGGCTCAGGCGCTGCGTCTGCGGGCAGCGGACGCCGGCGTTTATGGCACGCGCCTGGCGGTGCGAACCGGTGCGCTGGAGGCGACCGATTTTCCCAAGCACTTCGCCAACCTGGTGGTGTCGCCGCAGCAGGTCACGCCGGCGATTCAAGCGGAAATGGAGCGCTTGTGCCGGCCTTACGGCGGCGTCATCTGCCAGCGCGCCGATCGCCGCATCACCCGGGCTGGTGCACCCGCCGGCGCCGGCGAATGGACGCATCAGAACGGCAGTCCCGCCAACACGCTTTGCTCCGACGATGAACGGGTGAAGGGCAAGCTGTCGATGTTCTGGTTCCGCGATGTCGACTTCGAGGTGGCCAACCGCCACGGCCAGGGGCCGGCGCCCCTGGTCGCCCAGGGCTTCATGGTCACCAGCGGCGTGCACGGCCTGTGCTGTGTCGACGCCTACAACGGCCGCAAGCTCTGGGAGTTCGACGTGAAAAACCTGCTCATCGACTTCGATGGCATCCATCACGATGTCGGCATCGGCGATACCGGCGGCCCGTTCTGTCTCGGTGGCGATTCGGTCTATGTGAAGAGCGGCAACCGCTGCCTGCGCATTGAGTTGGCCAGCGGTCGCCTGCTCAACGAATTCACCACGCCGGTGCCGGCCGATGCGACGAACCGCAACTGGGGCTACCTCGCCTTTGAGAACGGCCTGCTCTTCGGCTCGGTCGAAAATGCGGCGCACAACGTCAGCCCACGCTACCAGCTCAGTCAGTTGCGCACGGAATCGGTGCGTTTCTTTGCCCTCGATCCGACCACCGGTCAGGTGAAGTGGAGTTATGAACCCAAGGGTTCGATCCGCCACAACGCCATCGCCATTGCCGGCGACAAGGTTTACCTGATCGACCGACCGCTGGTCGAGGCGGACCGGGTGGTCAATCCGCGCCGCGATGGCAAATCGGCACCGAAGCTGGCGCACGACCAGGTGCCGGCCGGCACGCTGCTGGCCTTCGACGCGGCCAGCGGTCGCGAGCTCTGGCGCAACACCGATGGCATCTGGGGCACCCAGCTCGCGGTCAGTGCCAAGCACGGCGTGCTGCTGATGAACTACAAGGCGGTGCGCCACAACTTCTTCGAGCTGCCTTCCGAGGTGGGTGGCCGGCTCGCCGGATTTGAAGCTGCCACCGGTCGGCGCTTGTGGGATCAGGACGCCAAGTATCAGACGCGCCCCCTCATCAACGATGCCGCCATCTATGCTCAGGGCGGTGCCTGGGATCTGAAGACCGGGTCGCCGCTCGACTGGGAGATGCAGCGCTCCTACGGCTGCGGCCAGATCTCGGCGAGCCGCCACCTGCTGCTGTTCCGTTCGGCGACGCTCGGCTACATCGATCTCACGCGCACCGAGGGCACGGAGAACTACGGCGGCATCCGGCCGAGCTGCTGGATCAACGCCATCCCCGCCGCCGGGCTGGTGCTGGTGCCCGACGGTTCCTCAAAATGCCACTGCAGCTACCAGATGAAGGCCTGGTTTGCCCTGCAGGGCGAGTGAACCGGCTCAGTCGGAGTCGCGCACCACTTCCAGCCCGCCCAGCAGGGTGTCGCCCTCGTGCGCCGTCAGTTCGAGCTGCAGTGTGCCGTCGCTGACGCGCACCTCTTTGACCGTGAGGGTCTGCGCCTGGCGTTCGCTCGGCTGCACATTCGCAAAAACGGTCTTGCCCTGCAGAGCGACCTCGAAGCGGTGGCGGGTTGCGTCGGGCGAAGCGAAAAGGAGCCGGACGGTGTAGCGACCGTTCTTCAGGCCGCTGAGTTGGGCGCGGCGCAGGCCCTTGACGCCGCTGGCGGCCACCCAGGGCCAGCCCTCGCCCGGCTGCATCCACAGCGAATGCTGGTAAAAGGTCTCGGGCTGGGCCGGCTCGGTGGTGAGATCGATTTCCGGCGAGGGGCCGCCGACGCTCGGGAAGTCGAGCCAGAGGGTGCCATCGCGCGTCTTGCGGTCGCCGGGTGCCCCGAAGTTCAGGCCGAGGCGCTGGATCTTGCCGTGCAGGCCTGCCTTCGGCACCTCACCCCAGACCGCCCACTGCTCGAAGTCCTCGGGCAGGCTGTGCAGGGCCAGGCCCATCGGCAGCGGATACGAGCAGGTGCAGCCCTCATAGAAATAGGGCACGTTGAGGATGCCACCGGCCGGCACCACGCTGTTGGTGCAGCCACTGCGCGGGCCACTGATGTGGATGGTGCCGCTCTCGACCTTCTTGTCGTAGAACGCCGCCGTGCCACTGCGGAAGGTGTAGATGCCGCCGTAATCAAAGCCGCCGTCGCAGCCGTAGCTTTTCGGAAACACGCGCGGCTCCTCCTCAAGCGTCAGCGGGTTGACGCGCAGGCCGGCCTTGGGTTGGCCGGGCGACCAGTCATTCGTCTGCGTCGGCGGCCGGTACTGCGCCGGCTGGATGGTTTCCTGATCGACCTTGCCGAATCTGGCGCGCAGCTCGGGCTGTTCATATTCGTCGAGCACGCGGCCGGTGTAGATGTCGCTGAACACCGGTGCCTGCAGGCGGTAGTCGACCTTGCCCTTGCGGGTCGAGGCATCGAGCCAGTCCTTGTCGGCGGTGATCATGACCCCGTCGACCACCTTCGGCTGCGGCGAACGCTTGAAATTGCTGAGCGCGTCATCAAACCAGAGCACGCCGAGCGGCGCCTGCACGAGCGCGTCTTCACTGGTCTTCCAGTCGGCGAGGTAGTTGGTGCTGCCGTCGAGCGCGCCGCGGGTGTGCAGGATCTTGGCCTCGGGACCCACCACCCGGCCGCCCATGGGGCGCAGGCAGGGCAGGAAGGCTTCGTGGCTGCCTTCCAGGGCGAAGATGACGCTGGCGAAGAAGGGCGGCAGGGCGTTCGGTCGGGCGGCAGCCCTGGGGTCGAGCACGCAGGCGCGCTCCCCGTAGAGCCCGGTCTCGGTCAGGCGCTTGCGCAGGTTCGTGTCGTTGCTGAGGATGACGAGCTGCAACTGGCTGTGCTGCAGCAGGGCTTCGATCAGGCCGGGTGCGCCGGTGCCGATCACCAGGGCGTAACCGCGTTCGCTGCCGGCGGCTTTGAGCCATGGGGTGGCGAGGGCCTGGTCGGCCTGCACGACGCGGTTCTGACGTCGCCAGTGCTTCGCTTCTCCCTTGCCGGCACCCAAGGCGCTGAGCACCCCATCCTGGTCGACCACGAACACCTTGTCATCGGCGAGGATGACGCTGTGGGCATTGGCGAAGCGATCAAAGCGGACTTCAACTCCGGCGGCATGCAGGCGGCGCTGGATGCCGGGCAGGCCCTCGGCGCGCGGTTTGTCCTCGTGGCGTTTGGCACTGACCGCCTCGTCGAAGAGCAGGCCGCGGCGCTTGAGCTTGAGCGCCTCCTGCTCGGCCGGGGTCGAAGCGAACCAGCCGCCGGTGAGACGGCCGGCCGAGGGCAGCTCAAACTGCTTGATGACGCCGGTCTTCAAATCCAGCCGGGCCGGGTAGGCGGTGCTGCACGGCACCACCAGGTCTTCACCGTCGATGAGCAGATAGCCCTGGGGCGCCAGACCCCCCATGGCTTCGGTCTGGTGTGGATGCACGCCGTAGAGATGCGAGCCGCGGTCGTTGCGCCAGATTTCCGCGCCGGTGGCGGCATCCCAGCAAAACACGAAGGTGCCCTCGATCGGCCAGACACCGGCGGTGAAGTACACGCGGCCGTCTTTGGCGACCGGTCCGCCGCGGATCGGCCAGACCGAAATGAGTCGCTGGTTGCCGAGCAGGCGTCGCTCCGAGGGCACGGCGCGTTTCGACCAGACTTCCTCGCCGTCGCTCAGCCGCACGCAGCGGACGATGCCGTCGTCGGCGCCGAAAATCGCGGTGTCGCCGACAATGACTGGCGCCAAGCGCACCGGACCATCGGCCAGCGCGCGCCAGCGTTCCGCGCCGGTGTCGATGTCATAGGCGATGACGCCGTCCTCGCGCGAACTGCCGACCAGCAGGGTCTTGCCCGCCACCACCGGTTCGTAACCACGGTCGAACTGCAGGCGCGGCTCGCGATAGGCGGGACGCAGCGGCGGCAGTTCGCGGCTCCAGAGCAGGTCGAATTTGTCCGGCAGCGACTGTGAGGTGGCGGCCGTGCGGCCGGCATCGTGGCGCCACATGGGCCAGTCAGCCGCCTGCACACTGGCGAGGGCGAGAAATCCGATGAAATAACGGGTCATGAACGGCTTAACCTACGGCATGAGATGGCGGATGCTTTGCGCGGTCGGTGGTTTCGCGGCACTCTTTGGAGGGGTCGCCCTGCAGGCCTGCCAGGTGCCCGTGTTCCGCTATGCCCTGGAAAATTGGTCGCCCGCCCCCTGGCGCGTGCGCCTGCCGGCGACCGAATTGGCCGGGGTCGAGGCCGGCGGCGCCAATCTGGAGATCGAGCGCGCGACCGGCCTCGCGGCGATGGAACTTCGGCTGCCCGAGGGGGAAGGGGAGGCGGTGCCCGTCTGGACCGGCTCGGCGGACACCTCGCACTGGCAGGAGTTGGTCGATTCGCCCACTCGGCGTGAGTTGACGCGGCGACTGCTGGCGGGTGAGTCGGCGGTCTGGCTGCTGCTGGAAAGCGGCGATGCCGACAAGGACGACGCGGCGGTGGCGGTGCTCGAACAGGCGCTGCAGGTCGCGCAGGCGGAACTGAAACTGCCCGAGGGCGTGGTGACGCCGGCCCAGCTCGATGAGCCCGGGCGCAAGGGGGCACCGGCCGATGTGCTGCATTCCGACTTGCCGCTGCGTCTGGCGTTTTCCGTGCTGCGACTCGGGCGAGACGATCCGGCCGAGGCGGTGCTGCGCGCCATGCTGATGAAGGTCGAGCCCGATCTGGCGGAGTATGCCAGTGAGCCGATGGTCTTTGCGGTGTTCGGCCGCGGTCGCGCGCTGGAGCCGCTGATCGGTCGCGGCATTCACGCCGACAACATCCGCGAGGCGGCGAGTTATCTCTGCGGCGCCTGCTCCTGCGAGATCAAGGAGCAGAATCCCGGCATGGACCTGCTGCTGACGGCCGATTGGACGCCGGTCGATCAGGCGCCGAAACCGGAGCCGGTGCGGGTGGAACCGAAGCTGCCGCAAAAAATCACGGTGCAGGAGAGGGTTCGCCGGGCGGCACTGCTGGCGGCGGGGGTACTGCTGATCGCCGGTCTCGCCTGGCTTCGACGCAAGTGAGTGGGCCTGCACCGCATCCGGGGTGAAGGCTTGCCGCCTTGGCGGCGTACTCCTTGGAATGTCCCTGTTCGCCCAGCCCAGTCGTCGCCAGTTCCTGCAGACCAGCCTGACCGCCCTCGCCGCCGCCTCGGCGCGCGGCCAAACCGCGGAAAGCTTCCCGCCGACCCGTGTCATCACCCGCGGTCCCGGCCATCACTGGTTCGGTTACTATGACAAGCTGCAGTTCGATCCGACGAATCGCTTTGTGCTTGGCATGAAGGTCGGTTTTGAACATCGCTCGCCGGAGCCGGACGATGTCATCGAGGTGGGCATGGTCGACCTCGAGGACAAGGACCGATGGATCCCGTTGGGGAACAGTCGGGCCTGGAACTGGCAGCAGGGTTGCATGCTGCAGTGGATCCCCGGCACCGACTCGAAGGTGATTTGGAACGACCGTGAGAAGGACCGCTTCGTCAGCCACATCCTCGATGTCAAGACGGGTGACAAACGGACCCTGCCGAGTTCGGTGTACTCGCTGAGCCCGAACGGTCGCGAGGCGGTGACCTGTGATTATTCCCGCGTCGCCGACTGCCGCCCGGGTTACGGGTATGCCGGCATCCGCGACCGCTTTTTCGAGGTCATGGCCCCGGCGGAAACCGGCATCAGCCATGTCGATCTCGAAACCGGCGCCGAGAAGCTGATTCTGTCGCACGAGTTGCTCGCCAAAACCGGCGAGGTGATGGAAAACCATCCGACCTCCAAGCATCATGCCTACCACCTGCTGTGCAGTCCGGACGGTCGCCGTTTCATCCTGCTGCACCGCTGGACCCAGCCCAAGGGAGGCCACCTGACCCGGCTGATCACCGCCGCCATGGACGGCTCTGACCTGCGCATCGTCATCCCCAACGGCTACGCCTCGCACTTCATCTGGCGCGACCCGCAGCACATCCTGTCGCAGGCCAAGAGCTGGCTCGGCAATGACAACTGGGGCAATTTCCTCTTTGAGGATCGCGACTCCGGCATCGTCGAGGAGGTCGGCCGCGGCGTGCTCGATTCGGGTGGCCATTTCAGCTACCTGCGCGGCAACCAGTGGCTGGTCAGCGACACCTATCCGAAGGGCGTGCGCCGCCTGCAGACGCCGCATCTCTACCACATCGCCACGAACCGCCGCTTTGATCTCGGTCACTTTCCGCAGCCGCCGGAGTACAAGGGCGAGTGGCGGGTCGACACCCATCCGCGCCTGAGTCGCGACGAGGCCTGGGTCTGCGTTGATGCCCCGCACGCCGGGCAGGGGCGGCAGCTCCATCTCATCGACATCCGCGATGTCACCGGCTGAGCCGGTGGGCAGGGGAGGGTGGCAGCTCGGGCTTGCATGGGTCGCCGCCGCGTGCTTCATGCGGTCGATGACCCACGAGACCCGCCTGATCCTGCCCTCCCTGCTTGCCGCCGACTGGTCCAACATTGCCGCTGAGGTGCGGCGGGCCGAGCACGCCGGCGCGCAGTGGCTGCACCTCGATGTCATGGACGGCAACTTCGTCGACAACATCTCGTTCGGACCGCAGATGGTGCAGACGGTGCGCAAGCTCACCGGCATGTACCTGGACGTGCACCTCATGATCCATCGCCCGGATCATTACCTGGATCGCTTCCTCAAGGCCGGGGCCGACAACATCACCGTTCATGCCGAGGCGCGTTACGACAGCTCCGTGGCCGAGACTCTCAAGCGCATCCGCGCCGCCGGCCGGCACTGCGGTCTGGCGCTGCACCCGGACACGCCCTTTGAGGCGGCCCTGCCGTTCCTGGCCGACATCGACCTGCTGCTGATCATGACCGTCGTTCCCGGTTTTGGCGGCCAGGCCTTCATGGAGAAGGAAACCATGCCGAAGCTGGTGGCCGCGCGCGACCACCGCGCCGCCCATGGCCTGAACTATCACCTCGAGGTCGACGGCGGCATTTACACGCACACCGCGCCGATCGCCCGCGACTGCGGCGCGAACCTGTTTGTCTGCGGCACCTCCGCCTTCGGCACCGCCGACATGGGGCGCGCCATGGCCGATTTGAAGGCCAGCGTTGCCTGAATCCGGGTTGACCCTGCGGGCGCGCTCGCCAACGCTGCGGCGTGCCGCACGAACCCGTCCTTACCGACCGTGTGCGCTTGCGCTCCAATCAGTGGCGCAAGCTGCGCTCGATTGTGCTCAACCTCGCCACGACCGACGGCTTTTACGCGCGCAAGTTCAAGGCCGCCGGCCTGCGCGTCACCTCGCTGAACCGGATCGATGACTTCGCCGCGCAGGCGCCGTTCACCACCAAGGACGAACTGCTGGCCGACCGCCTGGCGCATCCGCCCTTTGGCAGCAATCTCACCCGGCCGCTGGCTCATTACACCCGTTTCTGCCAGACCAGCGGCACCAGCAGCGGTCAGCCGATGGCCTGGCTCGACACCCCGGAGAGCTGGGAGGCCATGCTCGCCTGCTGGCGACGCGTTTACGAGGCGGCGGGTCTGGTCAAGGGGCGCGACCGCATCTTCTACGCCTTTTCGTTCGGTCCCTTCCTCGGCTTCTGGACCGCCTTTGAGGCGGCGGCACGCGATTACCTGACCCTGCCCGGTGGCGGCTTGTCGAGCCAGGCGCGGCTGGAGCTGATGGCGCGCTGCGGAGCCACCGTGCTCTGCTGCACGCCCACCTATGCCCTGCGCCTGGGCGAGATGATTGGCGAAGCCAGCGGCGTGGAGCGACTGGCCCTGCGTGTCAACAAGGTCATCGTCGCCGGCGAACCCGGCGGCTGCATCCCCGAGGTGCGGGCGCGGCTGGAAAAGCTTTGGGATGCCCGCGTCTACGACCACCACGGCATGACCGAGGTCGGCCCGGTGAGTTATGAAAGCGACGACTTGCCGGGTTGCCTGCAGGTCATCGAGGAGGCGTATTTTGCCGAGGTCATTGATCCGGCCACGGGTCGTGAAGTCGATGAGGGGGGCGAGGGCGAACTCGTGCTCACCACCCTCGACCGCGGTGCCTGCCCGTTGCTGCGCTACCGCACCGGCGACTGGGTGCGCAAGGGCTATCACCACAACCGCCTCAGCCTTGAGGGGGGCGTGCTCAGTCGCATCGATGACATGGTCGTTGTGCGCGGCGTCAATGTCTATCCCAGCGCGGTGGAGGCCGTGGTCCGGCGCTTTCCCGAGGTCGTCGAATACCAGGTCGAACAGCACAAGGTCGACGCCATGGACGAGATCAGCCTGGTCATTGAGGTGCCGGAGGCGCAGGCCAAGAATCTCGCCAAACGCCTGGAGGCGCGCCTGCGCGACACCTTCTCCCTGCGCATCCCCGTGCGCCTGGCCGAGCCCGGCAGCCTGCCCCGCCACGAATTCAAGGCCCGGCGCTGGCGCGTGATTCCCTGAACCCCTTTTCCGCGTAACCTTTCGCCATGGCCCTCATCGCCCTCACCGACATCTGCAAGACCTACCGCGAACCCGGCGGCGCCGCCCTCGACGTGCTGCGCGGCGTCAGTCTCGAAATCGAAGCCGGCGAGTCGGTCGCCGTGGTCGGTCCCTCGGGCTGCGGCAAGAGTACCCTGCTCAACGTGCTCGGCACCCTCGACACGCCGGACTCCGGTCGCTACGTGCTCGATGGCGAGGAGGTGTCGCAGTGCGCACCCGAGCGCCTGGCGGCGCTGCGCGGCGAGAAGATCGGCTTCATCTTCCAGCTCCATCACCTCATGCCGCAGTGCACGGCATTGGAAAACGTCCTGCTGCCCACGCTCGCCCTCGCCCACCGCCCGGATCCCGTCCAGGTGCGACAGCGGGCCGTTGAACTGCTGGAGGCGGTTGGTCTCGGTGGCCGCATCGATGGCAAACCGGCCGAGCTCTCCGGCGGCGAACGCCAGCGGGTGGCGGTCGTGCGCGCGCTCATCAATGAGCCGCGATTGCTG
>CAZSBO010000030.1:23496-30888 GCA_964605265.1 uncultured Prosthecobacter sp.
TGGGCGGCGCTGTTCGGCTATCTCGTCTTCGGCGAGACGCTCGGTCTGCGCGAGCGTGCGAAGGACCTCCCCGGGACGTTGTCGGGCGGGGAACAGCAGCGCGTCGCCATCGCACGGGCCGTGGCGAACCAACCTGACCTGCTGCTCGCCGACGAGCCGACCGGCGCGCTCGACGAACGCAATGCCGAGGCCTTGACCGGCCTGCTGCTCGACCTCTGCCGTCAGTCCGGTGCCACCCTGGTCATGGTCACCCACCACCCCGCCCAGGCGGCGCGCATGGGCCGCACCCTGCGCCTGCATGAAGGTCGGCTGGTGCAGGGTTAAGCGGTGCACTGTGTCTTTTTCGTCACCCGAATCGGCTTTGGTTTTCGGGGTTTTCCGGCACCTGTCGCAGCGTGCCCCCGCTTCGCTACCTTTTCGTCACATGGCTCTGTGCCGGCCTGCTGCCGGTCGCGGCTGAACCCGCTGCCAAGGTCAACCAGGACTACCTGGCGCTTTCGCGCGACCTGCTCGGCAAGTACTACGAAACCCAGAAGCTGCTCGCCAAGGAGGAGGCCGACTGGAAGACCGGCCGGGAAATCCTCGACAGCCGTCTCGCCCTGCTTGAGGCCCAGTTGAAGGAACTGGCCGAGAAGACCGCCGAGCAGTCGAAAAACATCAGCACCAACGACAGCGAGCGCGGCAAGCTGGAGACCCAGAACCGCGAACTCGGCGCCACCCAGGACGCCCTGACGGCCCGCCTGGGCAAGCTGGAGGCGCGCGTGCACGCGCTCTGGCCGCGATTGCCGGACTATCTGAAGGACAAGCTGCAGGGGCAGTATGAACGCCTGCCTGCGGCGGCGATGAAGCCCGAGCAGATCAAGCTCTCCAGCGGCGAGCGCATCGTCAACGTGCTCGTCATCCTCAACGAGGTGAACAAGTTCCACAGCGACATCGTCGTCGTCAACGAGCGCCGCAAGGTCGCCGGCGGCCGCGAAATTGAGGTGCGGGTCATCTACTTCGGTCTGGCGGCCGGTTACTTTGCCGGCAGCGGTGAAACCGCCAACGTCGGCGGCCTGCTGCTGCCCGGCGCCGCCGGCTGGGAAGTCGTTGAGGACGCGGCCATCGCGCCGCTGGTCGACGAGGTCATCGCCATGCAGAAGGGCGAAAAAG
Organism: uncultured Prosthecobacter sp.; assembly: GCA_964605265.1. Lineage (GTDB taxonomy): Bacteria > Verrucomicrobiota > Verrucomicrobiia > Verrucomicrobiales > Verrucomicrobiaceae > Prosthecobacter. The sequence continues at coordinate 24,649 of CAZSBO010000030.1, forward strand.
TCGCCGGCTTCGTGCCGCTGCCGGTGCAGGTGCGCTGAATGAGGTTTTGAAACATTTTTGTCATGCGATCGCTTTTTTGTCTCACCCTGCTGCTGGCCGCCGGCGCGGCTGCCCAGACGCCCTCACCGCTCGCCGGTGTGGCCGACGACTTCCAGAAACGCCTCGACAGCGCTACCCGCCAGCTCGCGGAGACGCGCGCCGGCATCGAGAAGGAGAAGGTGCCGCTGACGCGCCGCCTCAACGAACTCGACGATCAGGTCATTGAGGCGCGCAAGGAGTACGACCGCGTCCTGCGCCTTGCCGATGCCCGCCAGCTCGACCTCACCAACCTGCGCGCCCAGATCAAGTCGCGCGAGGATCAGTCGAACTACGTGGCGAATGCCGTTGACGAGTTCATCCGCAACCTGGAGGCCCGCCTGCACATCGCCGAGGTCCAGCGCCATGGCGACGTGCTCACCGCCAAGAAAAACGCCGCCAACAATGCCAACCTTGACGCGGTCGCCCGCCAGGCCGCACGGCTCGACCTGCTGGATCTGGCGCTCGATCGCATCGACGACGCCCTTGGCGGCGCGGTCTTTGCCGGTTCAGCCGTCGAATCCAAGAGCGGCGTCGTGTCCGAGGGCAAATTCATCATGTTTGGGCCGCTCGGCTTCTTCGCCGGCACCGATGGCAAGCAGATGGGCCTCGCCGATCTGCGCCTGGGCAGCAACGAGCCGGCGGTGCTGACCCTGCCGGCCGAGGCCAGGCCGGAGGAGATCGCCACCACCCTGGCTGAAGGCAAGGGTCGGGTGCCGGTGGATGTCACGCGCGGCTCGGCCTTCAAGGTCGAGGAAACCAAGATGACCATCTGGCAGGAGTTTCTCAAGGGCGGCCCGGTCATGTGGCCGATCGGCGGCCTCGGCGCCGTGGCGGTTCTGGTCGGTCTGATCAAGTGGTTGCAACTGGCCCTCGTGCGCCGGCCCAATCATGCGCAGGTGGGCCAGTTTCTCACGCATCTCGATGCCGGTCGTTTCCAGGACGCCGGCGCCATCGCCCGGCGCACTGGCGGACCGATCGGCCGCATGCTCGGTGCCGTGCTGCAGCATTACCGCGATCCCGCCTCGATGCTGGAGGAGGCCATGTTCGAGCGCGTGCTCGATGCCAAGACGCGGCTCAACGCCTACATTCCCTTCATCAAGATCGCCGCCGCGGTCGAACCGCTGCTCGGTCTGCTCGGCACCGTCACCGGCATGATCAACACCTTCAAGTTGATCACCGTCTTCGGCACCCAGGACGCCTCCACCTTCTCCTCCGGCATTTCCGAGGCGCTGCTCACCACCGAGTGGGGACTGATCACCGCCATTCCCTGCCTGCTCATGGCCGCCTTCCTCGCTCGCCTGGCGCGCGCGGCCCTCGACGACATGGAGAAACTCGCCGTGCGCATCATGAACCATCGCAACGCCCGCGAGCTGACCGGTTCCGCGCCGCCGGCGTCCTCCGCCTCGGATGAACCCGAGGCGCCCGGCGCCCTGCCCGTGCCCGCCGTCTGATTGCCGACGCCATGACGTTCCTCGCTTCGTTCTTCGCCGAATGGGTGGCCGCCCTGCCCGAGGGCGCGCGTGCCTACCTGCAGAGCGTGCGCGAGCTCTGGGATGCCGGTGGCTGGGGCATGATCCCGCTCGCGGCCACGGCCTTCGTTCTCTACGCCAAGTGCGGCGACATGTTTTATTCGTTCTTCCTCATCCGCTACCGCCAGCAGCGCTATTTTGGCGGTCGCGAGGTGGTGGCCCGCCTCGGCGCCGACAGTGCCGCCTCGCTCTCCGCCTACCGCAGCGCCCAGCGCTACCTCGATTTCCATGAGGTGCGCCTGCGCGACAGCGCCGGCTACGACGATGTCATGGCCGCCTTCGAGGAGTTGCGCGCCCACGAACTGCCGCCGCTCGACCGCGACCTGAAGTTCATCACCGTCGCCATCGCCGCCGCCCCGCTCTGGGGGCTTCTCGGCACGGTCACCGGCATGCTCACCACCTTCGACGGCCTCTCCAAGGGGGGCGGCGGCGAGAAGACGATGAATGTCGTCGCCGGCGGCATTTCCGAGGCGCTCATCACCACCGAGACCGGGCTCATGATCGCGCTGCCCGGCTACTTCCTCCACTACCTGCTCACCAGCCGGCGGGCGAAGTTCGAGTCCTTCATCGAGCACCTGCAGAACGCCTGCGGACAGCGCGTGCTCAAGCGCAACAAAGCCAACGCCTGACATCCCCTACCATGGCCAGAAAATTCGGCAGTTCCAGCGACGGCGAAGAGGACGCGGCGATTGACATCTCGCCCCTCATCGACTGCATTTTCATCCTGCTCATCTTCTTCATCGTCACCACGACCTTCGTCGAGGAGACCGGCATCGAGGTCGACAAGCCGCAGGCCGCCTCGGCCAGTGATCTGGAAAAGCAGAGCGTCATGATCGCCGTCACCGCCGAGGGGCAGATTGTCTACGGCGGCAAGGAGATCGGCATGACCGGGGTGCAGCCCACCGTCCGCCGCTTTGTGGAGAAGGAGGAGAGCACGCCGGTCATCATCCAGGTCGATGAAAAGGCGCCCTCCGGCCTGTTCGTGCGCGTCATCGACGAGGCCAAGCTCGGCGGCGCCCTGAAGGTTTCCGTCGCCACCCGCAAGTAGTCCGACCGCCACTGCACGCATGACCGCCTCCCACCCGGAAGCCACCACCGACCGCCGCAAGGGCCGCGGCGCCTGGGTGTTCGTGCAGTTGCTGTTCATGGCCGCCTACGGCACCGGCCTGACGGTTTTCGTCCTCGGCGTCATCCCCTACCTGCAGATCGTCACCGGCGGCGCCAAGAAGGACATGATCGTGCGCAGTGTCGCCGCCGTGACGGCGCCGCCGCCGCCCGATTCGATGCTCGACGAGCCGCCCCCGCCGCCCGATGCCCCCGAGGAACCGCCGCCGGAAATGCAGCCGCCGCCGGATCTCGGTCCGGCCTCGCTCGATCTCGGCGGTCCGGTCGGTGGCGGCGGCGCCGCCATGCCGAGCAACTTCGGCAGCGGTGCGATGGCGAACGCCATGGCCAATTTCAGTCTCGGTGAGATGGGCCAGAAACCGCGGCCGGTGCACCAGGTGCAGCCGCGCATCCCGGCCAACCTGCGCAACGCGGCCGGCCGCATCGAGGTGGAGTTTGTCGTCGACGTCCAGGGCCGCGTGCAGAGCCCGCGCGTCACCAGCAGTTTCAACGCCGCCCTCAACGAGCCGGTGCTCACCGCCATCAAGCAGTGGCGCTTCGAACCCGGCCAGCGCGGCGGCAAACGCGTCGCCTACAAGACCAAGATGCCGTTCAAGTTCGGCCGCTGACCCTATTCCACCATGACCCTCCGACTCCTCTTCACCAGCCTGCTCGGCACCGCCGCCCTCGCCGCCGCGCCCGCCTCCGTCTGGGACAACCCGGTCTTCCAGAAGCGCCTGCTCGGCAGCTTCGGCTTCAGCAGCGAGGTCGAGCCGCCGATGTCCGACAACGAGCGCAGCGATTACGAGCAGATCCTGCCTCTGTTGAAGGACGCCCCCGATCAGGCCCTGGGCTATCTCGAAAAACTGCGCGCCCTGCCCGGCAGCAGCGCCCGCTTCGATTTCCTCATCGGCAACCTGCACTTCCAAAACAACCGCAAGCCGCAGGCGGCCGCCGACTTCCTCAAGGCGCTGGAGAAGTTTCCCGATTACCGCCAGGCGCACGCCAACCTCGCCATTCTCTACGCCCAGGGCGGCCGCCACAAGGAGGCGGTGCGCCACTTCAGCGAGGCGATCCGCCTCGGTGCCGCCGATTCCACCCAGTACGGCCTGCTCGGTATCTCGCATCTGGAACTGCAGAACTTCACCGCGGCCGAGGAGGCCTTCCGCCTCGCCCTGGTGCTCGGCCCCGACGTCAAGGATTGGAAGACCGGTCTGGTGCGTGCGCTCTACCTGCAGGAACGGTTCACCGAGGCGGTGGCCCTGCTCGAGGCCATGATCCGCGAAACGCCGGAGGACGACAGCCTGTGGAGCCTGCAGGCCAGTGCCCAGCTCGGCCGCAAGGATCTGCTCGCCGCCGCCGCCAACTTTGAGGTGCTCGATCGCTTCGGCAAACTCGAGGCCACCCAGCTCTCGACACTTGGCGACATCTACGTCAACGAGGGCCTGCTCGAAGCCGCCGCCGGCGCCTACCTGCGCGCCCATGAAAAAACCGGGGGTGGCGACATCGGCGTGCCACTGCGTGCCGCCGAGGTCCTGCTCGCCAAGCAGGGCTACCAGGCCGCGCGCCAGATGCTGCAGAAGCTCGGGGAAGGGGAGGCGCAACTCAGCCCGGCTGATCGCCTGCGGGTGCTGAAGCTGGAGGCGCGCATCGGCATGGCCGAGGGTCGCGAGGCCGAGGCGGCGGAACTGCTGGCGCGCGTCGCCGAACAGGACCCTCTCGACGGTGAAACCCTGCTCCTGCTCGGCGGCTTCCACCAGAAGGAGGGTCGCCAGGAGAAGGCCGCCTTCTACTACGAGACCGCCGGCAACATCGAGGCCTTTGAAGCCGATGCCAAGGTGCGCCTGGCCCAGCTGTACGCGGGCTCGGGCAAGTACGCCGAGGCCATCCCGCTGCTCAAGCGCGCCCAGGAGCTGAAGCCGCGCGACAGCGTTGGCAAGTTCCTCGAGGACTTGGAGCGCTTCCTCAAGAGCCGGCGCTGAGGGCGGGGCAGGATTGGCCTGCCGAATGCCAATTGACAGTCAGGAAATCCGGGCGCACCGGCGTGCGTATCTATCTGCGACGCGCATGCGTCCGCCCCCACCCTGTCTGCCATGCTCCGCTTCCTTCCGCTGCTTCCCCTTGCCGCCGCCACCGCCCTCGCCGCCGAGCGCGGTCAGGAGGGTTTTGAACAGAAGATCCGGCCGCTGCTCGAGCAGTACTGCTACGATTGCCACGCCGACGGCGTGGACAAGGGCGATTTCAGCTTCGACGAGCACACCGATTACGCCTCCCTGCGCCGCGACCTGAGGCTTTGGGACCACGTCCGCCAGCAGCTGGTCACCCACGTCATGCCGCCGGAGAAGAAGCCGGCGCCGAACCTGCAGGAACGCGATGCCATGGTCGCCTGGATCGACGACGCCATCTTTTGGTTCGATCCCGCCAAGCCCGACCCCGGCCATGTCACCTGGCGCCGGCTCAACCGCAACGAGTACAACAACACGGTGCGCGACCTGCTTTACGTCGACTCGCGCCCGGCGCGCGAGTTTCCGCCCGATGACACCGGCTACGGTTACGACAACATCGGCGACGTGCTCAGCCTCTCGCCGATGCTCATGGAGAAGTACCTGCGTGCGTCGCGCGGGGTCGCCGCCGATGCCATCCAGGCCGGCGACGCCGGGCATGCCGATTTGGAGATCCCGGGCCGCCGGTTCTACCGCAGCAAGGGCGAGACCCGCGAGGAGGGCAACCTGCGCTGGTTCACCACGAACGCCGAGGCCGCCATTCAGGTCAATGCTCCGGCCGAGGGCGAATACACCCTGCTTCTGCAGGCTGCCGCCACCGAGGCGGGCAACGAGCCGGCCAAGATCGCCCTGCGCATCGCCGGCAAGGAGATTTCCACCTACGACGTCACCACCCGCTGGAAGGCCGCCGAGGGGCCTTGGCAGACGATTCGCCAGACCGTCCACCTGAAGGCGGGCGACAACAAGGTGGCGGTCGCCTTCCTCAACGACCACAGCGAGCCGCAGCACGTGGACCCGGCCAAACGCGACCGCAACGTGGTGCTCGCCGGTCTCGCCCTGAAGGGGCCGCATCAACTGCTCGCGCCGCGTGGCAGCCGCTTCGTGCGCTGGTTGCTCGGCGACAAGCCCGCCAGTCTGCCCTTCCTGCAGCTCACCGGTGAGGACTTTGACAAGGGCGAGGGCGCCTCCAATCGCGACACCGGCGGCATCCTGCTCGCCAGCAGCGGTTATGTGAAGCATCCGCTGCACCTGACCACCGCCGGCAAGTACCGTCTCACCGTCAAGGCCGGCGCCCAGCAGGCCGGAGATGAGCCGGCCAAGTTCGAGGTGCGGCTCGCCGGCCGCACGATCGGTGCCTTCGGCGTCACGGCGAAGAATCAGGCGCCGCAGTTCTTCAGCTTCGACGCCGAACTTCCCGCCGGCGCCCATGAAGTGCAGATCTGGTTCCTCAACGATTTCTACAACGCCGAGACCAAGGAAGACCGCAATCTCTGGGTGCATCAGTTCCGCATCGAGGGGCCGGCCGG
>CAZSBO010000031.1:0-29828 GCA_964605265.1 uncultured Prosthecobacter sp.
ACACCCCTGTGGGCAGGGAATCTCCCGCGGTTTGCAGGCGCTCCTGCACAAGCTGGCGGGCGCGGTAGATGTCGGTGCCCCAGCCGAACTCGGCAAAGACGAGCGACAGACCGACATCCGAACTCGAGCGCAGGCGGTCGAGGCCGCCGACGCCCTGCACGGCCGCTTCCAACCTCTGGGTGACCAGCGTTTCCACCTCCTCCGGGGCGAGACCCGGGGCCTCGGTGAGGATCGTCACCGTCGGCTTGGTCATGTCGGGCAGCACCTCCACAGGCAGCTCGGTGAGGGTTTGATAGCCGAACAGCAGCGTCACCAGCGCCAGCATGAGAATCAACGGCCGGTGCTGCAGGGAGAAGCGGATGAGGGCGTTCAACATGGCGTCGCCTCCCGGCGTTTGAGAACGGTGATCATCAGGAGCAGCAGCAACAGCCCACTGGTGCCGGCGAAGAAGGTGGTCATGGTGTTCCAGGATTCCTCCTCGTCGTGCTCATGGGGGTGTTCGCCCTGGGCGTTCGCCAGTTGTTCCTTCGTCATCTCCGTACCGTCCTCGTTGTGCGGATGACCGTGCGCGGCGTCCATCGCCTCCTTGAGGCTGACACTGCCCTTGCCGGCAAAGGCAAGCGCGTAAGCGCCACGGGTGACGACTTCATCGCCTGGCAGCAGGCCGCTGACGACCTCGACAAAGCGGTCGTTCTGCGCGCCGAGCTGCACCGGCGCTTTGACGAAGGCGTTCGCCAGTTCGTAGTCCTTCACATAGACAAAGCGCTGGGCCGGATCGCCCTGCACGGCGCTGCGCGGGATCGATAGCACGTCATCGCGCTGGCTGACGACGATGCTGAACTCCGCCTTCATGCCGGGGCGCAGCCGATGCTCCGGGTTGGCGACATGGAAGGCGGTCGCCAGCGTGCCAGCCGTGGCATCCGCCTCGATGGCGAGGTGGGCGAGTCTGGCTTCAAAGACCTGGTCGGGCAGGGCCTGCAGGCGGATGTGCGCGATGAGGCCGGGCTTGAGCTGCGCGGCCAGATGCTGCGGCACGCTGGCCACGGCCTCCACCGTGTCGAGATCGACGATTTCGATCAGCTCCTCCTCGGGCGAAACCGGTTGGCCGGGCGCGAGGTTGACCTTGGAGATGAACCCGGCGATCGGCGCTTCCAGCTTCACCACGGGCGGCGGATCGCCGGGTTGACGACTTTCGATCCAGGCGACCTCGTCGCCCTGCTCGACCTGCTGGTGCGGCAGGGCCAGTACCGAGAAGGCGCGGCCGGGGATGCGACTGCTGACCACGGCGCGTTTGCCGGGCAGGACCTCGATGACACCGAGTGCGAAGATGGTTTCCTCAAAGGTGCTCTCTTCAGCCTCGGCAAATTCGAGGTTGAGATGGGCGACCGAAATGTCGTCGAGGATGAGGTCGGGCGCGGCCTGCAGGCACGGCGCCAGCAGGCAGAGCACGGCGAGCCACCGCGCGATCTGAAGGGCAGGAAAGCAAGGGGAACGTTTCATGGCTGGAGCGTGCCGGTGGCGGCTTCGTAGCGGATGCGGGCGAGGTGGAAGTCGCGCACGGCATCGAGGGCGGCGGCTTCGAGTTGCAGTCGCTGGTCGCGGGCGCGCAGCACGGCGAGCAGGTCGGTTTGGCCGGCTTCATAGGCCTGCTCGAGTTGCTTCGTCTGTTCGAGGACCAGCGGCAGCAGCTGGTCGCGCGTTTCGCGCACCAGCTCTGCCTGCGCCTGCATCTCGCGGCGGGCGGTGTCGGCCTCGCCGGCGATCTGCCGGCCCAGCGCCTCGGTTTCCAGGCGCGCGCGCTCGGCCATGGCGGCCTTCTCGGCGATCTCGCCCTGATTGCGGTTCCAGAAGGGCAGGGGCAGGGAGATGCGGAAGCCGATGAAGCCCGTGCTCTGCCCGCCGGAACCCCGCGTCCACTGTTGTTCGGGGCCGCCGACGAGCCCGGCACTGACGTCCTGCAGGCGACGCGCCTTGGCCAGTTCGACCGCGGTCTGTGCGGCCTGGGCCTGGGTTTGGGCGAGTCGGTAATCGGCGCGTTGCTGCCAGGGGGCGGTGCCGGGCAGGGCTGGCGATGGCAGCTCGCCGGTGAGTTGCAGGGAGGCTTCGGGCGCGAGGCCGAGCCTGGGTTTCAACTGACCGAGCAGGCTCGCCCGCTGGCCGTCGAGTTTGCGACGTTCCAGTCGCAGGCGCTGGGCATCGAGATTGGCCTGGGCGGCATCCAGCGGCGAAAACTCGCCCTTCTCAGCGCGGTCGCGGGTGAAGTCGGCGAGTTTGCCGGCCAGCTCCTCCTGACTTTGGCGCAGGCGCTGTTGCTGGTCGAGCGCCAGCAGTTCGACGGCGAGGGCCCGGGCCTCGGCGATGAGGCGTCGCTCCACCTCGCGCACCTCGAGTTCGGCGGCGGCCACGCCCTGGGCGGTGAGCTGTTTCTCCAGGCTCAGGCGTCGGGTCAGCGGGAAGGCCTGCTCGAAGGAGAACTCGCCGGTGACCGGACTCAGTCGGCTTTCCGAACGCCAGTCGAAACCGAGGGTGGGGTTGCTGAGTCGGCCGGCGCCGAGTTGACGTCCCTGCGCCTCCGTCACGGCGAGTCGGGCGGCCTGCAGGGCGGGGTGATGGTCGCGCACACGCGGCGCGATGTCGGCGAGCGACAGCGACACCGCCTGGGCGGAGTTGGCGAGGAAAAAGAGAAGGGAAAGCGATTTCATGAGCGGTGGCGGGTGAGAGAACCGGGCACGGAGTGACCGTGCCGGGGCAGGGCAAATCAGGAGGCACAGCCGGGGAACCCTCCGTCGTGGAAGGGCAGGCTGTGCAGGTTCTCAAACGCGCAGGACGATCCGGTGCGCCAGGACGGCGGGCCAGCTTCGACTTCGCGGCGGTGCGTTGGCCTGGGCCGGTGGTCGGCCGGGCGGCGTGCTGCTGACGCTCACCGGAGTGCCCAGCCAGGCGGGCAGCACGGCCACCCAATCGAGCGCGGGCGGGGCAATCGGGGAACTGCTGCCGGCTGCTTGGGCGAGCAGGCTCTCGATGACGGGGTCGTGCTCGTGGGTGTTCGTGTCGTGATCGTGCGGATGCTCCTCGCCGTGATGATCTTCGGCCTCGTGACAGGGATCCTCGTGCTCATGGCAGGCCGCCGAATGCGGGCCATGGCAGTGGTCCATGCCGGTGAGCTGGGCAATGCCGCCACAATCGCAGAGGTAACCGCGGTGCAGCCCGAACAACTGGGCCGCGGCCAGCGTCAGCAGGACGCAGGCGGTCAGCAGTCGGTGGCGGGAACGCGTCACAACACTCAACCTCTGATGCCATTGCTTGTCTGTCAACCGGAACCGGACGGCCCTCAGGGCTGCTTGGCCTTGGCGTCGGCCGCCGGTGGGGTGACCGTCGGAGCCGGCGTCGTCGCTGCAGGCGTGCCCGCTGCGCCCTCAGGGGCGAAGCAGTAGAGGACGCCGTCGTCGGCGCCGAAAATGACACGTTCGCCGGCCACGGCGGGCGAGGTCTTCACCGCGGCGCCGATTTCATACTGCCAGAGTTCCTTGCCGTCCTGAGGCGCCAGCGCATAGACATAACCGTCGTCGCTGCCAAAGAGGACCGACTTGCCGGCGCAGACGACCGCGCTGCTGTCGATCCGGCCGCGGCAGCGGTACTCCCAGAGCCGGGCGCCGGTGACGCGGTCGATGGCGTGGAAGCGGCGGTCGCGTCCGCCGACAAAGACGGATTTTTCCCAGATCGCCGGTGCGGCGTAGAATTCGAACTCGCGCTCGCCGTACTCCCAGACCTTCATGCCGTCGTCGAGGCTGTAGGCGCCGACCCGATTGCCGTAGTGCGAGACATAGACGACGCCGTCGGCGATGGCGACGTTGTTGCCGATGTAGGCGCCGACGTCGATCTGACGTTTCTCCACACCGGTGGCGACGTCGTGCACGTGCAGGACGCTGTCGCAGCCGCCGAAGACCACGACCCCGTCGCCGGTGGCGGCGCCGCCATTGATGTAATAGCCGGTCTCCGCCGCCCACTCCTTCTTGCCGGTTTTGGCATCGAGGTTGTAGACGCTGTAGTCGTAGCTGCCGATGAGGATTTTCGCTTCACCGCTCTGCGGGTGGATCCAGGTGTTCGCCGCGGCGTGGATCTCGGCCTGGGTCTCGAACTTCCAGACTTCCTTGCCGGTGTCGGCCTGCCAGGCATAGACAAAACCGTCCTGGCAGCCAGCCACGACCAGTTCGCCGGCAAACGACGCGGCGCCGTCAAAGGCCCCCTGGCCCTCGGCCTCCCAGAGTTTGGCTCCGGTCGCCAGATCGAGGCAGTAGAACTTGCCCTCCTTGCAGCCGGCGTAGACCTTGCCGGCGCGCACGACGGCGCTGGCGACCAGCATCTCCCCGCGCGCCTTTTCCACCGGCACGGCGCGGAACTGCCAGACCGGCTTCATGGGAAAACGCAGTTCCACCGATGACAGCCCGCGCATGGCTTCGTCGCCGCGCGCGTGGATCCAGTCGCCCGCCGGTTCGGCGGCGGGGGCGAGGGTGGCAAGGCAGAGTAGCGGCAGGAGGCGATGGAGCGGCATGGCGGGAAGGTACGTTGGCGGAACTCAGGATGATGCAGGTTCGGTCGCCTGCCAAGTGCTGCCGACAGGCCTGCGTGAAGCGGCGCCGGCGCGGCGTACCCTTGTGCCATGAAACTGCTGCTTTGTCTCCTCCTCGCTGTTCCCTGTGTCCGTCTGGCGGCCGCGCCGCTGAAGGCCGGCTTTGCCGAGCGCGACATCACGCCCGGCATCGGCATGGAACAGCCGGGCGGCTACGGCAAGGCCTATCACCGCAGCTTTCACGACGCCTGCAAGGTGCGCGTGGCCGTGTTTGATGACGGCAGCCGTCGCGTTGCACTGGTGGGTCTCGACACCCTGGTCGTGCCGCGCTCGGTCGTGCTCGAGGCCCGCGCCCGCATCGAGAAGGAATTGAAGCTGCCGGGCGACGCCGTGCTGATCGGCGCCTCGCACTCGCATTCCTCGGGTCCGGTCGGCATGGTGCTGCCGGGCGAGTTCGATGCGGCCTCCGACCTGGTGAAGCGACTCGCCTACGAGGAATCGTCCTGCGCCGATGCCGGCTTCCTGCTGCGCGTCACCCATGAGATTGTCGAGGGCGTGCGCGCCGCGCTCGCCGGTGCGGTGCCGGCGCAGATCGGCTACGGCTTCGGCCATGAGGACAAGGTCGCCTTCAACCGTCGCCTGCGCATGAAGAACGGCCAGAGCTGGAGTCATCCGGGCCAGGGCAATCCCGACATGCTTGAGTACGCCGGCCCCATCGATCCGCAGGTCGGCGTCGTTGGCGTCTGGGATCTGCAGGGCAAGCTGCTTGGCACGGTGGTCAACTATGCCTGCCATGCCACCACCAATCCCGGCGGCATTTCGGCCAACTGGATCTACTACCTCGAACGCACGATCCAGGGCGCGCTCGACACCCGTGCACCGGTGGTCTTTTTGCAGGGCGCCTGCGGCGATGTCACCCAGGTCGACAACCTCAGCGCGCATCGCCGACCTGCCTCCGAGGAATGGGCGCGCTTGGTCGGCGGCCGGGTCGGGGCCGAGGCGGTCAAGGTGCTGCTGTCGATGCCGCGCGCCACGGAAGCCCGGCTCGACACCCGTCTGAAGGTGCTGTCGATCCCGCGCCGCAAGCCGTCGCCGGCGCGCGTGCAGCGCAGCCTGGAGATCATTCAGGCCGGCCGCCCCCAGGGCGACGTCACCGACTACCTTTTCGCCAAGGAAATCCTCATGCTCGATCACCTCTGCCAGGTGTCGCCCCAGGTCGACTGCGAGGTGCAGGTGGTCCAGGTCGGTCCGGCCGCCTTCGTGACCAATCCGGCCGAGTACTTCGTCCAGTTCGGACTCGACATCAAAAAGGGCAGCGCCTTTGCCTTCACCTTTCCGGTCGAACTGGCCAACGGCAGCGTCGGCTACGTGCCGACCGAGGAGGCCTTCGGTCCGAACGGCGGCGGTTACGAAACGCGCCTGACCGCCTACAGCAATCTCGTCATCACCGCCGGTCGCCAGATGGCCGACACCGGCATCGCCCTGACGAAGGAACTGCAGCCCGGCCCCGTGCCGGAGCACCCCAAGGCCCCGGCCTTCGCCCGTCCCTGGACCTACGGCAACGTCGCGCCGGAGTTGGAGTGAGGGAGATGCGGAATGCGGATTGCGGAATGCGGAATGCGGAATGCGGATTGTGAACCGAGAACCATTTCCCGAAATCTCGCGGTGGGTCTGGCGTTAGCATGGGCTGTCATGCTCACTCGCCTTCTTCCTTTCTTTGCCACGGCCGTGCTGGCCGCGGCGGCGCCGCCAAACGTCGTGGTGTTTCTGGTCGATGATCTCGGCCAGCGCGACCTCGGTTGTTACGGCAGCAGCTTTTATGAAACGCCGAACATCGACCGACTCGCCCGCGAGGGCGCGCGGTTCACCGACGGTTATGCGGCCTGTCCGGTGTGCTCGCCGACCCGGGCCAGCCTCATGACCGGCCAGTGGCCGCAGCGCACCGGGGTGACCGACTACATTGGCGCGCCGCAAACGCCGGAGCAGTGGAAGCGCAACACGAAGTTGCTGCCGGCGCCCTACAGCGACCGGCTCGCCCTCGACGAGCCGACCCTGGCCAAGGCGATGAAGCAGGCGGGTTATGCCACCTTCTTTGCCGGCAAGTGGCACCTTGGGCCCGAGGGCTGGTGGCCGGAGAATCAGGGGTTCGATGTCAACAAGGGTGGGGTCGACCGCGGCGGACCCTATGGCGGCGGCAAGTACTTCTCGCCCTATGGCAATCCGCGCCTGGAGGACGGGCCGGCGGCCGAGCATCTGCCGGATCGGTTGGCGCGTGAGACCGCGGGTTTCATCGAGCAGCACAAGGACCGGCCGTTCTTTGCCTACTTCTCCTTTTACTCCGTGCACACGCCGCTGATGGCGCGCGAAGATCTGCGCCTGAAGTACGAGGCCAAGCGCCAGCGGCTCGGGCTGCAGGAGAAGTGGGGGCGCGAGCATGAGCGCGATGTGCGACTGGTCCAGGAGCACGCGGTCTATGCCGGCATGGTCGAGGCCATGGATCAGGCGGTCGGTACCGTGCTGGCCAAGCTCGACGCGCTCGGTCTGACCGAGAACACCCTGGTGGTTTTCACCAGCGACAACGGCGGTCTGTCGACCAGCGAGGGCTGGCCGACCTCGAACCTGCCGCTGCGCGGGGGCAAGGGCTGGATGTATGAGGGCGGCATTCGCGAGCCCTGGATCGTGCGCTGGCCGGCCGTGGTCCAGCCAGGTCGGGTGGTGGGCACGCCGGTGAGCAGTCCGGATCTCTTCGCCACCCTGCTCGACGTCAGTGGCGGCAAGCCGAATCCGGGACAGGTGCTTGACGGCGCCAGCCTGCTGCCCGTGCTGCGCGGGGGCGACCTGCCGGAGCGGGCGTTGTTCTGGCATTACCCGCACTACGGCAATCAGGGGGGCGCGCCGGCGGCGGCGATTCGCCGGGGCGATTGGAAACTCATCGAGTGGTTCGAGGGCAGCCGGGTCGAACTCTACAACCTCGCCCAGGATCTCGGTGAGCAGAACGATCTCGCTGCGGCCGAACCGGAGCGGGTCGCCCGCTTGCGCGCTGAATTGCAGGCTTGGCAAAAGCAGGTTGGCGCCAAGTTCCCGATCGCCAACCCCGATTACGATCCCGCCAAGCCAAGCGGCCGCGCCGCCAACCGCCTCGCGGCGGCCGGCAAAAAGAAAAAGAAGGGCTGAGCCCTCCGCACCTGGATTGTCCGGTTTGCCGCGCTCCCGCGGGTCTTGTCTGCATCCCTTTTTTTCGCCATGCGCTCCCTCATCCTCCTGCTCGCCGCCGTGGTCGGCTTCGCTTCCGCCGCCGATCGCCCGAACTTCCTGTTCATCCTGGTCGATGACCAGTCGCCCTTCGATCTGAAGGCCTATGATCCGAAGTCGCCCCTGCATACGCCGAACCTCGACCGCCTCGCCGCCGAGGGCATGGTCTTCGACGGCGCCTACCACATGGGCTCTTCGAGCGGCGCGGTGTGCACACCCTCGCGCCACATGATCATGAGCGGGCGCACGGTCTGGCGTTTGCCGGTGTCGCCCTGGGGCGCAAAAACCTCGCCGCCCCAGTTGGAGCAGAACACGATCCCCGCCGTCTTCAATCGCGCCGGTTATGCGACGATGCGCACCTGCAAGCAGGGCAACAGCTATGAGGCCGCCAACCGCCTGTTCACCGTGCGTCACGATGCCAGCAAGCGCGGTGGCGATGCCGAATCCGGCAGCGCCTGGCATGGCGACCGTGTCATGGACTACCTCGGTGCGCGGGAGGCCGCGACGGAGAAAAAACCCTTCCTCATCCAGTTTGGTTTTTCCCACCCGCACGACACCCGCGACGGCCGGCCGGAGCTGCTGGCCAAGTATGGCGCGGTGAATCACGCGGATCCCGCGACACCGCCCTCGCTGCACTCCCTGCAGCCGCCGCTGCCGGGCAATTACCTGATGAAGCATCCGTTCGACATGACCCACGCCGATGTGCGCGACGAGGTGGCGGTCAGTGGCGTCTGGCAGCGGCGCGACGAGGCCAGCATCCGCAACGAGATCGGTCGCGAGTATGCCTGTGTGGAAAACATCGACCAGCAGATCGGCCGTGTGCTTGAGCAGTTGCGGGCGATGGGTGAACTCGACAACACCTACATCATCTACACCGCCGACCACGGCATCTCGATCGGCCGCCACGGCCTGATGGGCAAACAGAACCTCTATCAGCACACCTGGCGCGTGCCCTTCATCGTCAAGGGGCCCGGCATCCGGCCCGGCAGCCGGGTCGAGGGCAACGTCTACCTGCTCGACCTGCTGGCCACCTTCTGCGATCTGGCGGGCATCCCACCCCCGGAAACGAACGAGGGCCTCAGCTTCCGGCCGGTGCTGGAGGGGCGTGCCGAACGCGTGCGCGAGGTGCTCTACGGCGCCTACTCCGGCGGCAGCAAGCCGGGCATGCGCTGCGTCAAACAGGGCGACTGGAAGCTCATCCGCTATGAGGCGCCCGACCGCGGCGTCAACGAGGTGCAGTTGTTCAACCTCGCCGAGAACCCTGAGGAATGGCTGCCTGAACACCACAAGCCGGCGCTTGCCGAACTGGCCGGCATCAAGCCGTCGCCGGCGCAGACGAATCTCGCCAAGGATCCGGCCCATGCCGGCAAGCTGGCCGAGATGCAGGCCCTGCTGCTCGCCGAGATGCGCCGGCTCGACGATCCCTGGCGGTTCAGCGACCAGCCTTCGGACAACCTGCCCGCGCCGCCGGCGCCGAAGCCGCGCAAGGCCGGCAAGAAAAAGCCGTGAGGCCGGCGACAAAAATTTGTCCGGTCGCCCCGGCTGACGTGGGCTAGAGTCAGACGGATGAACTTGCACGAAACCCAGGCCGCCCAAGCCTTTTTGGCCCACCACGACTTTGTCCGGGGTGTGGCTCTCAAGCATGCGCCCTGGCCGGGCTTGGTGGAGGACATCAGTCAGCAGGTCTTTCTCGAATTCCTCGCCAAGGAAGCGCGCTGGGACCTGTCGCAGGATCTGCGGCCGCTGCTGGCGACCATGACGCGCCACGTCGCCCTGCGTTGTTGGCGCGAGCGCACGCGCCAGCAGCCCGAGGTCGTGCAGAAGCTGGCCGAGCACATCCGCCAGCTCGCCGAGGAGCGCGACGCGCCGCCGCGCTGGCAGGAGGAGGTGCGGGCGCTGCGCGGTTGCCTGGCCAAGCTGCCAGAGAAGAGCCGCGAGCTGATCGAGCTGCATTATTATCGTGAGATCCGCACGCCGGAGATTGCCGAGCAGGTGAGCATGACGGCCGGCACGGTCTGCCGGGCGCTGTCGCGCGTGCGCGAAAAACTGCGCGACTGCATCCGTCGCGCGCTGGAGGGGGAGGGAGGAATCCATGCCGGAATCTGACGAACTCATCCAGCGCTACCTGGAGGGCGGGCTCGACGAGGCCGGCGCGCGGCAGTTGCATGAGCGACTGCAGGCTGAGCCCGGCTTGGCCGACCAGCTGTTTCTGCAGTTGGAGATGGACGCCCTGCTGCGGGCGACCGTGCCGCCGGCTTATGTGGCGCCCGCCGCGCCGCGCCGTCGCTATGGCTTTCGCGCACTCGTCACGGCTGCCGCTCTGGCGGCCTGTGTTGCCCTCGCCGGGGCCTGGCTCATCGAGCAGCTCGATGCGGCTGCCGACGTCGGGGTGGAACCGACCACGGCTGCCGTGGCGGTGCTCACTCATGGTGTGCAGATGGACTGGGACCGGCCGGGGATCGAGGCGGGGGCACCGCTGGCGCCGGGGCCGCTGAAGTTGCGCTCGGGCATTGCCCAGATCGAATTTTTCACCGGCGCCCGCATCCGCATTGAGGGACCGGCCGAGATCGAGCTGATTTCCTCCAGTGAAGCCGCCCTTCGGCGCGGCAAGCTGAGCGCCGAGGTGCCGCCGCAGGCGGTCGGTTTCACGATCCGCACGCCGCAGGGCGAGGTGGTCGATCTCGGCACCGAGTTCGCCCTGCAGGTCGATGGTGCTTCCTCGGAGGTGCACGTCTTCAAGGGCGAGGTCGAGGTGCATCCGCAGGCCGCCGAGATGCGGGCCCTCAAGGAGGGGCAGGCGGTCGCCTTCGGGGCGCGCACCGGGGAGTTGGCGGCCAATCCGGCGGACTTCGCCGCGCTTGGCGAGCTTGATGCGCGCAATGCCGACTCCCAGCGCTCCGAGTTTGCCCGCTGGCGCGCGCGCGGTGAGACGCTCAACCGCGATGCGGACCTGCTCGTTCGCTTTGACTTCCAGGATGCCTTCGGCAGCCGTCGCCTGCGCAACGCGGTGGCAGGCTCCGAGGTGGCCGATGGCAGCATCGTTGGCGCCACCTGGACCCAGGGCCGCTGGCCAGGCAAGCAGGCCCTTGAATTCCGCAATGTCAGCGACCGCGTCCGCCTGGCCATTCCGGGTGAGGTGAGCGCGCTGACGCTGTCGGCCTGGGTGCGGGTGCACGGCCTCGATCGCGCCTTCAACTCGCTGTTCATGTCGGAGAGCTGGGGCGACCGCCGGGTGCACTGGCAGATCACCCGTGAGGGCCGGGTCCGGCTCGGAGTGGCGGGTCGCGCCGGCGAGTCCCATGTCGATTACGACACGCCGGTGCTGTTCGGTCCCGAGCGCTTCGGTCGCTGGACGCATCTGGCCGTGGTTTTCGATCCGGACGCCCGCGAGGTGCGCCATTACGCCGACGGCGAGTTGCTGGCGGAGCTGTCGCTCAAGGATGCCTCGCCGCTGCGACTGGGCATTGCCGAGCTCGGCAACTGGAACGACCAGCGCCGACAGGGCGGGGTGGCCATCCGCCATCTCAGCGGCGCGATGGATGAGTTCGCCCTCTGGCGACGCCCTCTGGCGGCCGACGAAATCCGCGCGCTGGCGCGCTGAAGACGATGGCGTGGATCGCTCGGCATGCGCCACAGCGCTTGCATTCCGCGCCGACCTCCGCCTTCTTCGGCCTCCCATGAGTTTTTCTCCGCAACCTGTCGGCAACCACGTCTCCGTGTGGGGCGAGGGCCCCCTTTGGCATCAGGACCGTCTGCTCTACGTCGATATCGAGGCGCACAAAATCCTCGCCTACCATCCCGCCACGGGCGCGGAGCAGGTGTGGGATGTCGGCCAGCGCGTGGGCACGGTGGTGCCGCGCGCGCGCGGCGGCCTGGTTTGGGCGGGCGACACTGGCTTTCATTTTCTTGATGAGGCGAGCGGCTTCAGCACGGCGATCGCCGATCCTGAGCCGAACCTGCCGGACAACCGTTTCAACGACGGCAAGTGTGACCCCGCCGGCCGGCTCTGGGCGGGCAGCATCTGCCTGAAACGGCGGCCGGATGCCTCGCTGTACTGCCTGCACACCGACCTGCGGGTCGAAAAGAAGTATGGTCCGGTGACGAACTCCAACGGCATCATCTGGAGCCACGACGGCAGCACGCTGTACTACATCGACACGCCCAGCAAAAAGCTGCGCGCCTTCGACTTCGACGTCGCCACCTCGGCGATCTCCGGCGAACGGGTCATCTGGGACACGGCCGAGGATCCGAGCAGTCCCGATGGCATGACGATCGATCGCGATGGCCGGCTGTGGATTGCCTTTTGCCATGGCGGCAAGGTCGTCTGCTTCGATCCTGCCACGCAATCGGTGGTCGAGCAGATCGATTTCCCTTGCATTGAAACCACCGCCTGCGCCTTCGGCGGACCCGACCTCGGCGATCTGTACGTGACCACCGGCCTCAAGCCCGGTCTCGATGAACCGCTGGCCGGTCGCCTGTTTGTCTGTCGCCCCGGCGTGTTCGGCGTGCCAGCCACTTCCTTCGCCGGCTGAGGTCATGTCGTTCCGTCTCGAAATGCTGCAGGTGGCGCGGGTGGCGCCAAAGCTGCTCGGCGAGTCGGCCGGCCTGGTCGCCGGCTTTCTGCGCTCGCGTCTGCATCCCGAGGGCGGCTTCCTCGATCGCGGCGGCCGACCCGATCTCTACTACACGGTCTTCGGTCTTGAAGGCCTCTCGGCCCTGCAGGAAAGCGTGCCACTTGAGCCGACCCGCGCCTGGCTGGCCGGCTATGGCGATGGTGAGGGACTGGATTTTGTCCACCTCTGCTGCCTGGCGCGCTGCCATGCCGGTCTTGGCCTGGAAGGCCTGCCAGAGCCGGCGCGCCTGCGCTTGGCGGAGCGACTGGAGCGCTGGCGCACGCCGGATGGCGGGTACCATCAGTCGCCCGGTCGTGGCAATGGCAGCGCCTACGGCTGCCTGATTGCCTGGGGCGCCTACCAGGACTTGGGCCTGCTGCCGCCCGATGCGCTGGCCATCGCCAACTGCATGGACCGACTTGAGACGCCTGATGGCGCCTGGTCAAATGAGCCGGGTTTGACCCTGGGTTCGACCACGGCGACCGCCGCCATGCTGTCGCTCTACCGCCATCTGCAACTGCCGCCCCCTGCGGCCGCTTTGACCTGGCTGGAGCGGCAATGCCTGCCGGACGGCGGTTTCCTGGCGGTCCCGGGGGCGCCGGTGCCCGATCTGTTGTCGACTGCGGTGGCCCTGCATGCCCTCTCCGACCAGCCGCAGGTGCTGGCACGGTTGCGCGAGCCCTGCCTCGATTTCCTCGACTCCCTGTGGAGCGCCGAGGGGGGCTTCCATGGCAACTGGACCGACGACGTGCTTGATCCCGAGTACACGTATTACGGCCTGCTGGCCCTCGGTCATCTGGCGCTCTGACCCCGGCTGAGGGTCAGGCCTCGCCGGCGCGGTCGAGCCGGTAAATGACGCGGCGCAGCCCGGAGTTTTCCTCGACCGAGCGACCGACCGAGCAGCCGAGCAGCCGCTCGATCATCTCGCACTCGATCTTTTCGACGAGCGGGTACTTTTTCACGACCTCGGCAAAGGGACAGTGGTAGTCGACCAGGCGCAGGGCGCCGGTGGGTGCACGTTCGACCGCGGACAGGCAGCCCTCCTGGGTGCGCAGACGGGCAAGCACGATGGCCTTGTTTTCCAGGACGTCCTCGGCATCGACCGCCGGTTGGAAGCGGGCGGTGCGTTCCTGCAGCCAGGCGTAGAGCAGCTTTTCCGCGGCGTTCGGACCAAACACCCGCTCGGCTTGGGCGAGCAGTTCCAGAACCGGTCCGCTGCAGCCGGCATCGAAGACGGGGTTGAGTCGGGCGGTCAGTCGGTAAATTTTTTCCGGTCGACCGTGCGGCACCGGGTGGCGCCAGGTGTCGAGGTAGCCCTTGCGGACCATGGCGTCGCAGTGCTGTTTGACTCCCATGTAGCTCATTTTGAGCGGGGCACGCAACTCGTTCACCGTCATGCCCGAGGACTGCTTGAGGAGTCGGATGATCTCGATTGCGGGGGAGGGGAGCAGGTCGCGCAAGAGAGAAAGAATCATGGCCGCAGGACAAACGTAACGCACGGAGGTCCCTGGGCCATAGGCCATTTTGCCATCTTTTTCCGCAACAAGTTTGACAGGTGCTTTTTCCCAGTCGTAACCTTTGCCCTAGAATCCCCAATGCGCCCGCCGCCCGCCCCGCTTCCCGAGAAGGAGTTCCGTTCCTACGCCCCTGGATTCTGGCGGGACGAGCTCGTGCCGCCGGAGGAATGGAACTCCGCGGCCTGGCAACTGCGCCATCGCATCACCACGCTGGCCCAGTTGGAGAAGCACCTGGTGCTGACCGATGAGGAGCGCGCCGGCGTCCTGCTCAGCGGCAACAAGCTGGCGATGGCGATCACGCCGCACTATTTCAATCTGATCGATCCCGAGGATCCCGAGGATCCGATTCGGCGCCAGGTCATCCCGCGCATCGAGGAGACCTGGGACGATCCCGAGGAGATGGCTGACCCCTGTGGCGAGGACGGTCGCATGCCGGTGCCCGGGCTGGTGCATCGCTACCCGGACCGCGTGCTGTTTCTGGTGACCGACCGCTGCGCCAGCTACTGCCGCTACTGCACCCGCAGCCGCGTGGTCAGCGGGGTCGGCGAGCAGGAACTGCACACCGACCATGAGGCCGCCTTCCGCTACCTGGAAAAGCACACCGAGGTGCGTGATGTCCTGCTCAGCGGTGGCGACCCCCTGCTGTTCAGCGATGCCAAGCTCGAAGCCATCCTGTCGCGGCTGCGCGCAATCCCGCACATCGAGTTCCTGCGCATCGGCAGCCGCGTGCCGATCTTCCTGCCGCAGCGCATCACGCCCGAGCTCTGCCGCATGCTGCAGCGCTACCATCCGCTCTGGTTGAGCATTCACACCAACCACCCGCGTGAACTGACCACCGAGGTGCGCGAGGCGCTCGGCCGCCTGGCCGACCACGGTGTGCCGCTCGGCAACCAGAGTGTGCTGCTGCGCGGCGTCAACGACGATGCCGAGGTGATGAAGTCGCTCGTCCACAAGCTGCTCATGTGCCGTGTCCGGCCCTACTACCTGTACCAGTGCGACCTCATCCAGGGCAGCTCGCACCTGCGCACCAGCGTGCAGGCCGGGGTCGACATCATTGAGCAGCTGCGCGGTCACACCACCGGCTACGCGGTGCCGCAGTTCGTCATCGACGCCCCCGGCGGCGGTGGCAAGGTACCGGTCAATCCCGACTACGTGCTGCTGCGCGACGAACAGCGCACCCTCATCCGCAACTTCGAGGGACGCAGCTTCGAGTACCCCGAGCCGGCCATGGCGCGCCTGCCCTGAGTCGGTGCCCCTGTAGACGTCTCGTTCAAATTGCGGACTTGTCGCCCCGCCCGGGCACGGGCAATGATGCGGCCGCATGCTCCGGTATCAGATCCTTGTCGCCCTGCTTCACTTCCTCGTCTTCCTCATCGGCGCGGGCATCGGCTCCTTTCTGAACGTCGTCATCCACCGGCTGCCGCGCGGGCTGTCGGTCAATGAACCGCGGCGGTCCTTCTGTCCTTCCTGCCGCTGGCAGATCCCCTGGCATCAGAACCTGCCGGTGCTGAGCTGGCTGTTCCTGCGCGGCCGCTGCGCCAACTGCCGCGCGCCCATCCCGGCGCGGTACCTGGTCGTCGAGCTGGTCACCGGCGTGCTATTCTACGCGGTCTTTCTGCGCTTTGGCGGCGACTGGGCGCTGGCGGCCGACTGGGGCCCGCGCGTGCTTTGTCTCTGGCTGTTCACCGCCCTGCTGGTGGCGGGCACCTTCATCGACATCGAACACTACCTGCTGCCGCACCCGATCACGATCGGCGGTACCGTGGCTGGCCTGTTCTGCGCCACCCTGCTGCCGGACCTGCTCGGTCAGGAGACGCGGCTGCACGGTTTTTTGGTCGCCTTCGGCAGCGCCGCGCTCGGTCTCGGCGGCCTCTGGCTGGTGGTGGAACTCGGCAAACTCGCCTTCGGTCGCAAACGCCACCGGTTCGACGGCCAGCAACCGTGGAGTGTCACCCAGCCCGACGAGAACCTGCCGCCGATCGTCACCCTGGACGGCGAGGAATACGCCTGGGAGGACCTGTTTGTCCGCGCCAGCGACCGCCTGGTGCTCGCTTGTGCGAGCCTGAAGACCAATGCCGGCGAATGGCGCGATGCCAGCGTGGAGCTGTGGGCCGAGAAACTGGTCGTGCGTCCGGCCACTGGCGACGTCCGGGAATTCCGCATCGAGGACGTGACGCTGCTCGAGGGCACGGCCAGTGAGGTGGTGATTCCGCGTGAGGCGATGGGCTTTGGCGACGTGCTCTTCCTGATGATGATCGGCTCCTTCCTCGGCTGGCAGGCGGTGATCTTCACCGTCTTTGCCGCCTCGGTGCTCGGCACCCTCCTGTCGGGGGCCACCCGCCTCTTTGGCCTGGCGGCCTGGAGCAGCAAGCTGCCCTTCGGTCCCTACCTGGCCGGTGGCGCCATGATTTGGGTGTTCAGCGGCCCGGCTTTGCTGGCCTGGTACCTCGGCAAGCTGCGGCCGCCGGGTGTCGACTGGTGATCACCAGCCGCCACCGAGGGCGCGCAGCATCTGCACCGCGGCGACCAGGCGCTGGCCGTCGAGCTGGGCCTGGCTGAGGCGGGCGGCGAGCACGACGCGCTCGGCATCGACGACTTCGAAGTAGTTCGACAGGCCGCGGTCGTAGCGCAGGCGCGAGAGTTTGGCGGTTTCCTGGGCGGCGGCGACGGCGGCGGCGACCGCGGCGCGCTGGCGCTCAAAGGTGCGGGCATCGAGCAGGGCGTCCTCGACCTCGCGCAGGGCGGTGAGCACGGTCTGCTTGTAGGCGGCGATGGCCTCCTCGTGGCGGGCGCGGGCACCGCGCAGGCCGCCGAGCAGGCGACCACCCTGGAAGATCGGCAGGGTGACCTGCGGCCCGAGGTTGGCGGTCTTGGCGCGACCCTGCAGGAAATCCTCGGAGCCAACGCTTTCCAGGCCGGCCGTGCCGACGAGCCGGAAGCTCGGGAAGAAGTCGGCGGTGGCGACGCCGATGGCGGCGTTGGCGGCGCGCAGGTTCTGTTCGGCGGCGCGCAGGTCCGGGCGGCGTTGCAGGACCGTGCTGGGCAGCCCGGCGGGCACGCGTGGTGGTGCCGGCAGGCGGGCGCTACGCTGCTTCTCGAAACCGGCGGGCGGTTCGCCGCAGAGCACGGCGAGGGCGTGTTCGAGCGAGCCGCGCTGGCGTTCGATGGCGACCAGGTCGGCGCGGGTCAGCTCCAGTTCGGTGCGGGCGCGCGCCACATCCATTTCATTGGCGAGCCCGCCCTGGAAGCGGGAGGTCTGCAGATCGAGCGCCTCCTGGCGCAGGGCGACCGTTTCCTTGAGGATCCGGCCCTGGGCCTCGAGCGAGGCGGTGAGGAAGTGATGGCGGGCGACCTCGGCGGCGACGATGAGGCGCTGGGCGTCGACAAGATCGCGCTGGGCCTGCTCGCGGGCGCGGGCGCCCTCGACACCACGGCGCACGCGGCCCCAGAGGTCGAGTTCGTAATTGAGGTCGAGGAAGAGGCGGTAGCGATCGCGCTCCAGCTCGGGCAGGCTGGCTCCGGAGGGCAGGTTGGCGCCGACGCTCTTGGCGGAGAGTCGCTCAAAGGTGGTGGTGTTGAGGATGCCAAGCTGCGGGAACCAGGCGGCGCGCTCGATCTGCGACAAAGCGCGGGCCGACTGCACGCGGGCCAGGGCCCCGGCGAGTTCCTGGTTGCCGGCCAGGGCGCGGTCGACCAGACCGTTCAACTCGTTGTCGCGGAACAGGGTCCACCAGGTGTCCGGCGCCGGGGTGGCGGCCTCGGTGACCGTCGACTGTTTCCAGCGGCCCGGCAGCTTGAGGTCGGGTGCGGCAAAGTCGGGGCCGACGGTGCAGGAGGTCAGCAGCAGGGACGCGCCGAGGGCGCGGACAGTCACAGGGGGCATGGAGGAAAACACGTCGGCGCGGGCTCAGTTCTCCGTGTATTTTCCCAGGTCGCGGAACTTTTGGTAGCGCTGCTCGAGCAGTTGCTCGACCGGCTTGCCCTCCAATTCGGCAAGCGCGGCGAGCACACCGTCCTTGAGCGAGGCGGCGGCGGCGGCGTGGTCGTGGTGGGCGCCACCGGTCGGTTCGGGGATGATGCCGTCGATGATGCCGAGTTTGGCGAGGTCCTGGGCGCTGAGCTTGAGGGCGCTGGCGGCCTCGGGCGCGTGCTCGCGGTGCTTCCACAGAATGGCGGCGCAGCCCTCGGGGCTGATGACCGAGTAGTAGGCGTTTTCAAGCATGAGCACGCGGTCGGCGATGCCGATGCCGAGGGCGCCGCCCGAGCCGCCCTCGCCGATGACGACGGCGACGACCGGCGTGCGCAGGGTCATCATCTCGCGCAGATTGAAGGCGATGGCCTCGGCGATGTTGCGTTCCTCGGCGCCGATGCCGGGGAAGGCGCCGGGGGTGTCGATGAGGGTGACCACGGGCAGGCCGAACTTCTCGGCCAGACGCATGGCGCGCAGGGCCTTGCGATAGCCCTCGGGGTGGGCGCTGCCGAAGTTGCGCAGCAGGTTCTCCTTGGTGTCGCGGCCCTTCTGGTGGCCGATGACGACGACCTTGCGGCCGCCAATGGTGGCAAAGCCGGCCGGCATGGCGGCGTCATCGCCGATGTGACGGTCGCCGTGGATCTCGATGAAGTCGTCGCAGCACTGGCGGACGTAGTCGAGCATGAAGGGCCGGTTGATGTGGCGGGAGATTTGCACGCGCTGCCAGGGGTTGAGGTTGTCGTGAATGTCCCTCTGCAGGGCGTCGGCCTTCTTCTCCAACTCGGCGATCTGAGCGGCGAGCTTGTCGCTGGGCTTGGTGGCGAGCTTGCGGCGCGCCTCCTCGATCTCTTGACGGAGTTTGGCGACGGGTTTTTCGAAATCCAGGACTTGTTTCATGGGGAAAGGGGTGGGTTAGCGGATCAGGTAGAGTTTGGAGCCGTTTCGCACGAGGGCAAACATCTCCTCAAGGTCTTCGCGGCCGAGGAAAATGCCCGGGGGCGGGGCCGGTGACGGGGCAGGGCGGCCATCCGGGCCGGGTGGCGGGGCCGGTTCGGGAGGGGGAGGCGTGCGCAAAACCACGCCGGCCCGGCTGCCGGGCAGCCACTTGTCGGCCTCGGCGTAGCGCGGATCGGTCGACAGCACGGCGCGGCCGTCGAGCATGGCCGACTTGCCTTTGATCTCCATTTCCGCGGGCAGCTTCATTCCAGCAGGAAGACGCAGGTCGGCGGCCTGGTATTCCTTGAAGAACACCTCCTTTTCGCCGGCCACCCGGCGCAGGGTGACGGTCTTGGCCGAGGCATCGACCACCAGGTTGAAACTGACGGGCAGGACGGTGAGGTGGTCGCCGGGGTGCAGGGTGGCGCCCATCAGGCCGTTGAGGCGGATGAGCAGGTCCATCGTGGTGTTCTGACGGGTGGCGATGAGGGCGAGGGAATCGCCCGGCTGGACGATGTAGTCGCGCTTGCCCGGCACCGGCTCGCGCGAGAACAGTTCGTCCATGTTGATCTCGCCGATGATGCGTTTCGCCTCGGGGGTGGCGGCGGACTCGGGGAACTGCTGGACGATGCGGAACAACGCCTCACGCGCCTCGTTGAAGCGTCCCTCCTTGAGCAGGGCGGCGGCAGCGTCGAAGCGCTTGAGGCCGGGGTCGATCTTCGGCAGTTCGGCGCGGCGGATGCGTGACAGTTCCTCGCGCAGGCGCTCCTCGGGCGAGAGCACCTTCATGTAGATGTAATAGGCCAGGGCCATGCTGCCGAGCGTCAGGCCCAGCACGATGAGGTAGACGAGGAGCTTGAACTGGGCCCTGGCCATGGCGGGGTCGGCGTGGGCTCAGCCCAAGAGGCCGCGGCGCTTGAAGTCGAACAGGTTGATCTGCTGGGATTTTTCGATCATTTCGACCGTGAAGCGCAGCAGGCAGATTTCCCAGGCGTCGTCGACGCCGGCGATGACCGCGCGCATCGGGTTGCCGGAGGCGCGGATGTCCTCAAGCAGGCGGCCGCAGACCGCCTCCATCGGGTCATGGACGATTTCCTCGGTCATCTCGTCCATGCGGAAGCGGAAGCCATACTTGAGCACGGCCAGGCGGTGCAGGTTTTCCTTGAGGAATTCCCCGAAGGCGGCGCCCTGCGGGCCAAAGCCCTCAAAATCGAAGTCGGCTGCCATCTGCGGGTCCGGGCGCAGGATGAGCGGTTTTTCGGCGGTGATCTGGCCCTGGCGGATGCGGGTGGTGTTGACCTGATCCATGAGCTCGGTGACGAGCTGGAACTCGAAGCGGGTGCTGCCGAAGGTGTCGATGCGCCGGTCCGGCTCGTGCAGGACCCGCGTCATTTCCAGGGCGTACTGAATGTCATGCTCCGTGTGCATTCGACTGCAACCTAGAGCGGCCGGGCGCGCAGGCGAGCGATTTCTCAGGCCCCTCTTGCATTCCCCCGCCAGCCGCGCTAGGTGCCAAAGTTTCCCATTTTGATGAACGCAATCCTGGCACTCGAAGACGGACGGTATTTTGAAGGCGTATCCTTTGGCGCAGCCGGTACTCGCACCGGCGAGGCCTGCTTCAACACCTCCATGAGCGGCTATCAGGAGGTGCTGACCGATCCCTCCTACCGCGGGCAGATCGTCGCCATGACCTACCCGATGATCGGCAACACCGGCGTCAACGGCCTGGACCCGGAGAGCGACTGCCCGCACGTGCGCGGTTTCGTCATCGAGGAACTCTGTGAGGTGCCCAGCAACTGGCGCAGCACGGCCTCGCTCGATGCTTACCTCAAGGAGTGGGACATCCCCGGCATTCAGGGGGTCGACACCCGCGCCCTGACCAAGCACCTGCGCACCCGCGGCGCCATGCGTTCGGTGATCACCACCGAGTTGACGATTGAGGAAGCGGTGCGCGCCGCCGCTGACAGCCCGCCGATGAGCGGCAGCGATTTCGTCAAGGAGGTCAGCACACCCAAATCCTACACCTGGGACCCGGAAGATCTGGAAAGCCGCGCCTGGGACATCCCCAGTCCGAGCCAGAACCGCGAGGGCGGCCCCGAGGGCGCCTTCCACCCGCTGCCCGAGGCCCGACATCATGTCGTTGCCTACGATTTTGGCATCAAGCGCAACATCCTGCGCGGCCTGCGCCAGAGCGGCTTCCGGGTCACGGTTGTGCCTGCCTCGACCCCGGCCGCAGACGTGCTGGCGAAGAATCCGGACGGCGTCTTCCTTTCCAACGGCCCCGGCGATCCCGCCGCGCTCGGCTACATCCACGAGCAGATCCGCGCCATGATCGGCAAGAAGCCAATCTTCGGCATCTGCCTCGGTCACCAGGTCCTCGGCCACGCCTACGGCGGTCGCACCTTCAAACTCAAGTTCGGCCACCGCGGCGGCAACCAGCCGGTCAAGGACCTGCGCTCAGGCAAGGTCGCCATCACCAGCCAGAACCACGGCTTCGCCATCGATCCCGCCAGCCTGCCCTCGAACATCGAGGTCACCCACATCAACCTCAACGACGGCACGGTCGAAGGCATGCGCCATCGCGAGGCACCGGTGATGAGCGTCCAATACCACCCCGAGGCAGCGCCCGGACCGAACGACGCGAAGTATTTCTTCGCCGAGTTCGCCCAGATGATCGAGGCCGGCGTCTGAGCCCGCGTCTTGACTCTCCCGTGCGCGTCGCCATGATGGCGCATGGGAAAACTCCAGGACAAAGTCGCCGTCGTTACCGGCGCGGGCCGAGGCATCGGCCGCGCCATCGCTGAAACCTTCGCCGCCGAGGGCGCGAAAGTCGCCGTGGTCAGCCGCACCGAGGCCAGTTCGCAGGCCGCGGCAGAGGCGATCAACGCCGCCCATCCCGGCGCCGCCAAGGCCTACGCCGTCGATGTCGCCGATGCCGCCGCCACCGCCGAACTCGGCAAGGCCGTGCTCGCCGACTTTGGCCAGGTCGACATCCTGGTCAACAACGCCGGTGTCACCAAGGACGGCCTGCTCCTGCGCATGAGCGAGCAGGACTGGGACTTCGTCGTCGACACCAACCTCAAGGGCGCCTTCCACATGATCAAGGCGGTGCAGCGCAGCCTGCTCAAGCAGAAGGGCGCGCGCATCATCAACGTCGCCTCCGTCATCGGCCTCATCGGCAATGCCGGCCAGGCCAACTACGCCGCCAGCAAGGCCGGCCTGATCGGCTTCACGAAGTCGCTGGCCCGCGAGTTCGCCGGCCGCGGCGTCACCGCCAACGTCATCGCCCCGGGCTTCATCAGCACCGACATGACCGGTGTGCTCGACGACAAGGTCAAGGCGGCGGTGCTCGAGAAGATCCCGCTTGGCGACTTTGGTCAGGCTGCCGACATCGCCGCCGCCGCGCTCTTCCTCGCCAGCGCCGAGGCCCGCTACATCACCGGTCAGGTGCTCGCGGTCGACGGCGGCATGGTCATGTGAGCCGGGTCACTCGACCAGCGTCAGCGTCAGGCGGCGCAGGTCCATCACCGACGCGCCCGGAATTGTCAGGGCGCGCAGGCTGAGCGGACCGATGCCCGCCTTCAGACGCAGGCGACCCAGCGGCAGGGTGCGAAACTCCTTCATTGTGCTTTCGCCGTGCGGCCTCGGCAGGGTGTCCTGATTCGTGTACAACGGCGGATCCCAGCCCGGCTGCACCGTGCCGGTGAGGCGACTGTCGCCAAAGCTCAGCTCGATCTTGGAACCGGAATCCGCCAGCGGGCAGGTGTAATCGACGCTCACCTCGTAGGTGCCGGCGGTGTGCACATCGATGTTCCAAACCAGCCGGTCGTCCAGGCTCGTCCAATTGACAAAGTAGGAGCAGTTCGGCGCGTTGCTGCTGCGCTGCACCCCGCCGCGCGGTTCGCCATCGCGCGCCGGCAGCAGGGTGATCGGGAACTCGCGGTACCCCACCGGGAAGGGGCGCGGATCAACCGCATTGGCGGCGCCCTTGCCACCCTTGCCGCCTTTGGCCTTGGCTGGTGCCGGCGGCGGCTCGGCGCTGCCGAACATTTCCAGTCGCCAAGCCTTGACCGCCGCCTGTAGGCGACCGGCCAACTCGGGTTCACGGGCGTTGATCGGCGTCGTCTGCGCCGGGTCGGCAATCATGTCGAAAAGCTTGCCGGTGTTGTCGAGGCGGTGCGTCTGGCTGCGCACGCTGACGTTCTGTCCCCAGCAGTTGAAGATCAGTCGCTCCGGCCATTCGACGTTTTCCCCTTTCAGCAGCGGACTGAGGTCGCGGCCATCAAGCGGCTTGTCGCCGACCCGCGGCACGCCGGCCAGGGCGGTCAGGGTCGGCAGCAGGTCGATGGCGCCGCTGATTGGTTTCACGGTGCGACCCGCCGGCAGTCCGGCCGGCCAGCGCAGGTAGCAGACCGAGCGCACGCCGCCCTCGTCGGTCTGGCCCTTCTTGCCCTTCATGCCACCGGTCCAGCGGTGGCTGTTCGGGCCGTTGTCGGAAAAGTACACAACGATCGTGTTCTCCTCGAGCCCGAGGTCGCGCAGGCGCTGCAAGACGCGGCCGACGTTGCGATCCTGATTCTCCAGCATGGCGTAGGCGCAGCGGGTCTCGTCGGCGACCTCCAACTCGGCCTGGGTGGCGTGCTGGGATAGCGGCTTGTCCTTGAAGCGCGACCAGTCGTCAGCCGGTGCCGCCCAGGGCGAGTGCGGGGTGGTGAAGGGCACGTAGCAGAAAAACGGGCGCTTCTGGTGGCGGTCGATGAAGTCGAGCGCGCGGTCGGTGCAGACGTCGACGATGTAACCTTTGGTGCGCACCATCCTGCCCTTGTCCTCCAGCGGCGCATCGAAGTACTCGCCCCAGTGCCCGGAGGTGTGGCCGAAGTACTCGTCGAAACCGCGCGCCATCGGATGGTAGGGCCACTGGCTGCCATTGTGCCACTTGCCAAAGGCGCCGGTGGCATAACCGGCGGCCTTGAGGCTGTCAGCCAGAGTCTTTTCGCCGAGATCGAGTCGCTCCTGTCCCGTCGACACACCCTTGACCCCGCCGCGCGGGTGGTAGCGACCCGTGAGGAATTCGGCCCGGGTCGGCGCGCAAACGGGACAGACGTAGAAGCGATCGAGGCTGACGCCACCCTTGGCGAGTGAGTCGATGTTGGGCGTCTGCAGCTGGGTGTTGCCGGACGCGCCGTAATCGCCCCAGCCGGCGTCGTCGGCGAGGAAGACCACGACGTTCGGCGGTGCTGCCTGCAGGCCGGCGGCGGTGCCGAGGAGGAGGGCGATGAGACGGAGCAGGGGACGGCAAGACATGGTGGCGGGGCAGTTTAGTTGGCGGCGGTGGTGACACCGGGAATCGGCACGGGGAAGATGGCATTGGCATCGACCTCGCGGCGCAGCAGTTCCTCGGCCTGACGGATGAGGTCGGGGTGCTGGGCAGACAGGTCGGTCGTTTCACCGCGATCCTTGTCGAGGTCATAGACCTCCCAGGGACCGGGGGTCTTGGTCTTGAGGTTTTGACGCACGAGCTTCATCTGGCCGAGCCGCACGGCGACCTGGCCGCCATACTCGGGGAAGACCCAGAGCATGGGCTTGCTTCGTTCCATGCGATCCTTGCCAGTGGTCAGCACCGGCCACAGGCTCTCGCCATCAAGTCCGGAGGGTGTGGGCAGGTCCGCCGCTTCACAAAGGGTCGGAAACCAGTCGGCGAAATAGCCGGGCGTGTTGCTGACCACGCCGGCCGGGATCTTGCCCGGCAGACGCACGATCGTCGGCACGCGCAGCCCGCCCTCATAGACGCTGCCCTTCCAGCCGCGCAGGTCGCGCACGCTCTCGAAGAACTTGCCGTCGGCGCCGCCAACATGGAAGGCCGAGGGCGGCCGCGGATGCGTGGCGCCGTTGTCGGAACTGAAGATGACCAGGGTCTTGTCCTTCAGACCATGCTGGTCGAGGCGGGCAAGCACGCGGCCGACGTAGCTGTCGAGGTCGCTGATCATCGCCGCGTAGCCGGCGCGCGGGCGCGGGTGCGGGATGTACCCGGCATCGCCGCGGTAGGGCTGGTCATCCCATTTGGCGGGGAATTTCTCCACCGACTCCTTCGGCGGGTGCATGGAGACATGCGGCTCGATGAAGGGCAGGAACAGGAAAAAGGGCTCGGCCTTGTGGCGATCGAGGAACTGCTCGGCCTCGGCGATCATGAGCTTGGGCGCGTAGGTTTCGGCAAACCAGTCCTCCATGCGCACCTCGCCCTCGGGCTGCTGGGCGCGGCCGGGCACGGGCTTGGCATTGATCGGGATCTGCTCGTTGTTGCGCCACAGGTAGGGCGGGAAAAAGCTGTGGGCCACGCCCTGGCAGTTGTAGCCGAAGAAGTACTCGATGCCCTTCTTGTTGGGATCGCCGCTGCTGCCGACCGGCCCCAGGCCCCATTTGCCCATGGCCCCGGTGCGGTAGCCAGCCTTTTGGAAAGCCATGGCCAGGGTGAAGGCACCCTCGGACAGCGGATGCTGGCCCTCGAAGTACTTGTCGGGCTCGACCCTCTCCATCGCGCGATTGCCGCGCACCTCGGCATGACCGAGATGCTTGCCGGTCATCAGCACGCAGCGCGAGGGCGCGCACACCGGTGCGCCGGAGTAGTGCTGGGTGAAACGCACCCCCTGAGCCGCCAGGGCATCGAGGTTGGGCGTCGGGATCTTCTTTTGACCATAGACGCCGACCTCGCCCCAGCCGAGGTCGTCGGCGAGAATGAAGACAACATTCAGTTTGTCGGCGGCGGGCAGGGCACCGGCCAAGCCAAGACAGAGGGCGGCGAGGGGAGCGAGTTTCATGGCAAGCCCTGACAACGTCGGACCAGTGGCCGGAATGTCAGCGCTTTTGCTTGCGGGCCAGCCAGAGGCCGAGGCCGAGCAGGGCGAGGTCGCGGACGAGAAGTTCCACGTACTCGGAGCTGCCGCCGCTGCCGAAGCAGCCGCAGCGGATGTCGAGGCCGCGCGCCCAGGCGATGAGGATGGCGGCGAGGAAGCCGAGC
The DNA here is from genome assembly GCA_964605265.1 of uncultured Prosthecobacter sp. Taxonomy (GTDB): domain Bacteria; phylum Verrucomicrobiota; class Verrucomicrobiia; order Verrucomicrobiales; family Verrucomicrobiaceae; genus Prosthecobacter. The sequence goes on from CAZSBO010000031.1 coordinate 25,874, forward strand.
AGGCAGGCATTGAGCAGCAGCAGGCCGCCGGCGCGCAGCAGGCCGGTCATCACCGCCAGGCCGGCGAAAATCTCCAGCCAGGGCAGGCTCATGGCCAGCCAGGCCGCCCAGGGATCGGGCAGCAGTTCGAAGCTGCGGATGTCGAGCAGAAACGCCGCCGGATCCCAGGCCTTGACGGCGCCGGCATAGACGAAGACGCCACCGAACAGCAGATGCAGAAAAAGGCGCAGCATGGTCAGTCCGCGGGTTGATCGACGGGGCCAGGCTCGTTGCGTTCCTGCGGCAGCAGCAGGGCAACGGCGGCTGCCGGCACGAACAGCCAGCCGGCCAGGTAGAGGGCGCGATGGTAGTCGCCCACCGGCGCATAGAGCTTGAAGAAGACCGTGCCGGCGGCGGCGACAATGCGGCCGATGTTGTAGCAGAAGCCGGCACCGGTCGTGCGCAGCAGGGTGGGGAAGAGGGGAGGCAGGCACATGGTGAATAGGCCAAAGACCCCCTGGCACAGACCGATGACCGCATACCAGCCGAGCATCTGCGCATGCGTCCAGGAGGCACCCTCGTGGAAGGCGGTCAGCATGGACGCGGCATAGCCGAGCAGCATCAGGACGATGGCCGCGCGGTACCCCCAGAGCTTGGCAAAGAAGCCAGCGATGTAGTTGCCGAGGATCGAGCCGCACATGATCCAGACCAAGGCCTCGACGACCGCGCGGGTCTGATCGGGGCCGGGCAGGGATTTGACTTCGGGCAGGGCGCGGATCAGGCCCTGCTGCCAGAACAAAAAGGCCCAGTGGGCGGTGAGCGAGACCGAGCAGATGATCAGCACCCGCCAGGTTGTGCCCGCCACTTCCGGGCCGAACAGCTCGCGCAGGCGCGGCGGCTTGCGTGTCTGGGCGGCATGGGTCCATTCCTCGGTCTCCGGCACCGCCTTGCGAATCCACAGGGTCAGCAGGGCCGGCAGGATGCCGACCAGGAAAACCGCGCGATGGCTGGTGCTCTCCTCCATCCAGCCCTGGGTGACGATCCAGGCAAAGATCGCACCGGCGGCGCAGGCCAGCAGCACGCCCAGATTGACGGCCGTCTGCAGGGTCGCCGCTATCCAGGGACGCCACTTTTTCGGCCAGGTCTCCGACAGCAGCGAGGCGCCCACCGCCCATTCACCACCGATGCCGAGCGCTGAGAGGAAGCGACAGATCAGCAGTTGCCACCACTCGGTGCAGAAGGCCGAGAGCCCGGTGAAGCCGGCATAGCAGAGGATGGTCAGCACCAGGGTGCGGCTGCGGCCGAGTTTGTCGCCCAGGCGACCGAAGAAGCCGCCGCCCAGGGCCCAGCCGACCAGGAAGGCCGCCTGAATGATCGAGGCCTTGGTGTCGACGTCCGCAGGTTCCGCCGACAGCCCGCCCTGCAGCAGCAGCGCCGCCACAAAGGGCGTGGCGACCAGCGTGTAGATGTGCATGTCCAGACCGTCGAACAGCCAGCCCAGCCAGGCGGCCAGGCCGGAGCGCTTCTGGTGCGGGCTGAGGTCGCGCAGGCGGGTGATCGTTTGCGGATTCGGACTCATGGCCGCCGAGTCTTTGCCAGCCGACCGCCGATGGCAAGACAGCATTTTGCCGGCCTTCAACTTGCCCTTGGCAAGCTCCGCCGCTGAGCTAGATTGTCGTCCGCACCAGGAGAGGTGGTCGAGTGGTTTATGGCTCCGGTCTTGAAAACCGGCGTGGCCGAAAGGTCACCGTGGGTTCGAATCCCACCCTCTCCGCGCGAGCCCGCGAGCAAGGAGAGGGCGTCGACCAAAATGGGCGAAGCCAAACTCGGATGGCCTGAGTCTGCGAAGGAAAATCCCACCCTCTCCGCGCGAGCCCGCGAGCAAGGGGAGGGCGTTGTCCCAAAGTACTCCCGGGCTTCAGCCCGTTTCGAGCCCGCCCGCCAGCCCCGGGTCGAACCTCCAGTGGAAAACAGGATCCGTTTTCGGCCAAGGGTCCAAAGACCGGCAATCTGAGATCTGAAATCTGAGATCTGAAATTTTTTCAGCCGTCCCCCCACCATTGTCCCACCCCCTGCGCTAAAAAAGCACAATGAAAAGGCACCCCACGCCGAGTCCCTTGCTCTCGCGAGTTCTGTTCTCTCACCGAGGCAGGGCCCCCAGGCTTGCGCGAAACACAGAAATTCCTCCGGATGGACCTGCTCCATTCACAATCCTGGCTCAATCTAAAAATTTCAGAAAAAGCACTCAATGAATTTTTTGATTGAACCGATCGCGCCTCTTCAACAGGATTAAAAAATTGCCATGGACCGGATCAAGATCGCACAAGCGCCGCCCGCAGCCAGAGTCCGGCTGCGATCCCTAGAAGGCTGCTGCCACCGTCCGACGCCACCCGCGCGTGACGAGGCATGAAGGTTTGAACTTCAAGACTGAATTTTTCCCATGCCCGACTCTTTCCCCGCCTTCTTTTCCGCCGCCACCGGCAAACCGCAGCCCTATGACTACCAGCAGCGCCTCGCCGACTTCCCCTGCGAAAGCCGCCTGATCAGCGTCTCCACCGGACTGGGGAAAACCGCTGCGGTGATCCTGGCTTGGCTGTGGAATCGCCGCGGCAAAGTGGCTTCGGCTTCAGCCGAATCCGAGTCTTCGGCCTGGCCTCGCCGCCTCGTCTATTGCCTGCCGATGCGCACCTTGGTCGAGCAGACCTACAGCGAAGCCAGTCAGTGGATCGAAAAACTGGTCAAGGTAGGCCTCATCCAGGGGGAGCCCCCGAAGGTCCACCTACTCATGGGCGGCGAGGACGCCGGTGAATGGGACATCTACCCCGAAAAAGACGCCATCCTCATCGGCACCCAGGACATGCTCCTCAGCCGCGCCCTCAATCGCGGGTATGGCATGTCTCGCTACCGCTGGCCCATGCACTTCGGCCTGCTCAACAACGACTGTCTCTGGGTGATGGATGAAACGCAACTGATGGGGGTGGGTGTTGAAACCAGTGCTCAGCTCGACGGCTTCCGTTGCCTTGCTCAATGGCTTCAACATGGCTCTTGTCCAACGTGGTGGATGAGCGCCACGCTTGACGATTCCCGCTTGGCGACCGTCGATCATCCAAAGCCGGATGGAGGCTGGCCAAAGCTGATTTTGGAAAAGCAAGACCGAGAGGCTGTCTCGCATCGGCTGTCAGCGAAGAAAAAGCTGCAGAAGGCCACCCTTGCGATCACCAAGCAGACCAAGCCGGCTGAGTTTGCCAAACTCGTATTGGGCAAGCATGTCGAAGGCCAGCTCACCCTGGTCATCGTGAATCGAGTGCAGCGGGCGCAGGAGCTTTATGAAGCACTCCAAAAAGCGGGCCGGAAAGACAACATCGCTCTCGTTCATTCTCGGTTCCGTGCGCCGGATCGAAAAGCCCAGCAAGACTTGCTGATTCATGGTGTTGGTGATCGAATCGTCGTCGCGACTCAAGCCGTGGAAGCGGGTGTGGATGTGAGTGCTCGTGTCCTCATTACAGAACTCGCTCCATGGTCCTCAATCGTGCAGAGATTGGGCCGCTGCAACCGGGGTGGCGAATTCAATGCGGAAGGGGCGGATGTTCATTGGATCGACCTCGACTTCGACAAGGACGCCGATGTGGCACCCTACACACTGGCCGAACTAAAGGACGCACGAGCTGAACTGGAAAAGCTGGAAGGCACCAGCGTCAGTCCTGAAGCTCTGACTTCGGTCAAGGTGACTCCGCCATCGGTGATTCGCCCGGTCATTCGCCGAAAAGACCTGATCGACCTCTTCGATACGACTCCTGACATCGCCGGCCACGATCTCGACATCTCGCGCTACATCCGTGAAGGCGACGATACCGATGTCCAAGTCTTCTGGCGCGATCTTGGTGCGCCGGATTTCAGTCCCACTGCCAATACCGAAGGCCCGGGCCGTGATGAGCTCTGCCGGGTGGCCGTCTATCGCTTCCAAACCTTCCTCGAC
>CAZSBO010000032.1:0-29305 GCA_964605265.1 uncultured Prosthecobacter sp.
CCGATCGCTGGTTTGTGGCCCTCGATTACCTGCGCGTCGAGTAGACGCGCTGGTCACAGCGCGGGTTGAACAAAGCCTAGAGCTGAGAGCCAAGGGCGTCGGATCTGTCGCAAGTCTCTGCGCCCTCAACTCCGCCTTCTGGCGAAGGCGCCTACCGCCCGCCGTCAACCCAAACGCTAGACCGCGGAAAATCTGAAATCTGAAATCTGCGATCTGAAATCGGGGCACCGCCCCTCACCGCCAGGCCCAGCGGAACAGGTTCCGGCTGTCGGCAAAGCGCGCCTCATCGGAGGTCGAACCGAGGGTCACGACGATGAGGCCGCGGCCGGCGTGCGAGCCGGTCGCCACCAGGCAGCGACCCGCACTCGGCGTGGTGCCGGTCTTGACGCCGTCGTAGTTGGCGAACTGCAGCAGCTCATTGGTGTTCTTCCAAACCGCCTCGCGCTCACCGCCTGCGGGCAGACGGATCGCCGCCCGATGTTCCAGGGTCGCCACGACTTCGCGGAACAAGGTGTGCCTGCGCGCCGCCAGCGTCAGCGTCACCAAATCGCGCGCGGTCGTGGTGAAGTCGGTCGCCTCACCGCCGTCGCCATAGGCAATCCGGTAGGTGGTGGCCTTCATGCCGAGGCGTTGGGCGGTGCGGTTCATCTCGGCGACAAAGTTCATGCGGGTCGCCGAGGCCGCGGTCTTGGCGCTGGCGGGTGTTTCGTCGCCGGGGGCCGCAAGTCGCGGATGAAAGTGTTCGGCGAAGGCATTGCCCATGTCGTTGCCCGAGGGCAGCAGCAGGGCGTAAAGACCGTCGCGCACGCGCACCTGTTCACCCTCCTTGAGTTCGGCGGTCGAGCCGGCGGTGTTGGCCGCGAGTTTGGAAACCGTCAGCCATTCGTCGAGCACGGCCGGCTCCTTCAGCGCCAGTTCAAGGACGACGAAGGCGCACATCATCTTCGCCGTGCTCGCCGCCTTGCGCGGTTCATCGGGCAGGTGCGCGGCCAGTTCGCGGCCGCTGTCGAGGTCGGCGATCAGCCAGGACTTGGCGGTGACCACCGGCGGCGCGGCAAGGTCTTCGGCGGGTTTGTCGGCGGCGGCCAGGGAGAGGGTGGACATGGCAAGGAGAAGACGAAGCAGCATCGCCCGCCAGTCTGCGCCAGTGGCGGCGGGCCTGTCAATGCGCCGCTCGAACATCGCCTTGCGGCTGCCCGCCTCCGCTTTATGGCAGGGCCATGAAGACATCGCTCGCCTGCCTGCTGCTGTCCGTCCTGCCCGCCGCGGCGGAACCCTTTGAGTTTTTGGTCATGGGTTGCATGCCCTACCATTTCCCGGGCGATGCCGGGCGCTTCGAAAACGTCATCGAGGCCGCCAATGCCGCCGCGCCAGCCTTCAGCGTCCATTGTGGCGACGTCAAATTCGGGCGCATGCTCAACGACGACGCCTCGCTGCTGCGCGTGAAGGCCTGGTTCGATCGCTTCGAGCAGCCCTTGTTCTATGTGCCGGGCGACAACGAATGGACGGATTCGCACACGCCGGTGGCGGGCGGGTATGACCCGCTCGAGCGGCTCGCCTTGGTGCGCCGGCTGTTTTATCCAGGCGAGGCGCGCAGCCTGGGTCGCACGAGCCTGCCGCTGGAGCGACAGAGCGCGCAGGCCGACTTTGCCGACTACGTCGAGCACCAGCGCTGGCAGCGCGACGGCCTGGTCTTCGCCACCCTGCATGTCGTTGGCAGCAACAACAACCGGCGCGAGGACAACGCCGCGGCGATGACCGAGTTCGCCGCGCGCGACCGCGCCGTGCTGGCCTGGCTGCGCGACAGTTTTGCCGCGGCGGCGGACGCCAAGGCGCTCGTGCTGTTCCTGCAGGCGAATCCCTTCGATGAGATCAAGCGCGGCGAACCGCGCGACACCGGCTTCGAAAACTTCGTGCCGGCCCTGCGCGAGCAGGTTCGGAGTTATGGCAAGCCGGTGTATCTGTTTCATGCCGACAGCCATTATTTTCGCATCGACAAGCCGCTCACCTCGGCCACCGGCCGCACGATCGAAAACTTCACCCGCATCGAAACCTTCGGCGGCCTCAACCTGCACCTGATCCGCGTGCAGGTCGATCCGCAGGCGGACGAGCCCCTGCGCGCCTTCCCCTGGCTGCTGGAGAAAAACCGTGTCGATCCGGACACGCCGTCGCCCACCAAACCGGCCAAGCCGGCGGCGAAATAACCCTCACGGCGCCACCGGCACCCACAGGTGGGTCACGGCCTTTTCGCCGCGCGCGTTGACGTGCTCGACGCGGACCAGGTGATCGCCGGGCTTGGCGAAGCGGTGTTGGGTGACCGCGTAACCGTCCTTGGCCAGCGCCTTGGCATTGCCATCGGACCGGGTCTGCACGGGCGGGCTGCCATCGCCAAAGTCCCAGGTCTCGCCGCCGGTCGAGCGGAAGACACGGACCTTGAAGGTCAGCTCGTCGCCGACGCGCACGCCGAGCGAAGGCGCGTAGGTCGCGTGGATCGACGGAGGAATCTGTGTCGTGTCGCCAATGACCTGGACCACCGCGAAATCGTAACCGGCGCGGCCCTGCGCATCGGTGACCTTGAGGATCTCGCTGAACTGGCCGGGGCGGTCGTAGCGACGTTCCACGCGCGCGCCGGTGGCGGTGGTGCCGTCGGTGAAGGTCCAGGCATGGCTGGCCACGCCGGCGGCGGCCCAGGACTTCGAGCCATCGAGCACCAGCGGTTCGCCGACGCGGACAAAGTGGTGCGGGCGCGCCACGGCGACCACGGCCGGCTGCTGCTCGCGCAGGGCGGCCTGCCAGGCGAAGGCGTAAGCTTCCTCGGTGCCCCATGCGCTCGAGGGCTGGCGGCTCTGGATGCCGAAATGCAGGTGCGACCAGCCGCCGCTGGCGCCTTCCTTGCCGAGCAGGCCGAGCTTTTGGCCTTGGCGCAGGCGGATGCCGGGCTGGAGGGCCGCGTCGATTGTGTGCAGGTGGCTGTAGCGGTAGAACCAGCCGCGGTCGTCGCGCAGGTAGACCACGTCGTAGCGCGGCCGCACCGGCGTGCCGAGGGTGCCGGGCAGGACGGTTTCGCCGACGCTGACCACCAGCCCGTCGGTGGCGGCCACCACCTCGACGAGGCCTTCGCAGCCGCCGAAATCGAGGTCGTTGTGGTAGTAGATCTTCTTCCGGTCGGGGCGGTCGCCACCGTCGACATAGGTGGGTTCGTTGCTGAACTGCGTGCTGCTGGCCAGCCAGCGCTGGCGGGCGGGCAGGCGGAACAGGTCCGGCTCGATCCAGGGTGAACCGGCCGGCCAGAGGCGCAGGCGCGCGTCTTTTTTCAGCGCCCAGGCATCCTGGCCGGAGTTGGCGTTGTACCCGCGCGTGATCGGGCAGTCGATCTGCACGCCGCCGAGCGCGACCGGCAGATGGTAGTTGGCGCTGTCGACCCAGCCGGTGGCGCCGTTGACCTCGACCTGCACCCGCGCCGCGCGCACGGCGGCGCTCATCGAATCGACCCGTTCCTCCAGGTCGAGCAGGCGCACCTTCGCGGTGCTGCCGTCGCTCAGCGTCACCTCGGCGGTCTCGCCGAGCGCCAGGTCCAGGCTGCGGTGCAGGGGTTGGCGGGTTGGTTCCGGCAGCCTGGCGTGCAGCGTGAGGGTGGCGGCGAGCAGGGGCAGCAGGCGGAGCGGGGCGAACCAAAAACGCGGGGACATGTGCCATTTACGGCCGTCGCTGCGGCTTTCTGGCGGGGGCCGGCCGGTAACTCTCCCTTGACCAGCCCCCGCCCATGCAGCAACTTGTTTGCCCTCCTAACAGACCCAACTCATTCCATGCCCGCCAAAATCTACACTGAAAAGGACGCCAGCCTGGCGCCGCTCAAAGGCAAAACCTGCGCCGTGATCGGCTTCGGCTCGCAGGGCCACGCCCACGCCCTCAACCTCAAGGAAAGCGGCGTGAATGTCATCATCGGCCTGTATCCCGGCAGCAAGAGCCGCCAGGTCGCCAAGGAGAAGGGTTTCAAGGTTTATGACACCGGTGAAGCCGTGAAGCTGGCCGACGTCATCTTCGTCGCCGTCCCGGACACCAAGATCCCGGCCTGCTACAACAAGGACATCGCCCCCAACCTGAGCAAGGGCAAGACCCTGCTGTTCTCGCACGGCTTCGCGATTCACTACAAGACCATCGTGCCGCCGAAGGACATCAACGTCATCATGGTCGCCCCGAAGGGCCCTGGCCACATCGTCCGTCGCCAGTACACCGAAGGCAAGGGCGTGCCCGCCCTGATCGCCATCCACCAGGACCCGACCAAGAAGTCGAAGCAGATCGCTTTGGCCTGGGCGCACGGCGTCGGCGGCACCCGCGGCGGCGTCATCCAGACCACCTTCAAGGAAGAGACCGAAACCGACCTGTTCGGCGAACAGACCGTTCTTTGCGGCGGCACCAGCGCCCTCGTCCAGGCGGGCTTTGAAGTCCTCGTCGAAGCCGGTTACTCCCCCGAGATGGCCTACTTCGAGTGCCTGCATGAGCTCAAGCTCATCGTCGACCTGATGAACGAGGCTGGCATCGCCGGCATGCGTTTCTCAATCTCCGAGACCGCCAAGTGGGGCGACGTCAAGGTCGGTCCGAAGATCATCGACGCCAGCGTCAAGAAGCGCATGAAGGCGGCTCTGAAGGAGATCCAAAACGGCAAGTTCGCCAAGGAGTGGGTCAAGGAGTACGAAACCGGCTACAAGACCTACAACAAGCTGCTCAAGGACGGCGAGAAGCACCCGATCGAGAAGACCGGCGCCCGCCTGCGCGCGCTCATGCCCTGGATCAAGACGCGCTCGACAACGGGCCAGCCGGCCAGCTAGGTGTGTTTCGCCGCGGCCCGGCCGCTACAACCCGCTCCCCCGGGCGGGGGCCGCAAGGCCCGCGCCCTTCTTTTGGCCGCGGCGACCTCAATGCAGGGCGTGCCAGGCCAGGCCGTGGTGCTCGACCACCTCGGCGTCGGCCTGCAGCGCCGCGGCAGCGACCCCGGCCAGGCCGATCAGCAGCGCGGCGGGGAAGAGCAGGAGCAGCAGGGGCAGCAGCATCAGGAAGGCCAGCGGCCCGAGCAGCAGCCCGAGTGCGAGCGATTCCCAGCCGACCCGGCGCAGGCTGGCCGGCGGCGTGTGGCCCAGGTGCAGGGCATCGCGGCGCAGCCAGACCAGCAGCGGGTGCAGGATCCGGCGGAAGGGTCGCAGCAGGGTGGCCTGCAGGCGACGCCTCTGCCAGAGGCGGTGGAGGTTGCGGTTGATGAAGCGGGCGGGAACGTCCGCGCTGGCGGTCTGTTGAAACGAGGCCGCCTGATTCGTGTCAGGCATCGTTTTCATGGTGCGAGTACAACGCCGGCCACGGTCGGGAGTTGTCAAAAACCCGCGCGGGCCCGCGCTCGCCGCTCGACAGCGACCGGCCTTCGGCGCAAGAGTGGGCGGATGAAGCTCACGACTTTTAACGTCAACGGCATCCGCGCCTCGCTCGACAAGGGCCTGCGCGACTACCTGCTCGGCACCGATGCCGACGTCGTCTGCCTGCAGGAGACCAAGGCGCGGCCGGAACAGGTCGACCTGTCCTTCCTCGACGGCTGGCACGCGGTCTGGAACAGCGCCGAAAAGAAGGGCTACTCCGGCACCTGCGTGCTGACCCGCGGCAAGCCGGTGACGGCCGAATTGGGCCTGGGCCAGGCCGAGCACGACACCGAGGGCCGGCTCATCAGCGCCGAGTTCGACGACTTTTATCTGGTCAATGTCTACACCCCGAACAGCCAGGCGGAACTGGCGCGCCTGCCCTACCGCCTGCGCTGGGACGAGGCCTTCCGCGCGCACCTGAAAAAGCTCGAGCAGCGCAAGCCGGTGCTGGTCTGCGGCGACCTCAACTGCGCCCACCAGGAGATCGACCTCGCCAATCCAAAATCGAACCGGATGAACCCCGGCTTCAGCGACGCCGAACGCGAGAGCTTCAGCCGCCATCTGGAGGCGGGTTTTGTCGATGTCTTCCGCGCCTTCGATCCCAGCCCCGGTCGCTACACCTGGTGGACCCAGCGCACCGGTGGCAGCGCCCGCGAAAAGAACATCGGTTGGCGCCTCGATTACTGGCTGGCCTCGGCCGCCCTGCGCCCGGCCCTGCACGACTGCCGGATCCGCGCCGACATTTACGGCAGCGACCACTGCCCGGTTGAACTCGTGCTCGATGTCTGACCCCGCCATGAAAATCCACCTGCTCCTTGTCCTGCTCGCCGGCCTCGCCGCCTGTTCGCCCAAGCCGCCCGCCGAAACCGAGGCCCCGGTGGCCGAGGCCGAGTACGCCGCGCTCGAGTGGCGCGACGATGTGTACTTCCTCGACGGCAAGGCCTTCACCGGCCTGGCGCGCGACACCCACAAGACGGGCAAGCCCAAGGGCGAATACCCCTTTCGCGAGGGTCGCCTGCACGGCGTCGTGCGCGAGTGGTGGGACAACGGCCAGCTCTCGACCGAAACGAACTTCGACGGCGGCAAGCGCCACGGCTTGAACCGCTACTGGAACCTCAAGGGTCAGCTCATCAAGGAGCAGGTCTACGAACACGATGTCTCGGTCAGCGAGAAGCACTTTGACCCGAAGTGAGGCTAACGATGCCGCTGCCGGCACGTTGTGCATAGTCGCCACCCCCATTTTCCCCTTCGATGAAGTTCCGTCTTTCCCTCCTCGCCACCCTCGCCCTGCTCGCCGCCTGCGGTCCCAAGCCCGAACCGACGGCTCCGGAAGCCAAGCCCGCCGCCAAGCCGGAGACCGCTTCGGCACCCGCGTCAGAAGCCAAGCCCGCGGAGCCGGCCCCAACGGCCATGGCCCCCGGCGACTCGCCGTTTCCGGAGGCGGTCGACCTCAACGGCTTCGGCAGCGAGGAGCCGGTGCTGCGCAAGGACCTGCCGACACGCGGGATCATCCGCCTGACCTCGGCCGACTGGACCTTCAGCAACGGCGCCCACTGGGACACCTACGCCGGGGCCGGCTTCAAGGCCAAGCGCTGGGGCCGCTACGAGGTGATGCTGACCTACCTGCTGCGCCGCGGCGGCATCGGTTCGCAGTTCCGCATGGGCGATCTCGTGGTGAAAAAGCAGCTCAGCCCCGCCACCAGCCCGCGCACGGTCAGCCTGGGCAAGCTGTACATCCCCGCCGCCGGCGACGTGCCCTTCATGCTGCTCACTCCGCCCACCGAGCAGGCCCTGGTCATTCAGGAGATCGCCCTCATCCCGACCTCCGAGGGCGAAACGCCGGTGCAGGCCGCCGACGGCAGCCTGACCCTGCATGCCAAGGATGCCACCACCTGGTCGGAAAACCTGCGCTACGAACCGAAGCCGGAAAAGAACTGCCTCGGCTTCTGGACCGATCCCGAGGACTTTGCCGAGTGGGAGTTTGAGGTCGCCAAACCCGGTCGCTACCGCGTCGTCGTCCACCACGGTTGCGGCGGAGGCAACCACGGCAGCGAGGTCGAGCTGCGCCTCGGCGAGCAGACGCTGAAATTCACCACCCAGGACACCGGCGGTTTCCAGAAGTGGCAGCCGGTCGAGGTCGGCGAGCTCGAACTGCCCCAGTCCGGCAAGACCCGCCTCGTCGTTGACCCGCTCAACAAGGTCAAAAGCGCGGTGCTCGACGTGCAGAAGATCGAACTGCTGCCGGTGGCGGGTTAACCCGCCTCGCGGGCCAGCAGCTTGCGCTTCAGCTCCACACCCCAGCGGTAGCCCGACAGTCCGCCGTCGCTGCGTACGACGCGGTGGCAGGGCACGGCCAGCGCCACCGGGTTGCGCGCGCAGGCCCCGGCGACCGCGCGCGCCGCGGTCGGCAGGCGCAGGCGACGGGCGAGATCGGCGTAGCTGAGCGTCGCCCCGGAGGGGATCTTCTGCAGCGCCTGCCAGACGCGCCGCTGAAAGGGCGTGCCCTGCAGATCGAGCTCAAGTTCCAGTGCTCCGGCCGGCTGCGCCAGCCAGTCGCGCACCCGCTTCAACTGCGGCGCCAGGCCCTTGGTGTCCTCGGCCAGGCGCGCCTGAGGAAACCGCGCCTGAAGGCTGGCGGTGCAGGCCTCGTCGCCGAGCAGCAGGGCGCAGACGCCGCGGGCGGTGGTGGCGACCAGCATCGGCCCGAGCGGGCTGGTGCCGGTGGTGAAGCGGAGGTCGAGGGTGGCTTTCATGGGCATCAGGGTTGGGCGCGCTGGATGCGCGCGGGCACGTCGTTGACCGAGTAGCCGGCGCTGCGCAGGGCGTCCCAGACTTGCATCAGCACGCCGAGCGCGGTTTCGGTGTCGGCTTCCAGCTCGAGCTTGGCCTGCGGCTGCTCGCGGCGCAGGCGGGTGAGCGCCTCGGCGAGGGTCTCGGCGGTCACCGGCTGGCCATCGAGAAACAGCTTCTGGTCCTTGGTCACCGTGATCGCCTTGCGCACCTCCTGCACCGGCGCGTTCTCACCGACCTGCTTGGCCTCGGGCAGGGTGATCTTCACCTGGGCGCGGTCCTTGCGGAAGGTCGTCGTGGCGACAAAGAAAATGAGCAGGATCACCATGATGTCGACGAGCGACACGATGGGGATCGTCGGGACCGGTCGGCGGCGCGGGCGCAGGTTCATGGGCTGGAGAGCCGCTTCACCTCGAAGTGGGCGAAGAAGGTCTGGATGGTCTCATGCAGGATGGATTCCATGCGCACGGCAATGCTGTCGAGCCGGCGCACGAAGTAGGTGTGGGCGACGACCGACGGCACCGCCACGAACAGGCCGGCGATGGTGCAGCGCAGGGCGACGCCGATCTCGCGCGCGACCTCGACGGTGTCGGGGCCGGCCTCGCCACCGAAGGCGGAGAACATGCCGACCAGACCCACCGTCGTGCCCATCAGGCCGAGCAGCGGGGCGACCGTGACCATGGCCTCCAGCACCGAGACGCCGCGCTCGAGGTGGTGCAGTTCCTCCTTGGCGCGGGCGGAGATCGTTTCGACGCATTCCTCACGCGAGGCAAAGCTGCCGCTGATCGCCTTGGCCCCCAGGCGCGCCAGCAGGGAGTCGTCGCGCTCCAGGAATTCCTGCAGCGGCTTGATGTCGCCCTTGTCGGCGTAGTCCGGCAGCGCGCGCAGCTGGGTGGCGATGGCATGCGGCAGGACAAAACGGTCGCGCAGGCGCAGCCAGACCGAGATCATGACCGTGACCGCGGCCATCGAACAGAGCACGATGAGGAACATCACCCCGCCGCCGGTGGCCAGGAATTCGCCGATGAGCGAGAGGGTGCTGCGCGGTGCAGGCTCCGCCGCCAGCAGCAGGACGGGCAGTTCAGTAAACAATGGCTTCATACTCGATTTTCACCCTCCCATCATCCAGCGTCGGCATCAGGTCGGGCGGAATCGGAGGTATTTGCGCATCCAGGATGGCGCGCAAGGTCAATTCCCGCATTCGCGGGTCGGCATCGCGCGCGTCGGACAGGATGGTCAGGTCCTGCGGCGTGCCGCGGGCGTCGACGTAGAAGCGGAAACGCACGCGACCGAAGTTTACCGAGTCCTTGGCCAGGCGGACGTAAAGGTGCCACTTGCGTTCGACCGCGCCGGTGACCTGGCGCATGTAGCGACCGAGCGGTGTGGCCTCGGCATCGACGGCGTTGGCGCCGGGGTTGAGGATGGAGCCGTCGGTCTTGCTGGTGCGGGTGAAGGGCGAGAAGGCGTCGCGCTCGGGTCGCGGCGTCGCCTTGGCGACCGGATCCGGCACGGGGATGGCCTTGACCACCGGTGGCGGTGCCTCGGCGGCCGGGGCGCGCACCTGCGGACCGGCCGGCTCGGGTGAGCGCATCTGCGGCACCGCCTCGGGCGGACTGTCCACCGCCAGGCGCGGCGATTCACGGTCGGCCTGCTCGAGCAGGCGCGTCATCGGGTCGGGCAGGGGAATGGCCTTGACCACCTCGGGCGGCGCGGAAGCAACCGCCGGCGGCGGGCTCGGTGCGGGCGGTGGCAGCATCTGCGTTTGGGCGACCGGCGAAACGGGCACCGAATCGTTTTTGATCTCGCCATCGCGATGGTCGCGGTCGGCCAGCTCGCGGGTGTCGGGCGCCGTGCCGTCGAGCGTCGGCATCGGCAGGGTCGCGCCCGGAACGGCCGGCTTGGCGCTGGCGGCGACCGTGTCGCGATCGGATTGAAAGGCGGCGTTGCTGGGCTTGGTTGCCGACGCCTCATTCTGGGTTGTGCGGATGTAGGCCTTCGGCTTCGGCGGCACGACCTCGAGCTGGGCGGGAAAGAGCAGGGTCACCTCGGGTTCCGGCGGTTGGGCCGGCTTCGGCAGGCTTTGTTCCAGCAGGCGCCGCGCCGCTTCGGTTTGCAGCGCGCCAACAAACAGCACGAGCAGCAGCGCGTGAATCAGCAACGATCCCGCGAGGCCGGTCTGCAGATGCCTGTCCTGGAGAAGAGTCACGAAACCCCAAGATGCCCCCGCCCGGCCCGGACGCAAACGGGCATTTGGGGCGGGTTCGGAGCGGAGAGCCGAGAGCGCAGGGCTTGAAGCATGGAGTTTGGTTCTGGCCTCTGTGCACATCGCTCCGAGCTCCCTTCCGCGCCGCCTTGGGCGGGGGGGGGAGCCAGAACACTTGAAATTTGCCTTCTTTGCCTGCAAGGTTGAACCATGAGGACGATCGTCGGGCACCAAGATTTGGAAGCCGAGCTAGCTTTGGATTATCTGGAGCAGCAAATCCCGAGTCTCTCGGCTGCAGCGGTGGATGTGGCCTACATTCAGGCGCTTGCCAGCGGCCAGATGGTGTTGGTGAGTGGTGATGGGGGCATTTACCAAGCGCTTCCAGATGGCACCAAAAGGCTGGTGAAAGAGCTGGCGAAGCCCCTGAGCGTGCCCGTGGGAACCCGGGTGAAGATCGCTTGAATCATGGGTGTGCCTCGACTGCGCATGTTTGCCGGGCCGAATGGCTCCGGGAAAAGCACGATCAAAAGTGTGGTGCCAAAGGGACTGTTGGGTGTGTACTTGAACCCGGACGAGATTCAGAAGGAAATCGAGGATCGCGGTTTTTTGGACGTGCGGCAGTATGGGGTGGAGGCGACACCTGAGGAGATTCTGAGTTTCTTCGTGAATTCCACGCTGCTGCGAAAGGCAGGATTGGAACGCGAGGCGACCTCCCTGCGCTTCACAGACGGGAAGCTGGACTTCTTCGAGGGAAGCGTGAACGCCTACTTCGCCTCGGTGGCGGCGGATTTCCTCAGGCGGAAGCTGCTGGAGCTGCGGGTATCCTTTTCTTTTGAGACAGTAATGTCATCGCCGGACAAGGTAGCGCTTCTCAAGCAAGCGCAGGCCTTGGGCTACCGGACTTACCTTTACTACATCGCCACTGAAGACCCGGCCATCAATGTGGCCCGCGTTCAGGCGCGCGTGAACCTGGGCGGGCATGATGTGCCGGAAGACAAGATCGTCAGCCGTTATGCGCGATCATTGGATTTGCTGCTGGAGGCGGTGAAACACACGAACCGTGCCTATCTATTCGACAACTCTCGCGAGGGGTCCGAGCGTCTCTGGGTGGCGGAGATCATCGGGGGAAAAGAACTGGAACTAAAGTGCGATCCAATGCCACTGTGGTTCCAGAAATCCGTGTGGGAAAAGATCCGCCCGCTTGAGGAGGACTGAAACGGAAAAGCCAGTCGACTTCCTGCCTCCTCAGCCATGACCGTCAAGGAGACGGCCCGACAAAGTACTCCCGGGCTTCAGCCCGCGACCGGCAGGCCACCTCGCGACGGGTTGAAGCCCGGGAGTACTTTCGCCACCTCAGGTTGGATCCGCGTGCCTCGCGATTCCCTACCGACAAAACCAGGACTTGGCCAGAGGGTGCGTTGTGAAGAAGTCCAGCAGCTGGCGGGCGACCTTTTCCCGGCCGCTGGCACTGGGATGAACGCCATCGGCGGCGAAGTCGGTTGGCAGGTAGAGCAGGTCGTCGAGCTGGCGGCCCTTCTCGCCTTCGGCCCAGAGGTAGGGACCCCACAAGAGGACGGGGCTGCCGTCGGCGGCGCCCTTGGCGGCCGGTTGCTGGAGGATGAGATGGCGGGCGGCGAAGGCCGTCTCGTACGCGTACGGCTCCGGGTTGAGGTTGCCGGTGGCGTTGCCGGCCCAGATGCGGCTGCCAAGATAGACGACCCGCAGATTCGGGAAACGGGCGCGGGCGTTGCGCAGGACGGCGGTGGTGTCCGTTTCGAGTTTGGCGAGGTGATCGGTCATCGACCCCGAAGGCCCCTTGTTGGCCAGCTTGACCCAGGCCACCTGCACCTGCGCTGGGCTGACGCCGGCACGCGCCAGCCGGGCCAGGGCCTCCTGCCAGGGGCGGCCCTCCGGGGGTGCCCACTCGGCCATCGCTTGGCCGCCTTGGGCGCAGTCGACGACGGTCAGTTTCGGGGACTTGCGCGGGTCAGCGTCGGCGAGCGTCTTGAACACGGAGAATTCCTGGGTGGCATTCGACATGCTGATCGACACCAGCACGATGCGGCCCCCGGCGGTCGGCCGGCCCTCGGTGTCGAGCGGTTGGATCTGTGTCAGAGCCGCCTCGGCCGCGCGTTGCAGGGGCTCGGGAGGCTCATGGCGCCCGCCACCGTAAAGGCCACCGTCCTCGCCTTCGTAACGGGCGTCGGCCCCCATGTCACACAGCGGCAGCAGGCTCGCCGATGCCTTGCGCTGGCTGGCACTGGCGCCAGGATTGGCACTGCCGCCGCGGCGCGCCGCCTTGGCCCGGTCGAGGTAGACCCGGTCGGCCGGTTCCAAGGTCTCGCCGCGCTGCTCACGACGCAACAGATCACGGGCACGGGTCCAATCGATGTCCGGACCCTGGGCGGGCAGCAGTCCGGTCAGGAGCAGGGCAACAAGCAAAGGCTTCATGGTGACCCCGTGAAACCCGCGTGCCAGGCAGTGGATGCAGGGAAAAAGCACGGCCGGGCGGGCTCAGCACAGAGACACGCACTGGCAGGATGGAGTTCCGGCGGGAGTGAGCGGAGGGCAAGCTCCCTCTTGATGGCGGGTTGAAGAAAAGAGGTGGTTTTCATCTCCAGCCCCAGCCTTTTGAGTCCCAATCCAAGCGCGGATTGGGGTCTTCTCGCATATTCGGCTCATGCACTCCATGACAATGGCCTGTGCAAAAACGCGGTTTTTCTGACCGATTGCATAGCGAGGTAGACAATGGGTTGAGGTCACTGGCCTTAACGGAGGCCTTGGACCGGCATGTCACTGCTGGTTCACCCTGTTGAAGGGAGAGTGTCGAGCTTGAAGGCCTTTGGCTTCGACAACGTACTCCCGGGCTTCAGCCCGCAAACGGCTGGTCAGCTCACGACGGGCTGAAGTCCCGAAAGGCGCTGCCGCGGGCAGAGCTTCATTTTTCTACCCCTCCATCTTTCTACCAGCACCGCTCTGAGCTCTCCGCTCCAGGCCCCCGGCTCCCCGCTCTTTGCCGTCGTTTCCCGCTTGAGATTGCCGGCGGGCGCGGGGAAGATGGACGGCTGATGACGCTGCGGGAAACGCTCTCCACCCTCGCCATCACCACGGTCGTGGTGCTGCTGGTGGTGGTTGCCGGGCTGCTGTTCAAGGACTCGCGGCGCGGGGTCGTGCCGGCGATCCCGGTGAGCGTGGCGGAGGTCGCGGAGGATCCGGTCGGCCGTCCGCGCGAGCCGACCGCAGACTTCGAGACGCTGCAAGGCGCGGCCTTGGTCGACAGCCGCGCCAACGAGGCCGACACCCTGCGCATCCGCCACGACGGCGAGGAACACCTGTTCGTGCTGTATTTTGTCGATGCCCTGGAGACGAGCCTCGGGCACCCGGCGCGGGTCGAGGAGCAGCGACATTATTTCGGGCTGGCGGATGCGTCGACGGTGACCGCCTACGGTCGCGAGACGGCCGAGCATGTGACGGAGCTGCTCAAGCAGCGGCCGTTCCGGGTGTTGACGCGCTGGGAGCGGGTGGAGGGTACGCTGCGTTACTACGCCCTGATCCAGGTCGAGGCCGAGGAGGGTCGCTGGGAAGACTTGGCGGAACGGCTGTTGCGGCTGGGCTATGCGCGAATCGGCGGCATGGACACCTTTTTGCCCAACGACCCGCGTGACCTGCCGACTTACGGGGTTGAGTTGCGCAATCTGGCGCGCGAGGCGCGTACGCAGAGGCGGGGTGTCTGGGCGGAATCGGTGAGCCGGTAACAATCGACCTCACCCAAGGGCGAGGCGGAGGCGTGGGGGCGACCGCTGACCGCTGCGGCGGTGGTTGGGGTGCAGTCGCGTCCTGGGCCAACCCGCCCACCTGAGTTGAGCGGGTTGAGGGAAGGGATCAGTGCTGGGTGGCCTTTTCCGCGCCGAGGCCGGTGTGGGCGCGCACGGTGAGCTCGGCGAACTTCGCCTCGGCGTCCGGATCGCGGGCGGTGAGGATCGTGCCGAGCCAGGCGGCGAGGAAACCGAGCGGGATGCTCAGCAGGCCGGGGTTTTCCAGGGGGAAGACCGCGCCTTCCTTGCCGAACAGGCCGTTCGGGCTGAGCAGGATCAGGCCGATGGAGGAGGCCAGGCCGACCCCCAGACCGGCGACGGCGCCGGTGGTGTTGAAGCGTTTCCAGAAGACGCTGAGCACGATGACCGGCAGGTTGGCGCTGGCGGCGACCGCGAAGGCCAGGCCGACCAGGAAGGCGGCATTGACGCTGGGGCCGAGGTAGATGGCGATGCTGATGCTGACCGCGCCGACGACGAAGGCGGTCATGCGGGCGACGCGGACTTCCTGGCCCGGGCGGTGTTCCTTGCCGTGGTGCAGGACGTTCGTGTAGAAATCGTGGGCGAAGCTGGCGCTGGCGCTCATCGTCAGGCCGGCGACGACGGCCAGGATGGTGGCGAAGGCCACGGCGCTGATGAAGGCGAAGAACAGCTCGCCGCCGAGATGCAGGGCGAGCGCCGGAGCGACCATGTTCGGGTTGGGCTTGCCGTCGGAGAGGATCTGGGCCTTTTCCAGAATCGTCGCCGCACCGAAGCCGAAGAAGGTCGTGAGGATGTAGAAAAAGCCGATGATGACCATGGCCCAGACCACGCTGGAGCGGGCGGTCTTGGCGTCGGGCACCGTGTAGAAGCGCACCAGGATGTGGGGCAGGCCGGCGGTGCCGAGCACGAGGGCCAGGCTGAGCGAGATGAAGTCGAGGCTGCCCCAGGGACCGGCGACGGCGAGGCCGTACTTCAGGCCGGGTTCGAGGAGGTTCTTGGGCGCCTCGGTGCCGGCGTAGGTGGCGGCGGAGACGGAGTCGAAGAAGGCGGTCAGGCTGTAGCCGTGGTACTTGAGCACGAAGATGCTGAGCATGAAGGCGCCGATCATGAGCAGGATGGCCTTGATGATCTGCACCCAGGTGGTGGCGAGCATGCCGCCGAAGACCACGTAGACCAGCATCAGCACGCCGACGCCGATGACGGCCGTGTGGAAGCTGGCGCCGATGAGCTTTTCAATGATGACGCCGGCGCCCACCATCTGGGCGATCATGTAGAAGGTGGAGACCGTCAGCGTGCTCAGCGAGGCCATGGCGCGCACCGGGCGCGGGCTGAGGCGGTAGGCGAGCAGGTCGGCCATCGTGTACTTGCCGGCGTTGCGCAGGGGTTCGGCGACCACCAGCAGGACGGTGATGTAGGCAACGAGGAAACCCACGGAGTACATGAAGCCGTCGTAGCCGCTCAGGCAGATCGCGCCGGAGATGCCGAGGAAGCTGGCGGCGCTCATGTAGTCGCCGGCCACGGCGAGGCCGTTCTGCCAGCCGGTGATGCTGCGGCCGGCGGCGAAGTAGGCGGAGGCGCCGGTGTTTTTGCGGGCGGCCCAGAAGGTGATGAACAGCGTCAGCGCAACGAAGCCGACGAACATGGTGAGAGCAATGGACATGCGGGAAAAGCGGAGGGGAGGTTTCTTGGCGGGGCGAACGCTGACGGATCAGTGCTGACCCTGGATCACGGCGGCCGCTTCCTTGTCCCAGCGGGCGGCCTTGCGCACATAGAGGAAGGCGATGGTCCAGGCCATGACGAACTGGGACAGCGCAAAGACGTAGGCGAGGTTCACCTTGCCCAGCACCTGCTTCTTCATCAGGTCCGGGAAATAGCCCACCAGGATGGGCAGGGCCAGGTAGTAGCTCATGAAAAAGACCGTCGCGCCGACGATGAAACGCGCCTTGCGGGCCAGCAGGGCGCGGAATTCGGGTTTCGCCTCAAGGGCGGCCCAGTCCACGGTGGAAGGTTTTTCGCTCATTGGCCGCCGAGCCTAGGGAGCCGGGCGGGGGATGGCAAGAGGGGAAATCTTGGCTGATGGCCTCAAACCCGCCTTTCTAGCCCCTGAAGTGACCGTGCGGCGACCCGCCACGAACGGCCGATGCGGGCAGGTTTCAGTCGCCAACCACCGGCTCCGGATAAGCCACGGACACCAAGTACAACCCGCAGGCCGGCGCCATCTGGTTGCTCTGCAAACCCTCGTGGGTGGCCAGCAGGTCGGCAAACCAGGCCTCGCTGGCGCGACCGCGACCGACCTGCACCAGGCTGCCGACGATGAGCCGGACCATGCGGTAGAGGAAGCCGTCGCCCTCAAACTCCAGCTCGACGAGGTCGCCCCTCTCCGTGAGGTCGGCCCGCGTGAGGGTGCGCGTGGTCTTGTCCGGCTGCCTGCGGCGCTCGGTCTCCCACATGTCGCCGCGGTTGGCCGACAGGCGGACGAAGTTGTGGGTGCCGACCAGCCGGGCCGCGCAGCGGCGCATGGCGGCGAGGTCGAGCGGGCCGTAGACATGCCAGGCGCGGTCCGACTCAAAGGGGTCGAGCATTTCGGGTCGCCAGAGCCGGTAGCGGTAAATTTTGCCGCAGGCATCGAAGCGGGCGTGGAAGTCGGGCGCGGCGTCCTCGACGCGGGTGACGCGGATGGTGGCCGGCAGGCAGGCGTTGAGCGCCTTGCACCAGGCGGCATGGCTCATGCGCAGATCCTCGGGCACATCCATGTGGGCGGTTTGGGCCAGCGCATGCACGCCGGCATCGGTGCGACCGGAGCCGTGCACGGTCGTTTGCAGGCGGGTTGCCTTGAGCACTGCGGCAGTCAGTTCGTCCTGGATGGTGCCGCCGCCGACCAGGCTCTGCCAGCCGCGCCAGCCGGTGCCGCAGTAGGCCACGGTCAGGCGCAGGCGCCTGCGCCCGGGAGGCGCCGGCGGGTGCAGGCCGAGGCTACTTTCGATGCCGTCTTCCCTCATGGAGCCAGTCAGGTTCATCGGCGAGTTCGGGCAGGAGAAAACTCTCCGGACCGCGCCGCGAGTTCAGGTAATCCTGCAGGATGACGGTGGCGGCGAGCTGGTCGACCACCTCGTCGCGTTTTTTCTTGTCGGTGATGCCGGAGCGCGACAGCGAGGCCTCGGCCTCGACGGAGGACAGGCGTTCGTCGACGAACTCGATCGGAATCTCGTGCTGCAGTTCGCGGCCGAGGCTTTCGGCAAATTTTTCCACCCGTTCCGTCGCCTCGCCGCGGCCGCCGCCGAGCAGGTAGGGCATGCCGACGACGATGCGGGCGATGTGCTTGTCGCGGGCGATGCGGGCGATCTCGCGTTCCGGCGCGGCGCGCGCGTCGAGGGTGCGCAGCGGGCTGGCGACGAGTTCCAGTTCGTCGCTGAGCGCCAGGCCGATGCGCACGGTGCCGTGGTCGATGCCGAGAATGCGGGGCATGACGGCCACTGTGCGCGTGCCGCGGCGCTTCTCAAGCGCGGGCTGCCTCACTTGAGCGCGTCGGGCAGGCGCTCGGCGAGCTTCTTGATGTTCTCCGCGCAGGCGCGGTGGGTGACCAGCAGGGCGTCGGGGGTGGCGACGACGATGAGATCCTGAACGCCGAGCAGGGCAACGTGCTGGGCGGTCTGGGTGAAGGTCAGGTTGCCGGCGGCGTCGAGGGCGGAGAGCGGACCGTTGTGCTGGTTGCCCTCCTCGTCGCTTTGCAGGTATCGGCCGACCGAGGTCCAGTTGCCGACATCGTCCCAGTCGAAGGTGGCCTCGATGTTGAGCACGCGCGAGGCGCGCTCCATGAGGGCGTAGTCGATCGAGAGCTTGGGCAGGCGGTGGTACTGGCTGCGCACGGTCGCCATGAAATCCTTGGAGTTGCGCAGTTCTGAGATGAAGTCGGCGAGCACCGGGCAGTGGCGGGTCAGCTCGCTGAAGATGGCCGGGATGCTCCAGACGAACATGCCGGCGTTCCAGGCGAAACCGCCCTGGGCGAGGAAGTGCTCGGCAAGATCCGGGTTCGGCTTTTCGCGGAAGCGTGCGACCTCGTAGAGGGGAATTTCATCGGCCCCGGGCAGGGAGGTGCGCTGGCCGCGCTCGACGTAGCCGTAGCTCGGGCAGGGCCAGGTGGGGGTGATGCCGACGGTGACCAGGCTGCTGCCGAACTCGGCGGCGCGGGCGGCCTGGGTGAGCACGCGTTGGAACTCGGCCGTGTTCTCGATCAAGTGATCGGCCGGCAGTACGAGCATGGTCGCGCCGGGGTCGCGGGCCACCACCCAGCCGACGCCGAGGGCGATGGCCGGTGCCGTGTCGCGTTTTTCCGGCTCGGCGAGGATGTTTTCCTTGGGCAGATCGGGCAGCAGATCGCGCACGGCCTGCTCCTGCTGATGGTTGGTGAGGACAAGGATGTTTTCCTTCGGCACCAGCCCCTCCAGGCGCTGCACGGTCATTTCCAGCAGGGTTTGGTCGCCAAAGAGGCGCAGCAACTGCTTGGGCAGGCGGTCGCGGCTGAGCGGCCAGAAACGCTGGCCGCTGCCGCCGGCGAGGATGAGCGCGTAGCGCGAAGGGTGGCGTTTCGTGTCCATGGGCACCGCACCATGGAGCAACGCCCCGTGCCCGGCAAATTCCACTTTGGACAATCTGCCGGGATGCGTTATGAAAGGGCGATGACACCCGAGTCCACCGCCGAAAATCGCTACGAGACTTACGCCAGCATGATTGCACCCGCGGCTGCCGGCTGCGCCCTGGGCATTCTCTTCGGCCGCGGCATGAGCCGCGGTGCGGCCAATGTGGTGGCGCTCAGCCTGCTGGCCGGCAGCGCGGTGGTGGCGGCGCCGCTGATCACCGATTTGGTGCAGCGCACGGCGAACCGTCCGTCGAGCGAGCGCGGCAGCCGCAAGCGCCTCGAAGGCATCCGCAACAGCGGCCTGCCGGACGAGCAGCT
Source organism: uncultured Prosthecobacter sp. (assembly GCA_964605265.1). Classification (GTDB taxonomy): domain Bacteria; phylum Verrucomicrobiota; class Verrucomicrobiia; order Verrucomicrobiales; family Verrucomicrobiaceae; genus Prosthecobacter. The sequence goes on from CAZSBO010000032.1 coordinate 19,147, forward strand.
GAAGGACATCTTCGTCGACAGCCCTGAGGCGCTGCTGCCCTGAGCGGGCGGCGACCTCAGACAGCGGGCGGCGGCGGCTGCGGCCGTGCCAGGTTGGCGCGAATCGTTTCGGCGCTGACCTCGCCCTCCCAGCGGCTGATGGCCACCGTGGCAACGCCGTTGCCGATCAGGTTGGTCAGCGCCCGGCACTCGCTCATGAAGCGGTCGATGCCGACCAGCAGCGCCAGCGATTCGATCGGTACCGCCGGCACCACGGCCAGCGTCGCGGCGAGGGTGATGAAACCGGCGCCGGTGACGCCGCTGGCGCCCTTGGAGGTGACCATGGCGACGAGCAGCAGGCTGACTTGCTGGCCGAGGTCGAGCGGCGTGTTGGTGGCCTGGGCGAGGAAGACCGCGGCCATGGTCATGTAGATGTTGGTGCCGTCGAGGTTGAAGCTGTACCCGGTGGGTACGACCAGGCCGACCGTGGCCGGCGCGCAGCCGAGGCCGCGCAGCTTCTGGATCATCAGCGGCAGGGCCGTCTCCGAGGAGCTTGTGCCCAAAACCAGCAGCAGTTCCTCGCGGATGTGGACGAGGAAGCGCACGATCGAGAAGCCGCACCAGCGGGCGATGAGGCCGAGCACGACCAGAACGAAGAGGCCGGCGGTGAGGTAAAAGCCCAGCATCAGGGCGAGCAGCTTTTGCAGCGAGCCGAGGCCGTAGCTGCCGATGGTGAAGGCCATGGCGCCGAAGGCGCCGACCGGGGCGGCCTTGACGAGGATGCGCAGGATGGCGAAAAAGACCTCGCCGATGCGGTCGATGCCATGCAGCAGGGATTTGCCGCGCTCGCCCATGCCGGCGAGGGCGAAGGCGGTGACCAGGGCGATGAACAGCACCTGCAGCAGGTCGCCACCGGCGAAGGCGCCGACGAAGGTCGAGGGGATGATCTGCAGCAGGAAATCGGCCGTGCTGGTGGCCTGGGCCTTGCCGGCATACTCGCGCGCCGCGGCGGCGTCCTGGGCGCGCAACTCGGCGACGTCGACATTGAAGCCGGCGCCGGGCTGCAGCACATTGACGACGACCAGGCCGATGAACAGCGCCAGGGTCGAGACGACCTCGAAGTAGAGCAGCGTTTTGCCACCGACCCGGCCGAGCTTTTTCAGGTCGCCCATCGAGGCGACGCCGTGGACGACGGTGCAGAAGATGACCGGGGCGATCATCATCTTGATGAGCTGGATGAAGCCGTCGCCGAGCGGTTTCAGGGTCTTGCCGGCCTCCGGCCAGAGCCAGCCGAGGACGATGCCCGCCGCCACGGCGAGCAGCACCTGGACGTAGAGGAGGCGCCACCAGGGGGCGCGGGCAGGTTCGGGTTGCATGCGGAAGCCCCGGATTCAACGCCGGATTCCGGGGCGGATGCAAGCCTTCTTACTTCTCGACCTTGGGTTTCACCGGGAAACGACCGGGGTTCTTGCGCCAGGTCTCCATGCAGTCGGTGCAGCAGAAGGAGATGTTGCCCTGCTCGGTGAAGATGCGGTAGATGACGCGGATGGCCTTGCCGTCCACCGGGCAGAGGTCGTTGATCGGTGGACCGCCCTTGCCGAGGACGGCAGTGAAACTGAGAACGGCGAGCAGCAGCGCAGGCAGAAGCGTTTTCATGGCGGGGAAGCGGAGCAGTCCGCGGCGGCATGCCGCGCACCGTCCTTGCCCCCCACAACGCGCGGCCCCGGGCCTTCCTGAGGCCGTGCCAATCCATGCACAGGAATGCGCAAGCCAGGGCCGGTGCCGGGGCATTCACGCCATGCAGCTGGGCCAAGGCCCCTGCCAGCCAACCGCCGCCACTCGGGATCGAAACGCTCACCTGGAGCAGGTCGCCCCAGGCAGGGATTCTCAGAACGGGATCTCGTCGCCGTCGAGGTCGTCGGTGATCGGGCCCTCGCCGAAGTCTTCCTCCGCCGCCGGCCGCTGCGGCGGACGCTGGGCGGCCTGCTGACGCTGCGGGTAGCCACTGCCACCGCCGCCGGCCTGGCGCCGCTGCGGGGCGGGCGCGCCGCCGCCGTAGCCAGCGCCGGAATCGCCGCCTTCCTCGCCGCGACCGCCCTTGCCACCCAGGAACTGCATGTTCTCGGCGACGACGCGAATCTTCGAGCGCTTCTGGCCGGTGGCCTTGTCTTCCCAGGTGTCCATCTGCAGGCGACCCTCGAAGAAGACCGGGCTGCCCTTGTGCAGGTACTGGCCGGCCAGTTCGGCGAGCCGGGCCCAGACGACGACATCAACGTAGGTGACCTCCTCCATGCGCTCCCCGCTGTCGGTCTGGTAGCTGCGGTTCACCGCGATGGCGAGATCCGCCACGGCGCTGCCCTTGGGCGTGTAGCGCACTTCCGGGTCGCGGGGGAGGTTGCCGATGAGCATGACTTTGGTGAGGGAGGCCATGCCGGCATCTTATCGGGCAGGCTGGCCGATCGGCAACTTTTTTTGCGGGCGGGCCGCAAGTCGCCGGCGCCGCAGCCGCAGGCACAAAAAAGGCGGGTGGAGCGGCACTGCCGCTCCACCCGCCGGGAGGCGTCACGAACTCAGTCTTCGTTGTAGCCCGGGCCGAACTCGGCCGAGCCGGAGAGGATGGCGGAACCGATGTCGTTCAGGAAGAAGCCGTAGCCGCCGTAGAGGCGCCGCAGGAAGACACCCTGGTAGGGGGTCGTGCGCAGCGGGCTGGCATGCTTGAAGCTGCCGCTGAAGCGACCATTGCTCTTGTTGAAGCTGAAGCTGGCCAGGTTGTCGGGCATCGTCGCCGTGCTGTTGGCGTTGAAGGTGAAGATCCGTTCGAACCCTTCGTCCAGGTAGCCGCCGCTCATGAACAACTCCGCATTGTTCTCGCCCGAGGAGAAGTAGCTGCCCACCAGACTGGCGTAGGAGGTCGAGTCGAACTGCTCGCCAATGACTTCCAGGCAGTGGGTCGGGAAGCCGTAGCCGTAGTTCTTCTCGGTCGGCGACAGCTGCGGGATCTTCATCCAGCTCATGCAGCCGTTGACGTAGTTCGACATTGGCATCTCAACCGTCGGTGGCTGCAGGGTGTTGTAGTAGTAGGACGAGATCTCGTGCCAGCCGAGCAGCGAGCCGGTGTTCCGGTAGAGCATGAAGAACAGGGGCACGCGGTTGACGTAGTCGTAGTAGCTGCCGCCGAGGATGCTGCTGCCGGTCACGGTCGTGCCATCGGCCAGGGTGGCCGCGACAAGGACCGTGCCGTCGGTTTTCACTGTCAGGGTGCCGAAACCGGTGCCTTCCGGCGGGTAGCCGTGGTAGCCGTTTTCACCGTTGGCCTCCTGCAGGCCCACCAAGCGCCGGCCTTCGGGGTCGAGGATGAAGTTGTAGGTGCCCGCATACTGGCTGGCCGGCGGGTTGTAGCAGGCATAGCCGGGCTGCGGCGGCGCCTGCTGCTCGGTGTACACCGGATAGCTGTCGTTGCCCCAGGGGTTGCGCACGCCCTCGAAGGGCACGTCGCAGGCCTCGCCCGCCGAGCCGGCGGCGACGATGTGCATGGCGGCGTCGGTGACGAAGAGCTTGCGGCCGGACAGCACGATGCCGAGCGGTTCGTAGAACGGCGCGTAGCGCTCGTCCACGCCGCAGCAGTTGTCATACTCGTAGCCGCCCGGCGGCACGAGCGAGGGCTGTTCATACTCCTGCTCTTCGCAGCTGTCGGTGATCGTGGTGACGACGCCGAACTTGTTGATGCGTCGGATCGTGCCGTTGCCGGTGTCGGCCACGTAGGCGATGCCGCTCTGGGCGGTGACGCCCGAGGGGTAGAGGAAGCGCGCGTTGACGACGCTGCCGTCGACGTCGCCGCTGACGCCGAGACCGCCGGCGAAGGTGCTGACCGCCCGGTTCTTGACGACGATCTGGCGCAGGCAGTGGTTGCCCGAATCGCAGACCAGCAGGACGCCGGGGGCGAATTCGGTCAGGCCGCGCGGGGCATGGAATTCCGCGCTGGTGCCGGAGGCGTTCCTGGCGCCGCTGACACCGGCCTTGCCCGCGAGCGTGCTGACCGCAGCGTCGGTGCCGATGCGGCGCACGGTGTGTGCCTCGGCATCGCTGATATACAGTACACCATCGGCGGCGAGGGCGATGCCGTAGGGCGCCATGAAGGTGGCGCTGCTGCCGGGGCCGTCGCTGCTGCCGGAGTCGCCCGTACCGGCGAAGGTGCTGACCTTGCCTTCAGGCGTGATGCGGCGGATGACGCGGTTGCCGGTGTCGGCCACGTAGACGAAGCCGAGCGTGTCGACGGCGACGCCGCGTGGCGAGTTGAAGCGCACCTCGGTGTCGCAGCCGTTGGCCAGTCCTGCCTGGCCGGCGACGCCGGCGAAGGTGGTGACCTGGCCGGCCGGGGTGATGCGGCGGATGACGTGGTTGGCAGTGTCGGCGAGGAACAGGTTGCCAAGGCGGTCGCGGGCGATGCCCGAGGGGGAGTTGAAACGCGCCGCGCTGCCGAGACCGTCGGTGCTACCGGAGTCATAATAGCTGCCGGCAAAGAGCGAGAACTCCCAGACCGTGTTGGTGCGGTCGGTGATCGTGCCCTCGAACGTGCCCTCGTAGAGGTCGATCGCGTAGCGCAGCAGCACCGAACCCAGACCCTTGCGTTCGACGATGATTTCGCCCTGCACGACGCTGGATTCCGATGGGCAGACGATCGTCGAGGCAAAGGGATGCTTGGTGGCGCCCAGGGTCAGGGAACCGCTCAGGCCGCCCGCGGTGGTGATCGTCATCTCGATGCTGCCGCCGAAGCCACCGTTGAGACCGCCATCGCGTTCGACCAGGCCGCGGAACTTGCCGACCAGGCCGCAGGGCAGGGCGCGCACGTGCAGCGTTTGGGTCACGCTCGTGCTGCCGCTGGCGTTGGAGGCGGTGAAGGTGACGCTGTGCTCCGTGCCGCCGGCGCCGGCCGGCGTGCCGCTGAGACGGCCGGTGAGCGGGTCGAGGGTGAGGTTCTTCGGCAGGCCCGTGGCGCTGAACCGTGAGGGCCGGAAGCCGGGGTCCATGTTGTAGGGCAGTTGGAAGTCATACGGGCAAGTGATGTAGGCGTCCGGCAGCTCAAACTCGCCGAATTCGGGGGCGTGGCTGAAGACATTGAGCTCGTGGCGACCCCCGTGCAGGAAGCCACCGGGAGCGGTCACCAGGCAGGAATACGGGCCGGCGTCGAGGGGCGTGAGCTGGGTGATCGTCAGGGTTTTACCGTCAGCGGAGACGCTGATGCGGTTGTCTTCCAGGTCGACGGGCTGACCGCCGAAGAGCCACTGGAAGCCGAGGTCGTTGCCGGCGGCGAGCACCTTCATCACTGCGGTGCCGCCCGTGGGCAGGTTGAGCACGGTCAGGCTCGTGTCGACGACGGCCACCTCTGCCGGATCCGAGGTGGCACTGCCGGCGCGGTTGCTGGCGCGCACGTCGTAGGTGCCGGCATCGGTGAGCGCGGCGATGAAGCCCAGCGTGGCCGAGGTCCGGTTGCGCAGCACGCGGCCGTTCTTGCGCCACTGCAGGGTCGGCTCGGGTTCGCCGAAGGCACCCGCTGTCATGCGGGCACGTTCGCCGACGGCGACGATCTGCGATTCCGGCCCGAACTCGAACTCGGGCTCATAAGCTTCCACGCCCGTGCCGGTCAGGGTGACTTCGAGCGTGCCCTCGCTGGCGTCATTGCTGGTGAAGCGCAGCAGCGCCTGCTTGGAGCCGATGCTGTTCGGTGAGAAGGTGATTTCCAGGGCGAAGGACGCACCTGGAGGCAGGGTCGTCGGCGGCGCGTTGACCACGCGGAACTGGCTGGCATGGCTGCCCGACACGGCGGTCTTGAGGTTGCCGAGCGGCTGGCTGCCGAGGTTGCGGATGACGAAGCTGCGGGTCTCCTGCAGGCCGACGGTGACCGGGCCGAAATCCAGCGAGTTGCCGTTTTCCAGCTCCTCCTCACCGTCTTCCTCCGTCACCACGATTTCCTGGCTGTTGGAGCCGAACACGCGGAAGACATGGGCTCCGCCAAGGTTCTCGACCGTGCCGCCGTCCCAGCCGGGCGCATCGGCCAAATAGGCGCCGATCACAGCGGTCGTGTCATGGAGTGCGGTCGTGCCGCCAAACCAGTCGCCGGCAACCCCGCTCGGCGTGGTCAGGCGCGCCTGCTGCACCCAGGTGGCCGTGCCCTCCGGACCAAACAGGTAGGCCGCACCGCGGTCGGCGGTGCTGTCGACGTCGGCCCCCGGGGCACCGATCAGCACCCGCGGACCCTGCTGGGCCAGGGCGACGCCAAAGGCATCGCCGTCGGCGGCGTCCGCCGGTGCCAGCACCTGGGCCTCCGACCAGGTCATGCTGGCGTAGGTGAAGAGGTAGGCGGCACCGGCATCGGTTCCGGCCATCGTGTCGCGGCCCGGAGCGCCGATGACGGCATTGGAGTCGTCCAGACCGACCGCCGCGCCGAACAGGTCGCCGGCCGCGCCGCCCGTGGCGGCGAGCATCTGACGCTGGGTCCAGTTCAGGCCGCTGCGGCCGAACACGTAGGCCGCCCCCTTGCCACCCTGGCCGGGAGCGCCGACGAGGACGGAGGCATCGCCCGAAACGGCCACGGCATCGCCGAAACGATCGGCGGCCAGGCCGGCATCCGCCAGCAACCGCGCCTGCTGGCGCCAGGCGGCACCCTGCAGGGCAAATACGTAGGCCGCTCCGCGTTCACCACTGTGACCGGGCGCGCCGATGACGGCCGTGCCATCGTCGAGAGCGACGCTTTCGCCGAACTCCGCCCCGGCCTGGGAATCCTTGGCCGTGAGCTTGCCGGTCTGCGTCCAGAAACCGCGGCGCAGGCTGAACACGTACACCGCGCCGGCATCTGCCTTGCCTCGCAGATCTGCCAGCCGGGCGCCGAGAAGGGCAAAGCCGTCGCCCACCGCCAGGGCGCCGCCGAGACGGTCGCCCGCCGCCGCATCGCTGGCCTTGAGTTTGACCTTCAGCGACCACGCCGTGCCGCTGCGTTCGAAAACATAGGCGGCGCCGGTGTCATTGCCGGCCAGGGTGTCATCGCCGGGAGCGCCGACGACGGCCAGATCGCCGAACACGCCGACCGCGTGACCGAGCGCGTCATCGCTGCGACCGCACTCGAGCGCCGAGACATTCAGGCTGGCTTCAAAGGAGGTGAACAGCGGGTCAATCGTCACCGGGTAGGTGGCGCCGGCGTCGGCCACGAGGATGGAGACGCCGGTGTCCGTCGCCTGCATGCGCGCCGGCAGGTCGCGACCCTCGGCATCCCAAACCTTCAGGCCCGAGTAGCCGAGCACCTCACGGCCCGCTGCATCGCTGAGGACGAGGCCCTCGGGGCGGTCGGCGGCACGCAGGCCGTCGAAGGCGACATCGACGCGCACCTCGCCCGTGCCGTTCGGTCGCTGCAGGAGGGTGAAGCCGTGTTCGAGGCCTTCCGGCACGTTGCGGAACCATTCCACCAGGCCGCCGCGGGCGTAGCGAACGGTGTCCTCGGAGGCCACCGGCGGCGGTCCTGCCGGCGCGTCCTTCACGGCGTTGGCACGGCCCAAGGCGGTGCCGCGCACGCCGAGCTGCCAGTTGCCACCAGCCCCCGAACCCAGGCGGACTTCAGAGCCCAGGAAACGGGCGGTCAGCTGCTGGCGCGGGTTGGCGGCGAAGAACTGCACGCCGGCATTGCCCGGCAGGGCGAGTTCGGCCGCGACCGGCTTCTGGATGGCCAGAGCGGCGTTGTCAAAGGCACGCCAGAGCGAGGCGTCCTCCTTCGCCGCCGCCGGCGTGGCCTTCTCTGGCTGGGTCAGGCTGGGCTGGACGGCGGCTGTCGCCGCTGGGTGAGTGGCGCCGGGGCGGTCTTTGGCCGCAGGCGGGGTCGGGTTCCAAACGAAGAACAACAAGGCGCCGACTGACAGCGCAAGACCAAGCGATAAGAGCCTGGACCGGGATTTCCGAGCGGGGGAGCGTGATGTTTTCATGGCGGGATGGGTTCCACAGCCGCTTGGCCATCGGTCAAGAAACCAAGGCGTCTGCGCCTAACAACATGCTTCCATGACCCACGCCGCCGCTAGATTCATTCCTGCCGGCTTGTGTGCGATTATTGCGCGCTCGAATAAAACAGGCGGCTAGGGCTGAACCGGAGCGGCTGCCACTTCATCGGCAAACACGACCTGCAAGGCCCCTGGCTGTTGACGATCCTCGCTTTGCAGCAGCCAGCGGCGGACGAAGGCGGCCACCGAGGCGCGCGCCTTGTCGCGCACCAGGCCGAGGTGGCGCGCGTCACCGGCCCGTGCTTCCAGCGTCGGCGTCAGGCCGCGCTCCAGCACGGCGAGGTTTTCGGCGGCGTTGAAGCGCAGCCAGCCAGCGGTCGAACGCTTTTCCATCGCCTCCGTGCGCACGGCCGGCGGCAGGCTCGGTCGCAGGGCGGGCGCGTGCACGATCAGGCGCTCGCCGTCCCGTTCCAGGCGCCAGTCTTCGGACAGCCTCAGGTGGTAGCGATACACCACCGGCACCCGGATCTCGGAGATTGTTGTGCCCAGATCGACGCTGTCGCCGAGCACCCGCAGGGTGTCGCTGCGGCTCAAGGTCTCATCGGTCTCCAGCACCGCCAGCTCCAGGATGTCGCCCTCGGTCGAGGCAATCGCAGTGACCGACTCGCGGAAGGTCTCGGTGAGCTGGGTCGTGGTCAGTCGCTCCGGCAGCCGAACCAGCCAGCGCAGGGTCCCGCCCGCCAGCCCGGCGAACTGCCAGGCGAGCAGACCGCCGACCGCCAGAACGGCGGCAGCCATCCAGAGCAGCCATCGCCCGCAGCCGTTTCGGCGCGGTGGCGTGGCAGGCGCAGCCTCGTCCATCCGCCAAACTGAACCCGACCCCGAGCCTTGGCCAGAGGGTTTTCAGGGCGACGGGTCCGGCCCCAGGCTTCATGACTGAACTTCCAAGGTCTCGATCGGAGTGAGCAGGGTCCGCGTCCGCCCATCCTCAAACCGCACGCGGACTCTCTGGCCGGTGCTTTTGCTGTGGTACCGGATGTTCACCGCCTCCGGGCCGCTGCCGATGTCAAAGGTGCCCAGATCCAGCACATCCAGAACCTCGCCGATCCCCCAGGCAGGCTTGAATTTCGCCCTCACGCGATCACCGCGCGCCAGGCGTACCGGTTGCCAGGGTGGGGTCATGGGCTTGGATAGAGGTTTCAACCCGGACTCTTGAGCGTCAAAACCCGCCACTGACAGCGGGTGGTCGAGCGTTTTCTGTGAGGTATCGCCAGTCTCGGTGAAGTGGGTCTATTTCAGCGACGAAACGATTCTGCTCCAAGACGCTTGCCCAAGCTTCAAATCATTTCCTGGAGGGACCTGCACCACAAGAATTGTGTTGGTTTCAATGAGCATTCCAACATACATGCCGCACATTACATTGCCATTCTTGGCTTCGCCAATAAAGCTTAAAATGGGATACCCGTTCACACTTATTTTTTTCTTTTCGATGAGTTTCATTCCGATCTCTTTCATTTGCCTCTCGAGATCCTCTTCGTTTGTAAACTGGTTCGTCGTTGGATCGAACCCCACGTCCATGGAGACTTTGCCGTAAATGTATCCCGTCTTTGACGGCAGGTTCATCGTCTCTTTTACTCCGGCAACTTCGCGGTGCTCCATCCAGTACGAGTATGAATCGTCGGGAGCTTCCAGTCCCGCCGCGCGAACATACCTCGCGGGGATCTCCAGCGACAACTTGATGGGTTCAATCTGGCCGTCGAAAAACTGATCGAACGTTAGTCTTTTGTAAACTTCCAGAGCCGCAGGGGTTTGGGCCATCAGTCCGGCATGAAGTCCGAGGAGAAATCCGATGATGAGCAAAATCTGTTTCATGTGGTTTTTTATAAGCATAACCTTTTGGCCGCGCGGTGCCTTAGCTCGTGACGGCATAGCCCCGGTTTTCAGGGGGAATAGCTTGCCTGAACGGTTGGCTTTTTTCCGAAAACTCTTGCATGAAACGAGCGTCTTTCACGCGGGAATTCCCGTCAAGAAAAACCGGAGGCAGGCGCCGGCCGTGACTTCCAACTGCGTAGCCTGAGCTGCCCCGGCTGGCTCCCTTCGTGATCTTCGTGCCATTCGGGGTCGGCCTTTCTGGAGCCGCAGCACCCACGATCCCTGCACTCGATCCCGGACAGGTTTCGCACGGAGGGCACGGAGCTCAC
>CAZSBO010000033.1:0-28804 GCA_964605265.1 uncultured Prosthecobacter sp.
ACCCGCGCCCACATCTGTCGCCTTCATCTGCCCCCTCAGGCGCCGCCCTGAAGATGGGTGCGGCCGCGGTAGAAGCGGGCGACCACGATGAAGAGCAGCAGGGCAACGGCGGTCAGTTTGGCGAAGAACAGGTAGTAACCGGCACCGTCCAGGCCCGCCGCGGGACCCGCGGCCTTAATGTAGGCGTTGACCATGGCGGTGAACAGATTGCCGAGCGACATCGACAGCAGGTAGAGCGACATGACCGCGGACTTCATGCGCGGTGGCGCCTGGGTGTAGCTGAACTCGAGGGCCGTGATCGAGATGAGGATTTCGGCGCTGGTCAGCAGCAGGTAGGCGAGCACCTGCCAGCCGATGAAGGGCTGCTGGCCGGCCTCAAGCCGGTCCTCGATCCAGGCCGAGACCGCCAGGGTGGCCAGCGTGAGCACGAAGCCGGCGCCGATCTTGCGCAGTGGCGTCAGCTCCACCCAGCGGCCGACCCGCGGATAGAGCCAGAGGCTGAAAACCGGGATGAGCAGCAGGATGAAAAACGGGTTGGCCGCCTGCAGCTGCGCGGGGTGCAGTTCCCAGCCCCACAGCCGCCGGTCCATCTGCTGCGCCTGCCCGATCCAAGTCGAGGCGGTCTGGTCGAAGATCGACCAAAACACCGTGATCAGCAGGTAGAGCGGCACCAGCCCGGCCAGGCTGCGCAGGAAGGTCGGATCGCGCAGTTCGCTCCAAAAACGCGTCGGCTCGGCCGGAATGTGAACGAAGCGGTGTCGACCCAGCCAGAAAACGAAGGTGGCGGCGAACATCAGCAGGCCCGGCACGCCGAAGGCCACGTGCGGCCCGGCGCACTCCAGCAGCCAGGGCGTCAGCAGCTGGGAAACCGCCGCACCGGCGTTGATCGACAGGTAAAAGAAGTGGAAGGCGCGCGGCAGCAGGTGGGCGTTGGCCGGGCCAAACTGGTCGCCGACATGGGCGGAAACACAGGGTTTGATGCCGCCGGCACCGAGAGCGATCAGCCCCAGCCCAACCATCAGGCCGGTCCGGGTGTTGTCGACCGCCAGCACAACGTGGCCGGCGCAGTAAACCAGGGACAGCGCCAGGATGGTGCGGTACTTGCCCAGCCAGAGATCGGCCAAAAAGGCACCAATGAGCGGGGTAAAATACACCGCGGCGATGAACAGATGGGTCCACTTGCGCGCATCAACCTCGTCCATCAGGTCGGGCGCCCCCTCATGGGTGACCAGGGCCGTGGTCATGAAGAGATACAGGATGGCGCGCATCCCGTAAAAGCTGAAGCGTTCCGCCAGCTCATTGCCGATGATGTAGGGAATGCCCGAAGGCATGCGCGGGGAGTCGGCGGGAGCGGAACGATAGGCCATGAGGGGTCTGCCGAGGCGGTAAAACGAGGCTTCCGGAACTGCCCACGGGAAAAAGCCCGGGGGCAGCCCGAAAAATAAAGACCGGGCTGGACAGTTTTGCCAACTCCTTGTTAGCCTTTTTGAAATTCGCAACAAATCCGTCTCATGGCCAAGAAACCGACGCCGAAAAAACTGCCCGCGAAAAAGCCCGCGGTGAAAAAGCCTGCTCCGGCAGGCAAAGCGCGTCCGGCCGCCAAGCCGGCCGTGAAAAAACCCGCGGCCGCCGCCGCCAAAAAACCGGCCGGCAAAGCCGTGTCGAAACCCGCGGCCAAACCTGCCGCCAAGCCGGCATCGAAGCCGGCCGCCAAATCGGCACCGAAACCGGCTGCCAAATCGGCGCCAAAACCGGCCCCCAAACCCGTCGCCCTGCCCGCGGCCAAGCCTGCCGCCCCGAAGCCTGCCCCGGCCCCGGTCGCCGCAAAACCTGCAGCGCCCCCGCCGCCCGCTCCCCCGGCACCCCCCGTCGCCAAACCCGCCGCGCGCAACGCCCCGGGCGCCCTCAGCGTCAGTGTGCAAACTTCCGCAGGCGCTGCCGCCGGCGGCAACACCCATGCGGCAAACATTCTGGTTCTGGTCACCTGCGGCGGCTGGCCGGTGACCGACCTGAACCAGGATCATTTCACGCTCATGGAGCACTTTGAGGTGCCCGGCCAGCAGTCCTCGTTCAGCAACAACCTGCTGACCTTCCGCAATGCCGGCACGGGTGCCTACCTGCTGCAGACCCGCCCCAACAGCGGTGCCCCCTGGCGCAGCGGCCACCACCTCGGCCAGTTACTGGTCTCCAGCCCCGACGACCGCCAGGGCCAGGCCGCCTTCAAGCTGATCATCCGCTGAACCGCGCGGCGGCACGCGAGTTTGCGTTGTGCGCGGTCCGGGCCGTGCTAGGTTGTTTGTCATGGCTTTCGAGTCGACCACCTGGAGCAGCCACCCGCGCTCCTCCTTCCGCTCACGCGAAGACTGGAGTCTGAAGTGGTGGATCATGTTCGCCCTGATCCTGTCCATCGCCCTGCACGGGGTGCTGTACCTGAGCTTCGACGAAATCAGCCGCTTCCTCGGTCATTCCCAGCCGGTGGCAGTGGTGCCTCCGAAACCCGAGCGCTTCACCATCGATCCCAAGGTCCTGCAGGAACAAAAGGCCGTGCAGCAGATCCCGGAGATGATCGCCCCGGCGGGCACCCAGCCCGACATTCAGTCCTTTGCCCCCGACCTCGACAGCTTCGACAAGGCGCAGATGATCCCCGAGAACCAGGAGATCGACCTGACGCCCAACATCAAGGAGGTCACCAACTTCATCCGCGCCGATGAACCCGGCGACCAGCGCACAGCCGGCTCGCTCAAGGCCGAAATGGCCGCCCTGCTCGCCCCTGAATCCGCCGCCCTGCCCGACCTCGCCGGTGCCATGGCGGAGATGCGCCGCGAGGTTCTCTCCAAGCCGGTTTCGGAAAAGCAGATGCTGCTCGACGCCGGCGCCCTCGAACCGGCCTCGGCCGGCCAAGTCGACGTCAATCTGCTCGACCAGGTCAAGGCCCAGGGCGGCGACGGCGCCTCGGCGCGCGTCAAGGGATTCAGCAACCTCGACGACCTGCTCGGCGGCAGCGGCACCCTCGGCGCCAGCACCGCGCCCATCCTCATGCCCACCGACCTGCTGTTTGCCTATGGCAGCGACCAGCTCGCCGAGGGCGCCCGGCTGAGCCTGATGAAGCTCGGCTTCCTGATCCAAAAAAACCCCAACTCCCTCTTCATCATTGAGGGTCACACCGACAGCTTTGGCGGTGAACAATACAACCTTGACCTCAGCCTGCGCCGCGCCCAGGCCGTGGTCGAATGGCTGCGCGCCTCCCTGCAACTCGGCACCGACCGCATTGAGGCGGTCGGTCTGGGCAAGAGCCGGCCCATTGTCAGCACCACCGGCAGCGTCGACGAACAGGGCCTGAACCGCCGCGTCGAAATCAAGGTGCGGCCGAAAAAGTGACCGGATCCACGAACCGGAGTGAGGCCGCCCCCGGCCTCAGGGACGAGACAGCCCCCCGCTGAGGGCGTGGACGCCCTCACTCCCTGACGGGCACAGCCTCAAATCATGTCCATGTCGACGAGGATCTCACGCGGTTTGGCGCCTTCGCCGGGGCCGATGATGCCGCGGTCTTCGAGGATGTCCATCATGCGCGCAGCACGGCCGTAGCCGAGCTTGAGCCGGCGCTGGAACAGGGAGGTCGAAGCCTTTTTCTCCTGGCGGATCACCTCCAGGCACTTTTCCAGCGTCTCCTCCTCCTCGCTGCTCATGCCGCCGCCACCGCCAAATTCGTCGTCATCCATTTCGCCGGTTTCATCGTCGACCTTGACGTCGAACACCGGCTTGCCCTGGGCGGCACAGCGCTCGACGATGGCATGGATCTCCTCATCGGTCACCAGCGCGCCCTGACTGCGGATCGGCTGGGCACCGCCGGGCGGCACGTAGAGCATGTCGCCCTTGCCAACCAAGTTCTCCGCGCCCTTGCGGTCGAGGATGACGCGGCTGTCGAGCGCCGAGGACACCTGGAAGGCGATGCGGGTCGGGATGTTGGCCTTGATGACGCCAGTGATGACGTCGGCGCGCGGCGTCTGGGTGGCGACGATGAGGTGGATGCCGGCCGCACGCGCCATCTGGGTGATGCGGGCGATGGCCACTTCGATGTCCGCCGGCGCGGTCTGCATGAGGTCGGCCAACTCGTCGATGATGACGACGATGTAGGGCAGCGTGTCGGGGATGACCATCTCCTGGCGGCGCGGCGGCGGCGGGGCGGAATCGCCGGTCCAGTGCCCGGCGGCATCCACCGGCGGCGCCTCGATCTCCTCCTCGTCGGGGGCGGCGGTGTCGGGCTCGAGCACCTTGGCAAAGGCGGCGGAAACGCGGGCGTCGTCGGTGCCGGCGCGGGTCGGAGCCGCGGCGGCAGCCGCCTTGCGCGCCTCATTGGCAGCGGCGCGCTTGCGGTTGCGGTTGTTGAAGGTCTCGAAGTTGCGGCAGCCCTCCTGGGCAAACATCTGGTAGCGGCCCTCCATCTCCTTGACCACCCAGCGCAGGGCCAGCAGCGCCTTTTTGGGATCGGTCACCACCGGCAGCGCCAGGTGCGGCAGCTCGGCGTAGTTCTGCATTTCGACGACCTTCGGGTCGATCATGATGAAGCGCAGCTCGTCGGGAGCAAAGCGGCAGAGCAGGCTGGTGATGATGCCATTGATGCAGACCGACTTGCCGGAACCGGTGGCGCCGGCGACGAGCAAGTGCGGCATGGCGGCGAGGTCGCCGATGATCGTCTTGCCGTACACGTCCTTGCCCAGGGCGATGGGCAGGCGCGCCTTGCCGCTGGTGAAGACCTCGTCCTCCAGCAGCTCGCGGATCGGCACGGCGACCTTGTCGCGGTTGGCCACCTCAATGCCGACCGTGTCCTTGCCCGGGATCGGCGCAAGAATGTTGATGCGCTCGGCGCAGGTGGCACGCGCGATGTCGTCGTCGAGCGCGGCAATGCGCGAGACGCGCAAGCCGTCCTCCGGCCGCACCTCGTAACGGGTGATCGCGGGACCGCGGGTGATGTCGCCCGGCTCGACCTTGACGTTGAAGCTGGCCAGGCAGCGGATGATGGTGTTCTGGATCGCCAGCAGCTCGCTCTTGTCGGTCGTGACACGCTGCGACTCGTCCGGCCAGTGCAGCAGGTCCATCTCGGGCAGCTTGTAGTCCTTGAACAACACCGACAGGCTGCCGAGGCTGCCGTGCGGCGCCTGCTCGAGCTTCTGTGCGCGCTTTTTCTCCCACACCTCGGAGAGCTTGGGCTTGTCCGCCTGATCCTTGGACTGCCGCGGTTCGTTGGCGTCGAAAATCTTCGGCTTGGGTGCCTCAAAGGTCAGGCCCAGCTCAGGCGTGACCAGCGGCCCGGCCGGTACCGGCTCGGCACGCGCCGGCTTGCGGGCACGCACGGTGGGTCGCACCTCGGCCTCCGCCGCCGCGGCCTCCGCCCGCTCGCGGCGCAGGCGCCAGCGTTCGTGCAGCTCGGCCAGCTCCCGGCGCAGATCCTGCAGCACCAGCACCGGGTGCAGGCCACTGGCGAGGAAGAACCCGGACACATAGATGCCGCCCAAAATGATCGTCGACCCAGCCCGGCCCAGCAGGTTGGCCAGAAAACTGCCGCCGATGAGGTAGCCCAGACCGCCGCCGCCACCCAGCGGCGTGATCTCGTCGCGCTGGTTGAGGATGTCCTGGATCTCCAGCAGGGCGGCAACACTGATCAGCATGAGCACCACCCCCAGCCAGGAACGACCACTGATGCGCATGTGCGAGGCCAACTTGCAAACCCCGAACCAGGTCATGCTGAAAGGCAGGACGTAGATCGCCAGACCCGCCAGGAAAAAGGAATACCCCGCCAGCAGCGCCCCGAGTCGGCCGATGAAATTCTGCGTGACCGCATTCGGCTCATCCGCCGGGCTCAGGTGCGACCAGGACGGCAGGTCACCCGGATCGTAGGAGATCAACGCCAGCAAATACATCGCCGCCAGTACCAGCTGCAGGATGCCTCCCACCTCGTTCCACGGGTTCAACTTCTCCTGCACGCGGGCGCGCGGGGGACGCGTTTTCGGGGTGTCGGCAGCCATGAAGTCGATGCTTGGGGTGTGCTTTTCCTCGCCAATATTGACAGCCCAGTTTAGCAAAATATCAGGACCACTCAATCACGAAGGTGCAGTGAAGGCGAATTCACAGGTCTTTGCCACAGGCGCGCCCCAGCCTAGTCAGATCCCGGTTTCTCGGGTTTTTACTGGGTTTAACCGCGCTTCTTCGGGCTTTTTGCTCCGAATTTTGGCTTTTGCGAGGGTTTTGCCGATTTTGACAGCGGTCGCTTCCCTGCCCTCGTCGCGGCGGCTGCAGGCTTGCGGCCCGCTTTGGCGGCTTGGAATGTCGTCTTTTTGCCGGTCGATGGTCGTTCGCGACGGCCGGTCTCTGTCGGTTGGTCAGCCCGCGCCGACGGTGCAGCGGACCTGCGACCGGGTTTGTCGGTCCGGTTGGCCGACTTTTGACCCACCCTGGGTCGCTCGCGGCGGTCGCTTTCCATCGGTTTGCCGGCGCGCGCGGCCGAGCCGGCAGGCCTGCGGCCGGGCTGGGCGGACCGCGTCGTTGATTTTTTGCCCGCCGTCGGTCGCTCGCGGCGACCCGATTCCGTCGGTTTGCCGACGGGCTTCTTGCGCAGGCGCGGCCGCGGGGGCGCGGCACCAGGGGCGCGACCGGTGGCCCCGTCCTTGGCAAAAAAGCGTTCGATCTCGGCCTGGCTGAGTTCCTTCCAGCTGCCGCGCGGCAGGCCGCGCAGCTCGAGCCAGCCAATGCGCACGCGGACGAGTCGCTCGACCTCGAAGCCGAGCTGGTAAAACATGAGGCGGATCTGGCGCTTGAGACCCTGCTTGAGCACGACGTGGGCGCGATATTCGGTCACCAGCCAGGCGCGTTCGGCCTTGGCGAAACCCTCCTCGGTCATCATGCCCTTGACCATCTTGGCCATGGTCTCCTGATCCATGGGCTTGTCGGTGACGACCTCGTATTCCTTTTCCGCACCCTGGCTCGGGTGAATGAGGCGGTGCGAAAGGTCGCCGCGGTTGGTCAGCAGCAGCAAGCCGGCACTGTCCTTGTCGAGCCGGCCGACGTGATGCAGGGTCTGGAACTGCCGGGGCAGCAGATCGTAAATGGTCAGGCGATCCCGCTCGTCGCTGCGGGTGCAGACGTAGCCCTTCGGCTTGTTGAGGGCGATGACGGTCGACTTTTCCAGCCGGATCGGCCGGCCATCGACGAGCACGCGGTCGTCGTCGTCCACCTGGGTGGCCAGATCCTTGACAAAGTGGCCGTTGATCGAAACGCGCCCCTCAAGGATGACGGCCTCCACACCACGGCGGGAGCCCAGGCCGCAGAGGCTGAGATAACGGTTGAGTCGCACGGCGGACGGACCGGGGGGATCCCGGCCCCGGGGGTTACTCGGACTTGGTCTTGGGCAGACCGGTCGGCAGGCGACCTTCCTTCCACTGGCCGCGCGCCTTCATGAGCTTGATGCGTTCGCCGCGCTTCAGGACACTGCGCTTGGTGCCAACGGATCCGGCGGTTTTGAGGCTGCGATGCTGGGACATGGAATGAACAGAGTACGGGGTTGAAAAAGGGGTCATTAAATTACCCGCTGGTGGCCGGGGTGCAAATGGTTTGTTTTCAGGGCACCTGAGAAAAGCCGCCACCACCGCCAGTTTACTCCCCATGCGCCGCCTCCTGCCCCTGCTGCTGCCGGTCCTCGCCGCCGCCGCGCCGCCCAACCTGGTCCTGATCGTCAGCGATGACCAGCGACCGGACACGATCGCCGCCCTGCACGGCGCCCATCTGCGCACCCCCAACCTCGACCGCCTGGCCGCGCGCGGCACGGTCTTCACCCGCGCCTACGCCGGCTACCCCATCTGCCATGTCAGCCGGGCCGAGCTCCTCACCGGCTGCCCCGCCTTCCGCGCCTACCCGAATTACCCGGCCGGGCCGATCGACCCCACCCTGCCCCAGCTCGCCTCCACCCTCAGCGCCGCCGGCTACCGGACCTGGTACTCGGGCAAGTGGCACAACGACGGCCAGCCCACCCAGCGCGGCTACGGCGGCATCCGCGCCCTCTACTCCAGCGGCGGCGGCCGCGGCATCGCCGAACCCGAGATCGACGCACGCGGCCACCCGCGCACCGGTTACCGCGGCTGGACCTTCAAGGACGACGCCGGCAAACCCGACCCGGCCAAGGGGGTCGGCCTGCAGCCCGACAACAGCCGGCACATCATCGATGGCGCCCTGCGCGCCCTCGGCGAATCGCCGCCGGACCGGCCGTTTTTCCTGCACGTCAATTTCGCCTTCCCCCACGACCCCCGCCTGCTGCCGCCGGACCCGGCCCATCACCATGAGGCTTCAAAGACGCCGCTGCCGCGCAACTTCGCCCCCGATCATGCCTTTGATCACGGCAACCGCGGCGGCCGCGACGAGCAGCTGCTGCCCATCCCTCGGACGCCGGAGGCGGTGCGCGCCGAACTGGCCGTCTACCATTCGATGATCACCGATCTCGACGCCCAGCTCGGCCGCCTGCTCGACGCGCTGACCGCCGACGGTCGCGACACGGTCGTGATGTTCACCAGCGACCAGGGACTCGCCCTCGGCAGCCATGGCCTGCTCGGCAAACAGAACTGCTACGAGCACAGCATCCGCTCGCCCCTGCTCATCGCCGGCCCCGGCCTGCCGCAGGGCCGGCGCAGCGAGGCGCTCGTCATGCTGCGCGACCTGCATCCCACCCTCTGCGAACTCGCCGGCGTGCCGGTGCCGGCCAGTGTCCAGGCACGCAGCCTACTGCCGCTGCTGCAGGGCCGGACCGACCGCGTGCACGAGCGCGTGTTCGCCGCCTTCACCGACACCCAGCGCCTGGTCTGCGAAACGCGCTACAAGCTGATCCTGTACCCGCAGCTCAACCGCCGACAGTTGTTCGATCTTGCCGCCGATCCCGACGAACTCCGGGATCTCGCCGCCGATCCCGCGCATGCCGCCGAACGCGTGCGACTGGAAGCGCTGCTGACCGACTGGCGGCGCGCCCAGGGCGACCCGCTGCACCCCTGATCCAGAATCCCCGCCTGCCCCCAACGCAAGTCATCCTCAGCGCCAGGCAAGGGTTGAATGCCAGCCGAACCGCGGCAGTCTGACAGGCATGCACCGCCGCCTCTTTCTTGTCGCCCTCGCCGCGGCCCCGTTCGCGTCCGCCCAAAATGCCACACCGACCGCCGCGGAAGTGCTCGACCGGGTGCGCCAGAGCTACGCCCTGCAGGACCACCGCATGACCGGTCGCCTGCGCGACAGCGCCAGCGGCCGCGAGGAAGCCCTCGAACTCTCGCTCAGCCAGTCGCTCATGCGCTTCCACTTCCCCGGCCAGCCGCCGGAGACGATCCAGCTCGACCTCACCACCCACCCGGCGACCCTCTGGCAGATTCAAGGCAACGGCGACCTGAAGCGGGTGCCGCTGGCGAACTCCGAGCGCCCGGTTCGCGGCATGGATTTCAATTACGAGGATCTGTCGCAACGCTTTCTCTACTGGGACAAGGTGCAGATGATGGACGCCAACGCCCGCGTCACCGGCGGCGTGCGCTGCTGGCTGGTGCGTGTCACCGCCCCCGACACCAAGGGTCCGTATTACACGGTCGATCTCTGGGTGCACCAGGACAGCGGCGGGGTCGCGCGCATGGACGCCTACGACAGCCGCAGCACCCTGGTGAAACGCTTCGAGGTGACGAAAATGTGGAAGGTCGACAACGTCTCGTCGCTGCGCGAGATGCGCGTGCAGTCGTTCAATCCGACCGACGGCAAGCGCCAGGGCATCACCTACATGACCCTCGACAAGCCGGAGCGGCAGTGACTCGCGGCGTTTGCATTTGCCGACGCGCACGCTATGCGAAACGGCCCCGTGCCCGCCGACTTCCCCTTTGACACGCTCTGGACGCAGCTCCGTCGCAAGACCTGGATGTGGCTGTTCCGTCAGGCCCAGGTCGCCCAAGGCCTGAAGTGGTGCAAGACCCACACCGAGATCCGCGCGGTCAGTGTCGTCAACGGCGCGGAACTCGAGATCGCCGGCGCCGCCGGCCGCAGCGCCGACACCCATGATGAACCGGTGCTGCGCCTGAAGCTCGCCGACGCCGGCGCCCTGCACGTCACCAGCGCCTGCACCTGCCACACCGGCCCTCTCTGCGATCACGCCGCCGCCCTGCTGCTCCATCTCGGCGAACCAGCGACGCAAGCCCGCGTCGCTCGCCTGGCCGCCCCCGGCGCCGGCCAGATGCGCACCGGAACGGACGCCGCCGGGGTCGCCAGCGACGAGGCCGAACGCGTCGAGGCCGGCCCGCCACAGCCCTTCCTGAAACTGCGCCGGGTCGAGGTCGAACGCCCGACCGGTCGCGTCGTCCGCGGCAGTCCGGTCTTCACCGTCGTGCGCCTTGGCGTGGCAGAAATGAGCGTCGCCTATGCCGCCTGCCCCGAGCGCCTGCCGGTGCCGGGACGCGGCGCCAGCCTGCGCTGGACCGGCAGCGATGGCCGTCGCTTCGAACTGGCGCGCAACCTCCACCTCGAGCGCCTGCTGCTGACCGACATCACCCAGACCGGCCTGACGCCCCTGCCCCAGGCCGTGCCGGGCGTGCGCGGCGATGGCCCGCTGAACGCCCTGTTGAGCGTGCCGGAAAAAAGCCAGGCCCTGCATTGGGCCGCCTTCGTGCGCGACCACGTGCCGATGTTGCGCGCCGAGGGCTGGCAGGTCGAGATCGACCCGGACTTCGGCTTCACCATCCATGAGGCCGCCGAGACCGACTGGTTCACCGACTTGGAAAGCGCCGGTGACGGCGCCTTCAGCTTCGACCTCGGCATCGACCTGCACGGCCAGCGTGTCTCGGTCGTGCCGCTGCTCGCCGAATGCATCGAGCAGGGCCTCACCGCCGAGGTGCTCGAACAGGACCTGCAGCGCAGCTATTTGATCGCCCTGCCCGGCCCGGAGCAGACCGTGCTGTCGGTGCCGGCCTCGCGCCTGCTCGTGCTGGTGCGCTTTCTCGACGAACTGCTCGCCGCCCGACCGCCGCGCCAGGGCGGCCGGCTGCGCCTCGACAAACTGCGTGCCGCCCAGCTCGCCGGCCTGGACGGCCTGCCGCTGCGACTGCCCGAGGAACTGACGCGTCTGCGCGAGCGCCTCGAGGGTTTCACAGGTTTGAGTGAGGTGACCCCGCCGGGCGGCCTGCGCGCCACCCTGCGCCCCTACCAGCGCGAGGGCCTGGCCTGGCTGCAGTTCCTGCGCGAGTTCGAACTGCACGGCGTGCTCGCCGATGACATGGGCCTGGGCAAGACCGTGCAGACGCTGGCGCATCTGCTGCTCGAAAAGGAGGCCGGCCGCCTCGACCGCCCCTGCCTCATCCTCGCGCCCACCTCGGTCGTGCGCAATTGGGCGCGCGAAGCCGCCAAGTTCACCCCGGCCCTGCGCGTCCTGCTGCTTCAGGGTGGCGACCGCCGCAGCGGCTACGGCACCCTGCATCGCCACGACCTCGTCATCACCTCCTACCCCCTGCTTCTGCGCGACGCCGCCGAACTGGGCGCGGTCGAGTGGCACCTCGCCGTGCTCGACGAGGCCCAGCACATCAAGAACCCGCGCAGTCGCGCCGCGCAGATCTGCGCAGGGTTGAAGACCCGCCACCGCCTCTGCCTGACCGGCACGCCCGTCGAAAACCACCTCGGCGAACTGTGGAGCCTCTTCCACTTCCTCATGCCCGGCCTGCTCGGCGATGCCGAAAGCTTCCGCAGTCACTACCGCAACCCGATCGAGCGCGACCGCGACGCCGGTCGCCAGCGCCAGCTCGCCGACCGCCTGCGACCGCTGCTGCTGCGCCGTACCAAGGACGCGGTCGCCCGCGACCTGCCGCCGAAGACCGAGATCCTGCACAGCATCGAACTCGAACCCGCCCAGGCCGAGCTCTACGAAACCATCCGCGCCGCGGTCGATGAACGCGTGCGCGAGGCCATCCAGGCCCAGGGCCTGGAGCGCAGCCAGATCCTCGTGCTCGACGCCCTGCTCAAGCTGCGCCAGGTCTGCTGCCACCCGCGCCTGCTCGGCGGCGAGGGCGCGGCCGGCAGCACCGCCTCGGCCAAAACCGCCTACCTCATGGAGGAACTGCTGCCCGAACTGCTCGAAGAGGGCCGGCGCGTGCTGATCTTCTCGCAGTTCACCCGCCTGCTCGCCCTGCTCGGCGAGGAATTGCGCCGCGCCGGCATCAATCACGTCGTGCTCACCGGCGACACCCGCGACCGCGACACGCCGGTGCAGCGCTTCCAAAACGGCGAGGTGCCGGTCTTCCTCATCAGCCTGAAAGCGGGTGGTGCCGGCCTCAACCTCACCGCCGCCGACACCGTCATCCACTACGACCCCTGGTGGAACCCGGCCGCCGAGGCCCAGGCCAGCGACCGCGCCCATCGCATCGGCCAGACCAAGCCGGTCTTCATCCACAAGCTCATCTGCCAGGACACCCTCGAAGAGCGCATCCTCGAACTGCAGAAAACCAAGGCCGCCCTCGTCGAGGGCCTGCTCGCCGGTCGCACCGAAGGCCCTCAGCTCACCGCCGACGACCTGCGCCGCCTGATCGAACCGGTGGTCTCGGACGACTGAATCGCCATCCAACCCGCGTTGATAGGACATGCCCAAGACGATCCTCGCCCTCGGCGCCCACTACGACGACTGCCCGTTCGGCATCCCCGGCATCCTGCTTCAGGCGGTGCGTGCCCATCATCGGGTGGTCATCCTCAGCCTCATCGGCGACTACCGCAACTGGCCACCCGTGCGCGGCCGCGAGCAGGCGCTGCGCGACAAGACCGTGCAGATGGCGGCCGAGCGCGGCATGGAAATGCGCTTCCTCGACCACGCGAGCATGGGCTTTGAAGCCACTCTCGAAATCAAGCGCGAGGTCGCCCGCCTCGTCGCTGAGGTGCGGCCCGACACCGCCTACCTGCTCTGGCCCAGGGACCGTCATCCGGATCACGAGGTGGTTTCGGAAATCTGCCACGCGGCGCTGTTTCAGCCGGCACGCCTCACCGGCGACGACAACGCGCGCAGTCCCTCGCAGGTGTTCTGGTACGACAACGGCCCCGGTCACACCATCGATTTCACCCCGGACACCTACGTCGATGTCAGCGCCGAATGGCCCGGCGTCGTCGACTGGCTCGGCGGTTTGATGGCCTTTGTGCGCGACAAACCATTCGATCCCGCCAAGGACGCCGCGGTGGAGACCAAGACCGTGCTCGCCCGCTACCGCGGCCTGGCCTGTGGCGTCCGCCATGCCGAAGCCCTGCGCAGCGTGCGCCCGCTGGCGCGCAGCCTCGATTGACAAGGGCGTGCCGACGGACGAAACCGGAGGCATGACCGCGCACCGCCTGCTCCGTCCCGCCCTGGCGGCGCTCGTGCTGGTGGCTGGAGGCGGCTTCCCCGAGGAAGCCGGCAACTTCGAACTGCGCGAAAGCGGTGTGCAGGTCCGGGTCAGCGGCCTGCAGCCGGAGGCATGGCCAAACTTGCAGGGCCTGCTGCGCGACCAACTCAGCCTCGGCGGTGGTGAGGGCGGCGCGCGCGCCCCGCTGGCCGATGACCTCGCCTTCTTCGCCCGCCAACACCTGCTGCGCGAAGGCTGGCCCGAGGCCGCCGTGCGCTGGGAACTGGCCCAGGGCAGCGTGCTGCTGCAGGTCGAGGCCGGCGAACGCACGCGCGTCGGCGAGGTCACCTGGCGCGGCGAGCTGCCGCTGCCAGAGACGGAGCTGCGCCGCTTCCTGCTGCGCCCCGGCCTCGAACGCGGCGAGGGCGACCCGCCGTTCTGGGTCGAGGCCGACCTGCGCCGCGGCGCCGAACTCGTCGAACGCCGCCTGCGCGCTGAGGGCCACCTGCAGGCGGATGTTCAGCTGGAACCCGCCGCCGCGGCGACCGCCGGCCGCCGCGATCTCGCCGTCGTCGTGCAACCCGGGCCGGTCTTCCGCTTCGGGCGGGTCAGCCTGCGCGGCGCTCCGGATGAACTGCGTGAACTCATGCGCGCGGAGATCGAGCAAGCGACCGGTGAACCCTTCAACGAAGCGCGTGTGCAGTCGCTCGAACAGCGCGTCAATCACGTCGCCATCCGCCGTGGCTGGCTGCAGTCGGTCACCAGCGCCGAGTACACGCTGGCAGCGGGCGGCGGCACGGTCGACGTGCTGCTGAAAAACCGCGCCGGCCCGCGCGCACGCATCGTCGAGGTACAGCCGGACAAGGGTTTCAGCCGCGGCGCGCGGCGCGTGCTCTCGGCCGGTTTTCAGGAGGCGGTGGGCGACTGGTATTCCGAGCCTGACACCGACTTCCTGTTTCGGCGCGCGCTCGACACCGGCATGTTCACCCGCCTCGACGTCGAGCCGGTCGTGCGGCCGCAGCCAGCCGACGGCACGCTTGCCGACCTGATCATCACCGGCGAGCAGGCCCAGCCGCACACCCTGGGCTTTGAGGTCGGTTACGACACCTTTCTCGGCCCGCAGTCGGGCGTGAACTACCGCAACACCAACCTGCGCGACACCGGCCTGATCCTGGCGGCCGAGTTGAATTGGAGCCTGGCAGGTCCGCTCGGCTTCCTGCGCCTGACCGATCCCGCCATCTTCAACACGCCCTATGCCGCCTCGGCTCACCTGGCCCTGGAAAACTTCGACCTTTACGAGTACTCGCGCTACGGCAGCAGCCTGAACCTCGAAGTCTCGCGCCGGCTCTCCTCCTTCTTCTCCTACACCGGCTTCTTCGGTCTCTCGGTCAACACCGTCTCCACCGACGTGCTGGAGGAGGAGGAAATCGGTCCCGACCTGTACACGCTCGCCACGCTCGGCGGCAGCCTGATGCTCGACTTCCGCGACAGCCCGGTGCTGCCGCGCAGGGGCTGGTTCCTCAGCGGACGCCTGGAAACCACGCTCGATGTCATGGGCTCGAATGTCAGCTTCATCCGCACCGACCTGCGTGGCGCCTGGCATCACCCATTGACCCGGCGCCTGCGCTTCACCGCCGGCGGCTCGCTGGTGAACCTGCAGGGGGCAGCCGCCCAGGATCTGCCGATCGATTCCCGCGTCTTCAACGGCGGCCCCAACAGCGTGCGCGCCTTCGCCGAACGCGAACTCGGACCCATGACCCCCGGGGGCACTCCGCTCGGCGGCACCTCGGCCCTGCTCGGCACGGTCGAACTCAGCTACGAGTTTTATCCCAACTTCGAGTTCGCCCTGTTCGGCGACGTCGGCAGTCTTGGCCGCGACAAGAACACCACGGCCTTCGACATCTCCACCGACTTCCGGCCCGCCGCCGGTGCCGGTCTGCGCTATAAGCTGCCCTTCGGCCCGGTGCGCGTCGACTACGGCCACAACCTCGACCGCCGCAGCGGCGAGGGCAGTGGCATGCTGCACGTGACGGTCGGCTTCTCGTTCTAGTCCTTCGAATCGATGTTGCCCGATTTGCGGATCGCCCGCAGCAGCCGCCAGCCGAGCCAGAGGCTGAGCAGGTAACCGAGCGCGCCAAACACCGAGACCCCCCAAAGCAACGGCGCCGCCTGCCGGCTCCACAACTCGGACGAACCAAGGAAGATCGCCGCGGTGAGCACGCCGAGCACGAGGCGGTTGACGATGGGATCGAGGTGCCGGTGATCGAGATGCACCGTCAGGGTACCATCGCGGAAACGCGCGAGCAGGTCGGCAAGATCGCGCGGCAGGGCGCTCACCAGCCGGTCCCAGTCGCGCACAAACCTCCGCGCGCGCCGCTGCAGCCGGCCGGGCGAAAGCCGGCGCAGGGCCATGCGCCGGCAGAACGGCGCCATCAGTTCGGCCAGGCTGAAGTCGGGATGGAAGCGTCGGCTGGTGCCCTCGAGCAGGATGAGGGTTTTCAGCAGCAGGGCCAGCGGCGGCGGCAGGGTGATGGAATGGCGACGGATGATCTCGATCAACGTGCTCAGCGCCTGGCCGACATGGATCTCGTTGAGCGGGTGACCGATGTAGTCGGCCATGAAATCGTCGAGCTCGGTGCGCAGGCGGCTGCGGTCGCACTCCGGCGGCACGGAACCGAGCCGCAGCACGGATTCAGTGACCTGGTCGGCATCCTTTTCCACCACCGCCAGCAGCAGGGTCTCGACCTCGTCGCGCAGCTCATCGTCGAGCCGTCCCACCTGCCCGCAGTCGAGCACACCAACGACGCAGCCGGGCAGCAGCATGAGGTTGCCCGGATGCGGATCGGCATGGTAGAAGCCGTCGCGGAAAACCATCTCCAGGTACATGTTCGCGCCGCGACGGGCGAACTCGGCGAGGTCTTCGCCCGAGTGACGCAGGCGCTCGATGTCGGTGCCGGGAATGCCCTGCAGTCGCTCCATCGTGATCACCTCGTGCGAACACAGGTCCTCAAACACGCCCGGGATGTGCACGGCCGGCTCGGTGGCAAAGCGCCGCGCGAAGGTCTCCAGATTGCGGCGTTCGTAGCTGAAATCGAGCTCGCGCAGCAGGGCGCGACGGAACTGGCGGATGATGGCCACCGGCTGGTAGGCGCGCAGCGACGGCGAATGCTTTTCCAGCAGTTCGGCGAGCAATTGCACGATCTCCAGATCGGTGATGACCTTGGCCTCAATGCCGGAGCGGCGGATCTTGACGACCACCGCCTCGCCGGTGGGCAACCGCGCGGCATGCACCTGGGCGATCGAGGCTGCCGCCAGCGGCGTGTCGTCGAACCAGGCAAAGCAGGCGTCGATCGGCCGGCCCAATTGGGCTTCGAGCAGGGCGCGCGCCGCCGCGGCGCTCTCGGCCGGCACGTTCGCCTGCAGCCCGGACAACTCGGCGGCGAGTTCGGCACCCACCAGGTCGGCGCGCGTGCTCAGCATCTGGCCAAACTTGATGAAGGTCGTGCCCAGCTCGGTGAGCGCCAGCCGGATGCGCGCCTCCGTGCTCAGGCCGGCGAGCGCCTGGCCGTCGGCACTCTTCAGCCGCTCCTTGAACCAGGCCAGGTTGATGAAGCCAAAGAACTCCGACAGGCCGTACTTGCCGGCGACGGCGGCGATCTCGCCGAGCCGTTTGGCATGGCGTTCCAGGCGGGCAAGCGGTTCCATCATCATGGTCCCCACCATCGGCGGTGCCAGCGCGGCCGACAAGGAGCTTGTTGCGACTCCGGACTTGAGAAAGGCGGCAAACCGGCGCATCGCTCGCGCCATGAGCGGGCGCATTCCAGTCATCCTCAATCCGGCAGCACGCAGCACCCAGGCTGCCGCGCGCGAGCAGGCCATCCGCGCCCTGACCCCGGAGCCCGAACTCGTCCTCACCGGCGCCCCCGGCGAGGCCGCCAAACTCGCCGAACAACTCGCCCGCGACGGCCATCCACTCGTCGTCGCCGCCGGCGGCGACGGCACCATGAACGAGGTGCTGCAGGGCCTCTGCCGCGCCAATGCCGACCGCGCGCCCGGCCAGCCGCACACTGCCCTCGGCGTGCTGCCGGTCGGCACGATGAATGTCTTCGCCCTCGAACTCGGCCTGCCAGCCGCCGACCTGCCGGAATGCTGGCGACGCCTCGTCGCCGGCGATCGCCGCGCCATCGATCTCTGGCTGGCCGGCGACCAGTACTTCGTCCAGCTCGCCGGGGTCGGGTTCGATGCCGAGATCATCCAGGAAACCCCCTGGGAGCGAAAACGCAAATTCGGTCCGCTCGGCTATGTGCTCTCCGCCGTGCAAGTGCTGGCGCGGCAACCGCCCGTGCTCTCCGTGCATGTGCCGGGCCGACCCGCCCTGCATGGCTCGGTCGTACTCATCGGCAACGGTCGCCACTACGGCGGCCCGGTGCCGGTTTTCCCCCAGGCCAACCCCCAGGACGGCCTGCTCGACATCCTCGTCTTCCGCGGCCTCGGCGGCTGGGAATTCGCCCAGATGCTGCGCGCCATTGTCACCGGCGGCTACGAACCCGCCGAGGACATCGACTGCCTCCAGGCCAGCGACTTCACCGTCACCGCCGAACCGCAGGCCCCGGTGGAGGTCGACGGCGAACTCGCGTCGTTCACCACTCCCGTGCATTTCCGCGCCGCCCCCTTCAAGCTGAGTGTGGCGGTTTGAGCACGCACTGCCCTAGGGCAAGGCCTGCACCAAAGGAAGAACCGGAGATGCCCTCACAGGGCGCGCTCGATGCCGTAAGTTTGCGCGGCACGGTGCAACAGCATGCGCCCCACACAAAGGTCGTAGCAGGACCGGTAAGCCGGGCATTCGGCACAAGCCAGCCACTCGTCCATTTTCACTTGGGTGTGCCGTCCGGTGACAGCACCACCGCTACTTTCCACCGTGAGCGTGAAGGCCTTGCCTTCATGCGGGACATTGAAAACCTCAACCGACAGGTCGGGGAACATGGTGCCGTAGCAATTGGGCAATGGATTCATGGTGGATGGGGTGGCGGGTTGGGGCTCCGTGGCGGAAAGAAAACCGAGGCTTACGCGTGCGTGCCGTCGCTGTGAAACCAACCCTTCGTGCGCTGGCAGACTTTCACAAGCAGGAGCATGAGCGGCACCTCGATCAGCACGCCGACAACGGTGGCGAGCGCCGCACCGGAGTTGAGGCCGAAAAGCATCACCGCCGTGGCGATGGCGACCTCGAAGTGGTTCGAGGCGCCGATCATGGCTGAGGGCGCGGCATCCTCGTAGCTGAAGCGCAGGATCTTGGCTGCCAGATAGGTGATGGCAAAAATCAGCAGCGTCTGCAACGTCAGCGGGATGGCGATCCAGAGGATGGTCAGCGGATTGGCCAGGATCGTCTCGCCCTTGAAGCTGAACAGCAGCACCAGGGTCGCCAGCAGCGCCAGGATGGAAACGGGGGTGAGGAAAGGCAGGAACTTCTTGGAGAACCACTCCGGGCCTTTCGTCCTCAGGATCCACACGCGCGAAAAATAACCCGCCACCAGCGGCAGGGCCACATAGATGCCCACCGAGAGCAGCAGCGCCTGCCAGGGCACGGGCATCTGGTTCACCCCCAGCAGCCAGCCGCCGAGCACGCCGTAGAGGAAAAGCATGGTCAGCGAGTTCACCGCCACCATGACCAGGGTGTGGCCCTGGTTGCCCTTGGCCAGATACCCCCACACCAGCACCATGGCCGTGCAGGGGGCAATGCCGAGCAAAATCGCCCCGGCGATGTACGAGCGATACAGTTCGACGGTCGAGCCATCCTTCACCACCTCCGTGCCGGGCAGCAGGTCCTTGAACAGCACGCCGAGGAAGAGCGTGGCGATGCCAAGCATCGTGAAGGGCTTGATGGCCCAATTGACCACCAGCGTCAGCAGCACCGGCCGCGGATTGCGCCCCGCCTTCACCACCTCGCCGAAGTCGATCTTCACCATGATGGGATACATCATGAAGAACAGGCAGATGGCGATGGGGATCGACACCACCGGCGCGCCATTCACGTGGACCGACATGCCATCGAGGGTTTTGGCCAGTCCGGGAGCGACCTTGCCCAAGGCGATGCCAGCGACAATACAAAGCCCAACCCAAAGGCTGAGCTGCCTCTCAAAGAGGCTCATGGGCGATGAGTTGGACTCTTGGTGCATCTATTTGGTAATATTGCC
This sequence comes from uncultured Prosthecobacter sp., assembly GCA_964605265.1. GTDB lineage: Bacteria > Verrucomicrobiota > Verrucomicrobiia > Verrucomicrobiales > Verrucomicrobiaceae > Prosthecobacter. Next base: position 19,544 of record CAZSBO010000033.1, read on the forward strand.
AAATAGCTGACTGCAGCAAGCTCTTTTGTGGAAATCGCACCGCGCCAGCCACAGCGACCGGCGCCCTCATGCCTGCCGCCAAGATCAGCCTGGATCGCTGTCGTTGAGGAAGGCCTCCAGGTTTGTGTAGCCGTCGCCATCGCGATCCACCGGGCCATCGGAGGCGTCATCGGGATTCAACCCATGGCGCTCCTCCCAGGCGTCCGGCATGCCATCGCGATCACGGTCGGGCGACGCCTCTCCAGCGGCCAGTTCCGGCCAGCCACCAACCTCCCTGGGATCATCCACCGTGCGCACCCGCCGGGCCTGCACCTCCTCGATCAGGCGTCGGTCCACGGCATCCCGTTCAGGAAGCAGGCAGCCGACCCCGGCCAGCAGCCGCGCCTCGAGTTCCGCCGCCGGCCAGGTCGTCACGGGCGGGGCCTCATGACGCACCTCCGTCAGCCAGCGCCGCCCTTGGTTGCCGGGATTGACGAACAGCGCCTCGTCCTGCGCAGCCTCGGTGCGGCGGGGCCCGAGGTTGTCGCGCAGGAACAGCGAGAACCGCCCACCGCCAAGCACTGCCAGGCCATGCAGCAGACCGTCGGCCGCCGGCGCCAGTACAACGTTGCCGACGAGGTTGACGCGCTGCTCGCCGTGCTCGGCATCGACAGCCATCGCCACCGTTGTTGGGGCCAGCACGAGGTTGTTGACGCAATCCACGACGCCCGCGGCCTTGACCAGCGGGTTGCGACCGATGTTGTGAACGAGCAGGTTGTGGTGCACGGAAATTCGCTCTCCGCCCTTGGAACCGATGAGCAACCCCTTGCCCGGCAGGGCCTGATCGGACCGGCTGCGCCGCAGGGCCTCACCGATGAGGCACCACTGCAGCGTGATGTCGCTGGCCGCGAAGTAGGTCGACACCACTTCGTCGGTCGCCCAACTGAAGGAACAGTGGTCGACGATGACGCGCCGGGCGCCGAGGATCTGCAGGGCATCCTTGACCTCACTCGTGTCGGTCGCACGCCCATCCTTGCGCGGCGGCAGACCCTGATGCGGTCCCGGGCGGATCCGCAGATGCCGGATCACCACGTCATGCGCCGTGCCGGCCACCGTCAGGGCCGAGCGCGTGTGGGTGGGATGCGTCTTCAGTGTGATGCCGCCACCGGGGGCGGTCTGCCCGGCGATCGTGATGTAGGGATGCGTCAGCACCAATTCACTCTGCAGCTCGATCGTGCCGCCCACCCGAAACACGACGGTGCGCGGCCCCTCCGCCTCAACCGCCGCCCGCAGGCTGCCGGGACCGGCATCACCCAAATGCGTGACTTCCCACACCCGGCCGCCGCGACCGCCCTTCGCCAGGGCACCAAAACCCTCCGCCCCCGGAAAGGCCGGCACCTCTGTGGCGACAACCGGCAGCACACCCGCCAACAGGATCAGCCCAAGGCAAGGCAGTCTCATGCCTGCTCAACGCCGCCACCGCCGGCTTTCGTGCGCCGTTTCACGAACCGGTGGTCAAAAACGCCAGCAGGTCGCGCAACTCGGCATCGCTCAGCCCGGCCACCAGGCCCGGCGGCATGAGCGAGGTCTTCAACTCGGTGCGCGAGACAATGTCCGCCTTCTGAAACACCTTTTCCTTCCCGCTCAAGTCGCGGTACACCTCGGTGCTCGACGACCGCAGCAGGATGCCCAGGAACTCGCTGCCATCCGCGAGCTTCAACTGGGTCGGATAAAACTGCGGCGCCACCTCGCGATGCGGTTCAAGGATCGAGCGCAGCAACGCGGCACGGTCGCCCTGGCGCGCGATCAGGCTGAGGTCGGGCCCGACGACATTGCCACGGCCGTCGTGGCGATGACAACTCGCGCAGAGGGCGGCGCGACTGTGCAAAAAGATCCGTCGCCCCGCCTCGACATCCGGCTGGCCCGGCACGGCATCCAGCCGCGCCAGCCAGGCCGCCGTGGCATCGAAGGGCGGTCGATCGCTGGCCGGCGCGAAGAAACGATCGTGCGCGGTGAAACGCAGCGCCCGCCGAGCCTCGTCGCGCAGCGCCGGCAGGGACTCTTCGGTCGCCAGCCGAACCAGAAGTTCGATCTGATCGGCCGCGGTCGCACCCGCCAACCCGGCAGCGGCCTCAGCGCGCAAGGCCACCGGTCGGGCGGCATCGGCGGCCACCTCAGCCAGCACGACCCGGGCCTCATCGGTCTGACGCGCCGCCAGGGTGCGCACGGCTTCAAGCGCCAACCCGGCATCGCCCGCCTGCAGGAACGCGCGCAGCAGCGCCACGGTGAGAAGCTTGTGCGTGGCCGGCGCCAGGCGCAGGGCATAGCCTTTCAGGCGCGACGGTGTCGCCGGATCGACAAGGCGGGCAACCAAGACCTCGGGATTTGTCACACCCGCGCCGGGCTCGCCGCGCAGGGTGTTCCAAGTGGCGAGCACGGCCTCGAACAGGCGGTAATCGAGCGTCGCATCCGCGAGCAGTTGTTCGACCTCGTCCTTCAACCCAGTGAGCACGCCATCGGCAATCCAGCGCAGGCATTCGAAGCGAATCTCGGGATCGGCATCGGCCAGAAACGCCCGCGCCCACTTGGCCTCCTCCAGGCCGTTGCGCCGCAGCGCCACCAAGGCCCAGACACGATCCGCGGCGGGCAGTTGTCGCACACTGTCCGGCGACCACTCCCTGCCCACCCGCGCCAGCGCGGTCAGGGCGGCATCGGCGAGCACACGGTCCTCGCCGCGCACAAGTTCGAACAGCCGCGTCACGTCGGGTGTGGCGCGACCCCCGCGCAGGTCGGCGGCGAGGCGGGCCGCCTCGTTCAACGGCTCGGGCTTGGCCTGCAGCCAGGGCGACGCGGCGGCCGCGTCGATCTCAAGTCGCCAGAGCCGGCCGCGCTGGTGGATCGGGTAAGAGCTGAACACCCAGTCGGCCAGGTAGTAGGCGCCGTCCGGCGCGCGCGCCAAGCAGGTCGGCCGGAAGAAGTCGCTGCCGCGCAGCAGCTCGACCCGTTCCGAGCGATAACCTGCGCCCTGACGATGCAACGGGAAGAAATCGACGCAGTGATTGCTCCAGGACGGGATCAGCACGCCGCCGCCGAGCGACTGCACCGAGCAGGGGCCCTCGCCGCAGGGATGCACCATGCCGAGGGTGCCGCGCAGCTCGCCGTTCCAGGCGACAAACGGATGCACCGGCGCGCTGCCATAGACCCATTGGAAGCCATAGTCGGCGCCCTCGACCACCTGCAGCAGACGACAGGGCGGCCGGCTGCCCGGGTCGTTTTCCGCGGCGAAAATCTCGCCATCGGCGCGCACGTGCAGGCCGAAGGGATTCCAGAAACCGCGCGCGATCCGGCGCAGGCCGCGACCGTCGGGCGTGCAGCGAAACACCCCGCCCTCGCCACGCCCGCTGACCTTGGCGCCATCGGTGCCGGTGAGGGTCCAGTCCTTGCCGAAGTTTTCGCCGAGGGCGAACACCAGCCCGCCGTCCGGATGCCAGGCCATGCCCGAGAGCCCGTTGTGCGGGTAGTCCGACACCGTGTCGAGCGCCGCCAGCGTCTCCTCGACGTCGCCGCGGCCGTCGCCATCCGTGTCGCGCACGCGCAGCAGGCGCGAACGCTCGGCCAGGTAGACCCAGCCCTCCGGTCCGAGCTGCAGGTTCATCGTGGCCTTCGTGCGATTGTAGAAGACCCGGCTCCCGCCGCCCTTGGCATCGAACACCAGCACCTCATCGTGCTCAGGCCCGACGTAGCCCTCCGGCCGGAAGTGCGTGTGGCAGGCGACCACCCAGACCCGGCCCTCGGCATCGACATCGACCCCGGTCGGCGTCACCAGATCCGGATGCTCCGCCACCAGCGTCAGCTTCACCCCCGGCTGCAGGATCTCAATCTGCGGCGGCACCTCCGCCGGCACTACGGGCGCCTTCGGCGGCGGCGCCCCCTGCTGGGCAAGGACAGGCGACAGGCAAAGAGGCAAGACGAGCAGGAGCGATCGGAGCATCCCAAACCTACGCCGCCAAAGCAACCAATCCAGCGCAGCAAAAAAGGCACTGCTGCTTCAGCGCGAACGGAAGAGGTCGCTGGTCAGGCATTCGACGACGAGGCTGCGCAGGCCGCGGCCCTGCTGCTTCACCTTCTCGTGGATGCGGTCGATGGCGAACTCGTCGGCCGCTTCCATGAGGCGGCCGGTGCTGTAGGCGAGCAACTGGCGGATGAGGTGGCGGGTGAACAAGTCTTCGCGGGTGCCGTGCAGGATGTCGCGGAAGCCGGCGAAGTCCCGGTAGGTCTCGCCCGAGGGAAACTCGCCGGTGGTGTCGATCTTCGGCGCCTCGCCCTTCTTCGGCTTCGGGTAGGTGCTGCGCCAGCGACCCACCGGGTCAAAGGACTCCAGGCTGAAGCCGAGCGGGTCGATCCTGCGGTGGCACTCGGCGCAGGCGCGGTCGGTGCTGTGCTTGGCGAGGCGCTCGCGGATCGTGGTGGTGCCACTGACGTCGGGTTCGATGGCGGGCACCACGTCGGGTGGTGGCGGCGGCGGCACGCCGAGGATGTTCTCGCTGACCCAGACGCCACGGGTGACGGGCGAGGTCTCAACGCCGTTGGCACTGACCGTCAAAACGGCTGCCATGCCGAGCAGGCCGCCGCGGCGTTTGTTGCCCTTGAGGCTGACCTTCTGGAAGCCGTCGGCCAGGCGCAGGGTCTTCTGCTCGGGCAGGTCGTAGAGCTTGGCGAGCTTCTTGTCGATGAAGCTGTGCTCCGCATGCAGGAACTGGGTGACCGAACCATTGGTCTTGAGCAGGTCGTGGAAAAACAGGCGGACCTCGGTCTTCATCGAGGTCGGCAAATCCTCGGCATAGTAGGCGCGGTTCACCTCGCGCGGCGGCGGCATGCCGCCGAGTTCACGCAGGTTCAGCCAGCTGTCGAGGAAGCCGTGGAGGAAGCCGTTGACACGTTCGTCGGCGAGCAGTCGGTCGATCTGCTTTTTCAGTTCGGCATCCTCGGTGAGCTTGCCCGACGCCGCAGAGGCGAACAGGGCCTCATCGGGCGGCGCGGCCCAGAGGGCGTAGGCGAGACGGGTGGCAAGGTCGTGGGGCTTCAGACGCTCGTCGCCCTCCCCGGTGATCTCGCTCAGGTACAGGAAGGAGGGCGAGCAAAGGATGAGCTTGACCGCGTCGAGCGCCGCCTGGCGCGGGCTGGCTTTTTCGGCGAGCCGCTTGTCGTACAGCGCGCGGATCGGCGCGCGATCGCTGTCCTGAAGCGGGCGACGGTAGGCTTTCGCCGCGAAGGCAAAAAGCTGGTCGAGGGCGCGCTCCGGCTGGAAACCGTCCTTGCCGAAGACGGCGACCTCCTCGGCACCCCCGGCCGGCTCGACCACCGGGCCCTGGATGACGATCTCGCTGATGCGGATGTGCGGCAGCTTGCCTTCCTTGAGGATGTGGGCGCGACCGACACCCGAGGTGCCGACCGGCGATTTGAACTCGTCCTTGTAGCGCTTGTTGATCGTCACCACCGAGGCGCGCGATTCATAGGGGCCGTTGGGGAAGATGAAGCGCGGGGTCTGACCGGCCTCAAGCCAAACGCGGAACTTCAGCCGGGCCGGTTCATTGTCGGGCACGACGCTGCTGGCGAGCAGCGGCTCGATCGCCTGCGGGTAATGGATGTGCCCCTTGGTGACATCGCCGGGCACGACGCCGAGGATGAAGGGCTCGGAGAAGTCGATGCCAAAGATGGCAGGATCGTAGTGGGTGTCGCGATGCAGGGCCGCCGCCTCGACCTCGATGTCGTACAGGCCGGAGACCGGCACGCCCTGCTTGAAGTCCTCGATGTGGCCGTACCCACCCTGGCGGGTGTCGGTGTTCGGCTGCTCGTACAGGTTGAGGTAGCGGTAGTTGAAGGCGCTTTTGTGCGAACCCTGCAGTTCCTCGTACTGGACAAAGTGACTGTTGAACCGCCAGGTCTGCGGCTCGGTGGCCGGCTTGCCGAGGCGGGTTTCGACGAGGCGATTCGCGGACTGGAAGTACTGGTCGACCAGGAACCCGGAAGTCACCAGCGACTGACCAATCGTGTCGAGGTGACGGGCCGTTTTTTCCTTGGGGAAATCGGCGGTCAGCCCGAGGGTGTCGACGCGGCGACCGAACAGGGCGGCAAGGGTGTTTTCGTACTCGCGGTTGGAGAGCCGGCGCAGGACCGTGCGCGACCCGGAACTCTGCAGCGAGGCCTGCGCGGCCACGGTGCCGTCGCGCAAGGCGCGGATCACCGCGAGGCGCTCCTCATCCGAGGGCTGGTCGGACTTCTTCGGCGGCATCTCACGCAGCGTCAGCTGGTCGATGATGTCGCGCGCCTCGATCACCGCCGGCAGGTTTTTCAGCGGCAGCGTGAAGGTGTCGAAGGCACGGTCGCCCTTCTGAACGTCCGTGTCGTGGCATTCCAGACAGTAGCGACCCAGGAACTGCTCCACGACCTTCGCCGGCGTGTCGGCGGCCTGGGCAGGAAGGCCCGCGAAGACCGCGGACGTGACGATCAGGTTTTGGAGGAGGTTCTTGGAATTCAAAGCCGATGAACGTGAGAGCGGCCCTTTTGCACCGCTGATGAGATACGGATGATCTGAATGCCGGGATCAGCGTCTGATCCGCGTCACATCCGCGGTTCAAGGCCAGGGCTTCAGGAAAAACGCCCCGTGCTGCTGCCAAAGGCCTCCGTCTCGACGCCCATCTTCTGGGCGATGTCGACGAAGAGGTTGCACAGCGGCACCTTGTGATTGACCTCGCGCGCGACTTCGCGGAAGGCGCCGTGCGTGTAGCCGCCACCCGCGAGGAAGATCGGCAGGTCGGAGTTCTTGTGCGAATTGGCGTCGCCCATGCCACTGCCAAACAGCACGGTGGTGGAGTCGAGCAGCGAACCCTCGCCGTCCTTCATCTGCGCGAGGCGACCGACGAACTTGCTGTACTGCTCGATCTGATAGCGCTCGAGGGTGACCAGATGGGCGATGGACTCGGCGTCGTTGCCGTGGTGGGAGAGGCCGTGGTAATCCTTCTTGATGCCGAGGTGCTGCGGCAGGAAATCGCCGCCCACCTCCAGGGTGGCGATGCGGGTGCTGTCGGTCTGCAGGGCGAGCGCGATCAGCTCGTACATCAGCGGCAGGTCGTCGACCGCGTTGCGGTTGGCCGGCTTGTCGAAGGGCGCCGCCGGCTTCGGGTGATGGGTCCAGCGCTGGCGCAGTTCGAGGCGCTTCTCGACGTCGCGCACCGAAGTGAAGTACTCGTCGAGTTTGTCCTTGTCCTCCTGGTTAACCTGGCGGGAGAGGCGCTTCGCCTCCTCGCGCACGGAATCAAGGATGGAGGCCTGCACGCGGTTTTCCTGCTCGCGACGCACGCGCCGCTCCTCGGAGTCGCCGATGAAGAGTTTTTCAAACAGCTCGGCCGGGTTGGTGACCGGCGGCACGCGCACGCCGGACTTCGTCCAGGCGAGCTGGCAACCGCCGTGGATGCCGCCCTCGGAACCGACGGTGAGCGAGGAAAAGCGGGTCTGGTGACCGATCTCCTCAGCGAGGAACTGGTCGAGCGAGACGTTGCCGTCGGGGCGGTTCTGCGCCTCGGAGTTGAGCACACCGGAGAGGAAGGAATGTACCGCGAAGTGGCCGCCCTTGACGCCGTGATCGAGACCACGGAAGACGGTCATCAACTCGCGGTTCTCCCAGAGGGGCTCCAGCAGCGCGGTCTTTTCATAGGCGCGCCCGTTCGTCGCCGGGAACAGCTGCTTGGTCTGGAAGCCGAGCAGGTTGCCGATCGCCACGAAGCGACGGGCGCCGATGCCGGCACCCTTGGCCGCCTGCAGGGCGGCATTGCCGCCAACGGTCTTGGCGGTGAGCGAGGACAGGCCGGGCAACGCCAGGGTGGCGCCCAGGGAACGGAGGAGAAAACGGCGACGATTCATGTCAAAAAGAGGCAACGACGGCCCTGAAGGGGTTCTTGCAGGGTGCAACGTCCTGCACGGCCCATGCCATGAGCCCCTGCGGGACGCAAGGAAAACACCGCCGCGTCCAGCCTGCCCATCCGCCCCTTCAGCCGTCGCCCGGTTCCGCCGGTGTCGGCAGCAGGAGCTGGTAAAACACCAGGTCCAGCCAGCGACCAAACTTGAACCCCGCCTGGCGCAGGCCGCCGCCGTGGGTGAAGCCGAGTTTTTCGTGCAGGGCGATGCTGCCGGCATTCTCCGCGTCGATGACCCCAACCAGGCAGTGGCAGCCCTGCGCCTGGGCCGCTTCGATCAGGGCCGCGAGCAGCTGCCGGCCGATACCGCGACCGCGCTGGCGGGTATCGACGTAGACCGAGTGTTCCACCGTGTACTTGTAGGCCGGGAAGGCCCGGAAGGGCCCGTAGGTGGCAAAACCGAGCAGGGTTCCGTCGTCGTCCTCGGCCACGAGCAGCGGCAAGCCGGCCGCCCGCTTCGCCGCGTACCAGGCCGCCACGGTCTCCGCCGAACGCGGCTGATACTCGTAGAGGGCCGTCGTGTGGACGATGGCCTCGTTGAAGATGGCGCGGATCGCCTCCAGGTGGCGGGGATCGCAGTCGAGGATGCGCATGGGGTCAGCCTACACCGCCGCCGAGCGCTGTCACGGGGGGTTGAGGGTCAAAATATAGCCGACCACATTGCGCATGGCCTGCTCGTCGTCGATGAACTTGGTCGCCATCTCGACCATCTTCGCGCCCTTTTCATCGCCTTTGGCGGCACCGCGGTGCAGGTTCTTGAACTTCTTCAGCTGGGCGAGCAGGTACCAGCCCTGGCGACCCACCAGCGGCGGGCTGCCAAAGGCCATTTCCCCCGAGGCATTGTAGCGGTGGCACTCCATGCAGCGCTCGTAAAACAGCTCCTGGCCGGCGGTGATGTCGGCCCCCTCGAGACCGCGCTCCTTCGGCGGCACCAGCGGCAGTTGCTCGACATGCGTCGCCAGCGCCGCGATCTGCGGTTCCTTCAGCGCCTTGGCAATCGCCGCCATCATCGCCCCCTGCGGATCCACCGCCGTGTCGCCCCCACGCCGGCCGTCGTGGAAATTCTTCAACTGCGTGGTCACATACCAGGACGGCAGGGCCGCGATCGACGGCGTTTTCAGGTCCTCCCGGCCCTCGCCCTTGGCGCCGTGGCACTGGGCGCAGACATTCTGGAACAGGGTCGCCCCTTCCTGGGCCGCAGCGGGCAGGCAGAGGAGAAGCAGAAAAAAAGAACGCAGCAGGCGCATGATGAGCCAACGCGCATTGTTGCATGAGTCGTGCAACTTTTCTGCCGCGGCCAAGATCGGCA
>CAZSBO010000034.1:0-18323 GCA_964605265.1 uncultured Prosthecobacter sp.
CTCGATCGAGCCCTGTCCGTCGAGACGGAACTCGATCACCTGCTCGACCTGCAGATGCCGGGCCCTGTCGGGATCGAGCCAGCGGAACCGCCATTGCGTCATGGCCTCCACTGCGGCGGCATCGAATATGCCCTCGGGCTCGGAGGCGAGGCCATCTGCAAGACGGCGGAAGAGATTCTCCACCGAAGTGAAGGTTCCATGCTGCAAATCATCTCCCTGAAGCGCTACCAGGCGGTTATGTGTGGCATGGAGCATCTCCAGGGCGTGAGGTGCGATGGCCGAGGCCTTACAGGCCTGAGTGATACGATCCAGATTGTCTGAGGCTGCGTTTTCGTTCTGCTGGCGCTCGACCTCTGCGGCTGCCGGGCCCTCCGAGAACTCGGGAACATCAATGTGGAGGTGAGTCTCCATGGAACGGACCAATGAGCGTTCCTTGGCCGCCAGAGGCAAGGCGACGAGGCCGAGAAACTGCAGCCAGTCCTGCTGAGTGCCTCCCTGATGCTGGACCCGGAAGTCGTACTGCCCGAGGACATTCCGAAATGCGAGAGCACCAGCCAGCGACTGTGGCAGTGAACGAATCCGGTCCTTCAACTCGGCCTCAAAGGGATCAAAATGTCCCGGACGCAGCTCAAAGCGGACCGCCCAGTCAATCGGACGGGCAGGAGCAAGACGTCCAGAGACCATGGAGACCCAACGTTCATGGTTGAATCGGGTGGAGTCGGATTCAAAAGAGCCAGATGGAAGGTGGATGCCTGCCATGGTGCAGGTGGTCAGGACTGCATGCACACCCTTGCAGGGCGATGGTGGCTGAACTTCCCTAACACTCAAGCTGCGCACCTTGCCAATGACTTGGGAGAGGGTGCTAAACTCCTGGGTCCAGTAGATCAGGACCATGTCTTCCCAGCCCGTGGTGCTGGTGATCAACCAATGGCCTTGGAGATCACCCAAAGTGACAGCCAAGGCTGCTGCTAGTTGATCGAGTGTCTGCAAAGCATCACGCAGGCCATGGGCCAGTTTGATCCCGCAAACTCCCACTAAAACACCTTGGTCAGGAGGCCAAGCTCCAGACTCTAGGTCAAAGGAGGAACGAATGACCCTCCCAAAGCATGACCAGTGCGAGCTGGCATGATGGCAGCTTTGCACTTTTCTCTCAGGCTGGAGCAAGGACTCCTGTTCTTTGGCGAGTGTGATCAGGATATGATCAAATCGACCAAGGCCAAGCCAGTGGCCCGTCAGTCTTTCGGCATCAGGTGCACACAAAGCTGACAGTGCCTCCCCCATGGGTTGAAAGGCCCTTGCTTCATTTGTACTGAACAAGATGTTGCAACACCAGCTTGCCATGCGTTTCGAGCGTGATCGAACCGCACTGCATCAGTTGCCTACTTCGCTTGACGCAGTCTGAAGGTCTTGAGACAGACCGATCAAGCGATGGAGAAAACTCACGCCAAAGGCACCTGGAACAGCTTGGGAAAACACATCATGAACCGCAAGAGAGGGCTCTCCACCAGATCTGCCATTGTAGGTTTCGCATGGCACAGTCTCCCAAACACGAACTTCTGCATAATGAACATCAGCCGGTATGGGCTGAGCATCGGAGGTTGGAGCAGGGGGCATGGGTGTTGGCGTTCGAGACTTGAACTTCCCTGGTCGGTCGCTTACGGGGACCGTGAGCGGCAGGCCAGCCTTGGAGGGCAAACACAATTAAGCGTCCAAAAGCCTTGGCAAACGGTTTGTTTGCACTTTTTCGCCCTTGCTTGTTTTTTGTTCGCCGAACAAAAGGGCTAGGCACTCCGAAAAGCAGGCTCACCAACAGATGTCCGCTGTCGTCATGCCCCATCCTTTCGACGCGGCGCTCCACACGATTGATTCAACCCAACTACGCAACTGGCTGCTGCCACACCGATGAGCAGGCAAGCAATGGTAGAGTGATTCTCCTTCATTATGGTCTTCCCCTAATGCGGCATGCTGATGTGAAATGCGGCGGCACGCCGCCGCGCCGAGCCTCACCGCCTCAAACGTGCGCAGGGCGGGTGCAGCAAACGTGGCATGCGGGGAAAACGTGGGGATGGGAGGGAACCTTCATCGAGCCGGGCACGATCCTTGGCATCCTGGACACCGCGCATTCGCCTTCCTTTGAGGAGGAATTTACTTGAAATTGTCCAATGTCATTGGATGATTTCAAGTATGATTGCCCGTGCGACCTATCTGGAGCAGATCCGCACAGGCTTGAACCGTGCCCCGATCGTGGCTTTGATCGGGCCCCGCCAATGCGGGAAAACAACGCTGGCCCGGCAATTGTTGCGAGCCGGGGAGACCGGCTATTTGGATTTGGAAGACCCGGCTTCAGCCCTCGCCTTGGCCAATCCCATGAGCCTGTTGTCACCCCTGACCGGGCTGGTGGTCATCGACGAGGCTCAACGGGCTCCGCACTTGTTTCCGGTGCTGCGGGTTTTGGCGGACCGCGAGGGGCAGCCCGCCACCTTCCTGATCTTGGGCAGTGCCTCGCCCGAGTTGTCACGCCAGGCCTCCGAATCGTTGGCGGGCCGGGTGGAGATCATCGAGATGGGCGGGTTTGGACTCGACGAACTGTCGCCGGAAGACCGGCAGGCACTGTGGCTTCAGGGCGGCTTCCCGCGCGCGTTCCTCGCCCAGAGCGAGGCCGACAGCCTGGCCTGGCGAAAAAATTTCATTCGCACCTTCCTGGAACGCGATCTTGCCGCCTTGGGATTCAGGATGGCCCCGCAGGCCATGGGTCGCTTTTGGACCATGCTCGCGCACTACCACGGCCAGCTTTGGAATGGCCACGAGATCGCCGCTTCGATGGGGGTGTCGCCGACCACGGCCAAGCACTATCTGGACGCGCTGGAACAGACCTTCATGATCCGCCGTCTGCTGCCCTGGTATGCCAACGTGGGCAAGAGGCTGGTGAAGACTCCAAAAATCTATTTCCGCGACAGCGGGATTTTTCACGCCCTGCTGGGAATCGGCGACTCAACCGAACTGATGACGCATCCCAAGCTGGGGGCCTCCTGGGAAGGTTTTGCGGTGGAGCAAATCCTGCGGTCGCGCACCGGTGAAGAGGCCTATTTTTATGCCATTCACAGCGGCTCGGAACTGGACCTGTATTTCCCGGCCTCACAAACGGGGATCGAGGTCAAATTCCAAGATGCCCCCAAACTGACCCGGTCCATGCAGATCGCCATGGAAGATCTCAAGCTCAGGCAACTGCTTGTCGTCTATCCCGGCACCAAGGAATACCGGCTCGCGGAGAACATTCAGGTTCTGCCCCTGGCAAGCGTGTGCACACGCAGGCCTTGATGGCATGATGGGAGTCGGCTGCAGAAGGGCGACTAGCCACGCTTCTGGAGATGCTTGCCAAAGAAGGCAGCGCTGGCCTCGACACAGGCGTCAAAGGCGGTTTGGCGACCGAGAAACGCGTGCGGCGCCTTCGGAATCACAGTCAGACCGGTGGCGATGCCGAGCTTGGCGAGGTCGGCGCGCATGGCATCGGCATGGGTGCTCGGGTCATCGAGTTCGCCGGTCATGAACAGCAAGGGCGGATCGGCCTTGTCGAGGTGATGCCGGGGCGAGGCGAGCGCATACACCGACCGGTTCTCCGCCTGCGATGCGCCGAGGAAGGTGCGGTAGAAGGGATCGTCGGGGCGCGCGCTCAGCTCGGCGATGCGCTCGCTGAGCAGGTCGCTCTGCGCGCCCATGGCGATGCCGGCCTGCACGGCGCTGGATACCCCCGCATGACCACCGTCGCCCTCGAGTTCGGCCACGCCGCCGCTGGTCGTCAGCAGGGCGGCGAGGTGGCCGCCGGCCGACAGCCCGGTGACGCCGATGGCGCCGGGTTCAAGGCCGAACGTCGCGGCGTTGGCGCGCAGAAATCGCACGGCCGCCTTGGCATCCTGGATCGCTGCGGGAAATTTCGCCTCGCCGCTCAGGCGGTAGCTGATCGTGGCGGTCACATACCCGCGCACCGCCAGGGCCTGGGCCAGGTTCGCCATGGAGCCGCGCTCGCCCTTGAACCAACCGCCGCCGTGGATGCAGACGATCGCCGGCAGGGGCTGCCCCGCCGCCTTCGGTCGCCAGAGATCGAGCTGCAGTTCGCGCTCGCCGTACTTCGCATAAACCAGACCTGGATGGGCCTCCAGCGCCGCGGTGATTTCTGCGGCGAGTTGGGTGGGCGAGGCTTTGGGGGCCGCCTTCGGATCTTGGGCCAGGGCGGCGGCAGCGAGGCAGAGAAAAAGCAACGGTTTCATTCGGGTTTGCCTTGACGGAAGAGGGTGGTGATTTCGGTCGCGTCCAGTACGCTGCCATAAACGGCGAACTCGTCCATGGCGCCATTGAGGTTGCGGATGGGGAACTGGTGACCCTCGGTGGGCAGGCCCCAGTTGCCGAGTTCACAGGGGCCGAAGACAAGGTCGCGACCGGGTTCATGCAGCGCATGGATGCCGCGCCCGACCTCGACGCCATCGAAGTACTGCACGACCTCGCCACTGCCCGCATCGCAGGTGACGGCGAGGTGATGCCAGCGACCGAGGCGGTCGGCGGTGAAGACGGGCTTGCTGAAGTGCATCTGGTTGTGCTTCGCCTTTTTCGGCGCATCCGCCGGTCGGTACATGAGGGAGAACATGAGGCTGCCATCCTCGTAGATCTGCCAGTGCGGCTCGCCATTCTCATAGCCGTCGGTGAGCAGCAGGCCGCTGTATTTTTTGTCGACACTGTCCACCTTCACCCAGCAGGCGAGCGTCAGCGCGCCGTAGCGGCCGTCGAGATTCAGGCGCACGCGGTCGCCGGGGCGCTTGAACTCCAGCGCCTGCTTTTCCGGCCAGCGGCCGCGGGTCCAAGTGGCGCCGACGATGCCGCCTGCGCGGTTGGGCCGGCGCGGCTCGGTGAAGTTATTGACGAGTCGCTCCCAGCGGTCCTCCTCCCAGCGCTTGAAGGTGTAGTAGGCGATCAGGCGCGGGTCGCTGCGATGCTCCAGCGACCATTGCTGCCAGGCGTCGAAGCGCGACTGCTCGCGCTCGCGGACGAGGGCTGACAGCTCGTCGACGGGCAGGAAGGCCTGCTCGGTCGTGCCGAGCCGCATGCCCTGGGTCAGGCTCGCGGGCGACTGGCCGGTGTGCGCAATGACCTCGCCTTCCTCCACCCGCACCGCGCTGGTCTGGCCCTCGACGTTGAGCGCGAACTCGGTGCCCAGGTCTTCCAGCTTCATGTCGGGCGCATGCACGATGAACCCCTTTGCCGCCGGCGGCACCCGCACACGCAAGCGGCCACCGTGACAGCGCGCTTCCCAGGCAGAAACAATCTCCAGTTCGGTGCCGCCCTCAATGAGCACGGTGGCGCCGCTGAAGAATTCAATCTGGGCCAGGCCCTGCGCCAAGTGCAGCCGACCCGGCGCCAGGGTCTCGCCCTCACGCCGGACTTCGCCGACGAATTCGGCATCGAGGCTGGCTCCGAGCAGGGCCACGCCGTTGGCCGTGGATTCCTGCGCGACGGGACCGGGCGACAAAAACCAGGTGCCAGCGGCCGTGAGGGCGATGAGCGCGGCAACGGCGAGCGGAGCGCGGACACGCCGCAGCCAGGATGCGCGGACTCTCGTTCTGGCGAACGAGCCTACTGGTAGCAGGCGCCCCGTGCCGACCTCCGGCTGGGCCAGCAGGCGTGCATGCAGGTCGGCCATTTCCAGATAGAGCCGGCGCGCCTGCCAATCTTCGCGCAGGCGGGCTCCCAGTTGGGCGTGTTGCTCGGGCGTGATCTCGCCGTCGAGCCGGGCGTGGATGAGGGCTGCCAGGTCCATGCTCAGGTGAGGCCCTCGGTTTCGAGCTGGCGACTGACACACTCGTGCAGCCGCTGGCGCAGCAGTTCCAGATTGCGGAAGAGCGTGCGGCGCGTGAGGTCAAAACGACGCATCATGGACTCGGCACTTTCGCGCCTCGCGTAACGGGCGGTGACCCACTCGCGTTCACGCGGGCCGAGTTGGTCGAGGCAGCCATCCAGCAGGCGCAGGCGCTCGTCGAGCTGCGGCTCAATCCGCTCGCGTTCGCCAGCGAGCAGTTCGAGCACGTCCTCGGCAAACAGCAGCGGCGAGCGGGCGCTCTTCTCGCGATGCTTCTGCACCTGCAGGTAGGCGAAGCGATAGGCCCAGGGCAGGAAGGGGCGGGCGGGGTCGTACTGGTCAAACTTGCGAAACAGGGCGAGACTGGTCTCCTGCAGGATGTCGCGCGCATCCGCCTCGCAGGGCACGAGGCTGAAGATGTAGCGGAACAAGGCGTCCTGATGCCGGGTCAGCAGCAGGATCAGGTTCTCGGCGTTGGGCGCGGCTTCGGCCATGACGGTGCAAGAATGGGGCAGGTCTTGAAGAGAGGGAACGCCGGGGCGGCCGGGGCCTTGCCGGGCGTTGCTGCAAGGTCATCCCGCTCCGGCGAATCCGGGTGCCAATTTTTGTTTTCTCGCCATGCTTGGGACTCCCGATGACCCGCGCCCGCGCCAACCTCGTCCTGCTCGCCTGCGCGGCGATCTGGGGGCTGGCCTTTGTCTGTCAGAAGCGCGCGATGAGCCACCTTGGGCCCTTCCTGTTCATCGCCCTGCGCTCCCTGCTCGCCTGCGCGGCGCTGGCGCCCCTGGCCCGGCGCGAGTGGCGACAGGCCGGTGGCCCCAGCCACCCGGCGCGTTTCCTGCGCCGCAGCCTGTTTGCCGGCCTCGCCTTCTTTGGCGGTGCCGCGCTGCAGCAGGCGGGACTGGTCACCGCCACCGTCACCAATGCCGGTTTCCTCACCGCGCTCTACGTGGTGATCACGCCGCTGCTCGCTTGGCTGCTGCTCGGCCAGCGCCCGGCAGGCTGGCTCTGGCTGGGCGTGGCGCTGTCCTTCGCCGGCACCTGGCTGCTCGGCGGCGGCGAACTCGCGGCGCTGTCGAGGGGCGACCTGCTCATCGCGGCCTCGGCGGCGCTCTGGGCCCTGCACGTCGTGCTGGTCGGTCAGGCCGCCGGCAGTGGCATGGCTGCCGCCTTCACCGCCCTGCAGTTTGTCGTCGTCGCCCTGCTCGCCGGCAGCGCCACCCTGATCTGGGAAAGCCACGACCTCGCCGCCGTCCAGCGCGCGGCGCCCGATGTGCTCTACGTCGGCCTGCTCTCCAGCGCCCTGACCTTCACCCTGCTGGCGGTCGCCCTGCGCGCCACCCGCCCCGCCGAGGCCTCGGTGCTGCTCTCCACCGAATCGCTGTTCGCCGCGCTGGCGGCCTTTGTCCTGCTCGGCGAACGACTGCCCGCGCTCGGCTGGGTCGGCGCAGCGGCGATCTTTGCGGCGACGCTGGTCGTGCATCTGCCGGCGCGACGGCGCTGACGCTCTTACGGCGCCACCGGCCGCGGCACGATCAGGCGCGAGGGCCGGGCGGCATCATGCCAGACGGTGTTCGTCGCCGTGCGGGCATCCTGCAGCCAGTCGCGCGTCTGCGGGCCACCGGTCTGGCTGTTCGGCTCATAATAAGGCGCGCCGGTGCTCGCCACGGTGACGCGGATGCGGTGACCCTTGTTGAAAATGAGGCTGGTCCAGCCGAGGCGCCAGGCCAGTTTGGCGGGTTCGCCGGGCGTCAGCGGCACCTGCTTCTCAAACCCCTCGCGGTAGCGGGCGCGCAGCGGGTAATCCATGACCAAGAGGCTGCGACCGTCGGGATAGACGTCGCTCACCCGCACGATGACATCGGTGTCGGGGGCGGTCGAACTCAGCCAGAGTTCCGCCTGCACGGCACCGGTCCATTCCACCGGTTCGCTCAGCGGTTCGGTGGTCCAGGTGCGCACCTCGGCCTGGCTTTCAAAGCCGCGCGCATCGCGGGCGCCGGGGAAGCCGCGACCCTCGATCTGCATGGGCTGCCGCGGATCGGAGACGTAGCTCGTCGAGCCGCCCTGGGTGTCGGGCTGCGCCGAATCCAGCCGACCCTCGGCCTGCAGGAACAGGCTCTGCTCGCGCGCCGGCGGCGGCCAGTCAGCGGCCTCGCGCCAGACGTTGCCGGGCGCGCCCGGCTCGCCGACCGCGCCCATGACGTAATAACGCACCGCCGGTTCGCTTTCGATGCCGTTGGCCTCGCCCTTGAGCCAGTGGTTGAACCAGCGCGTCAGGTGCTCAACCTCCGGCCAGGTGGCATTGTCCGGATAGACCATTTCGCCGACCTTGCTGCCCTTGTTGAGGCGGCCGTGCAGCCAGGGACCGAGCAGGAGCTGCTGGCGACCGCGCGAGTCCGGGCCGCCCTGATGCTGGCGACCGATGAAGCTGGCGATGCTGCCCTGCACCATGAAATCATACCAACTGCCGATGGTGAAGCAGGGCACGTTCATGCGCTCGAAATGCCGGCTGCAATCCTCGGCCTGCCAGTAGGCATCGTAATCCGGGTGCTGCTCCCATTCGGCGAGCAGGGCCTCGTTGTCGGCCGGCTCGCGACAGATGTCGCGCATTGGGATGAAGCGCTGCGGCCGGGTCACGCCGCCGATGCGATAGCCTTCCTGAAACAAGCTCAGGCCGGTGTCGACCATGTACTGGCAGACCAGATGCGGGGGTTGGGCGACAGCGAGGAAGTTCTGGGCGAAACCGCCCTGCGAGCTGCCAAAGGTGCCGATCTTGCCGGTGCACCAGGGCTGCTTGGCCAGCCATTCGCAGGTGTCATAGCCATCCTGCAGTTCGCCCCAGCCGAGCGCCCGGTAGCCCTGCCAGCGTCCCTCGCTGAGGTGGGTGCCGCGGAAGTTGACCATGGCCACGGCAAAACCGCGCGCCGCCAGTTCCGCCGAGCGCTGGCGCGTGGCCTTGCCACGGATGTCGGCATAACGCTGCTCGAACACCGCCGGCCAGGGACCGTCGCCGGCCGGCAGGTAGAGGTAGGCCGAGAGTTTGGCGCCATCGCGCATCGGAATCAGGACATGCTGCTCGCGCACACCGCCGAGATCGAGTGGGGGCAGATCGACGGCGGCAAGGGTGGAGGCAAAGGCAAGCAGGCAGAGACAGCGCATGGCAGACCTACGCGTTCGCAGGCCCGCATCTTCGAAGCCGGGCCGCGACCGGAAGAAGCCGCGCCGGTATGGCGTTGTCCTGCCACCATGAAGTCCTCCTCCCGCCGCCATTTTCTGCAAACCGCCGCCGCCCTCGCCGCCACCGCGCCAGCCCTGCGTGCCGCCAGCGCGACCCAACTGCGCGTGCTCTGCTACAACATCCACTACGGCCAGGGCAACGACGGCGTGTACGACCTCGAACGCCTCGCCAAGGTCATCCGCGACGCCAACCCTGATCTCGTCGGCCTGCAGGAGGTTGATGTCGGGGTGCGGCGCTCCGGTCAGGTGCACCAGCTCAGCCGCCTCGGCGAACTGACCGGTCTCGCCGCCCGCTTCGGACCCACCCAACACTATGAAGGCGGCCTGTTCGGCAACGCGGTGCTCACCCGTCTGCCCATCCTCGACGAGGTCATCCATCCCCTGCCCTACGCCGAGGCGACCCCGGAACGCACCACCTACCCGCGCGGCGCCATCGCCGTCACCGTCACCGCGCCCGACGGCAAGCCGCTGCGCTTTGTCAGCACCCATTTTCAACACAATGTGCCTGAGGATCGCGTCGCCGAGGCCGCCGCGATCAACCAGCTCTTCGCGGGCGACAACCTGCGCACCGTGCTGGCCGGCGACCTCAACGCCAAACCCGACGAGGAACCACTGAAGATTCTGGGCGAGCAGTGGATCAACGCCCTCGATGCCGGGGCCGCGCCGAGCGCCCCCTCGCAGGCGCCGAAGGTGCGCATCGATTACATCCTGTCGCGCCCGGCGGCCGCCTTCCGCCTGGTGAGCTCGGAGGTCATCGCCGATGCCATGGCCTCCGACCATCGTCCCGTGCTCGCCGTGTTCGAACTCGCCTGAACCCGGGAAGAACCGCCTACAGCCGACGTTTCCGCGCTGCCATGAAACCGCTCCTCCTGCTCACCCTCTGCCTTGGGATCGCCCCAGCCGCCGAACCCACCCCCAAGGCCCCGGTCAAAAAGGCCGTCGCCAAAAAAGCCGCGCCGGCCGAGAAACCGCTGCCGACGCCGACCCAGGCCAACGTCCGCTACGGCGAGCATGAGCGGAATGTGCTCGACTTCTGGCGCGCGCCGACCCAGGCCCCCGCGCCGCTGCTCTTCTTCATCCACGGCGGTGGCTGGATGGGCGGCGACAAGGAGCGGCTGGCGAAGTTTTACGACGTCGACAAGTTGCTCGCCGCCGGGATCTCGGTGGTGTCGATCAACTACCGCTACGTCTCCCAAGCACATGCCGAGGGCATCCAGCCGCCGGTGCTCGGTTCGCTGCACGATGCCGCGCGCGCCCTGCAGTTTGTGCGCAGCAAGGCCGGCGAATGGCACCTCGACAAGACCCGCATCGTCGCCAGTGGCGGTTCGGCCGGCGCCTGCACCAGCCTCTGGCTGGCCTTCCACGACGATCTCGCCGATCCCAAGAGCGCGGATCCGGTGGCGCGGGAATCGACCCGCCTCAGCGGCGCCGTCGTCTCCGGCGCGCAGACCACGCTTGACCCCGCGCAGATGGTGGAGTGGACCCCGAACAGCCGCTACGGCGCCCATGCCTTCGGCCTGTTCAAGGACGTCAATGGCCGGCAGACCCCCGGCGACTTCGCCAGCTTCCTGGCCAAGCGCGACGAGCTAAAAGGCTGGATCGCCGAATACTCGCCCTACGCCCTCGTCAGCCAGGATGATCCGCCCGTGCATCTCGATTACAGCGCCCCGCCCGCGCTCGGCCAGGACCAGAAGGATCCCACCCACACCGCCAACTTCGGCGTCAAACTCCAGGAGCACTGCCGCGCTCAGGGCGTCGCCTGCGAACTCGTTTACCCCGGCGCCCCCGACATCCGCCACCGCACCACCCATGAGGCGCTGCTGGCCCTGCTGAAAGCCCCGTAAAGCCGGCATCTTGGACTGCGGCAGCCCTGCTGCCTCCTTTGATGAGGATGGTTGATGGCTGATGGTTGATTGAAAAACTCCAAGAGCCCAGCCTACCGAGCTCTGAGCTCCATCAACGATCCACCATCAGCCATCATCTCCCTTCTCGCATCGCCACAAAAAAAAGAGGGGGCCGAAGCCCCCTCTTCACGTTGAACCGTACGCTCAGGCCTCGATCTTGGTCCAGGCGGCGTTGGCCTTGCTGGAGGCAACGACGGCTTCGATGAAAGCCATGCCGCGGACACCGTCCTCGATCTTGGGGAAGTCGTTGGCAGGATCGTCCTTGGCCAGTTTCTTCTTCTCCAGGCGGGCGCGGATGGCGTTGGCGAAGTTCTTGTAGATGTTGGCGAAGGCTTCCAGGTAGCCTTCCGGATGCGCGGGCGGCGTGCGACCCGCGGCGAGCGCCGCGGCGCTGAGGTAGCCGTTGGCGGTGCGGTACACCTGCATCGGCTGGTCGAGCCATTTCACCAGCAGGGTGTTGGGCTCCTTTTGGTGCCACTCCAGGCCGCCGAGTTCGCCGTAGACGCGGATGTTGAGGTTGTTCTCCTCGCCAACGCTGATCTGCGAGCTGTGCAGCACGCCCTTGGCGCCGCCCTGGAAGCGCAGCAGGACGTTGGCATCGTCGTCGAGCTTGCGACCCTTGACGAAGGCGGTGAGGTCGGCGGCCAGTTCCTTGATCTTCAGGCCGGTGATGTACTCGGCGAGGTTCTCGGCGTGCGTGCCGATGTCGCCAACGCAGCCGCCGGCACCGCTCTTCTTCGGATCGGTGCGCCAGGAGGCCTGCTTCTGGCCGCTCTCCTCAAGACGGGTCGCCAGCCAGCCCTGCGGGTATTCGACCACGACCTTGCGGATCTTGCCGAGCTTGCCGGTGCGGATCATGTCGCGCGCCTGCTTGACCAGCGGGTAGCCGGTGTAGTTGTGGGTCAGGCCATACAGCTGGCCGGACTTTTTGACGATCGCGGCCAGTTCCTTCGCCTCCGCAAGGTTGAAGGTTGCCGGCTTGTCGCTGAGCACGTGGAAACCGTGCTCGAGCGCCATCTTCGCCGGCGGGAAATGCATGTGGTTCGGCGTGACGATGGCGATGAAATCCATGCGCTGGTCGGCTGGCAGGGCGGCCTCCGCCTGGATCATTTCCTGGTAGCTGCCGTAGCAGCGGTCCGGAGGCAGGAAGAAGTCGGCGCCGCTGGCCTTCGACTTTTCCGGATCCGAGGAGAAGGCGCCGCAGACCAGCTCGATCTGCTGGTCCATGGCCGCCGCGATGCGGTGGACTGCTCCGATGAAGGCGCCGCGACCGCCGCCGACCATGCCATAACGAATTTTCCGGCTCATAGGGTGTGTGGGATGTGGATTGAAAAGTGGCTGACACTGGCGCAAACCCACCCGCCGGGTCAAGCACGGGGTTTTGCGGAAAAGAGTCCCTTCAGCGACCGTTGCCTTGCCATGCTCCGCCTGCTTTCCCTGCTCTTCGTCGGCCTCGGCTTCGCCGCCGCGGCCGACCGACCCAACCTCGTCATCTTCATCGCCGACGACGTCAGCGCCGAGGACCTCGGCTGCTATGGCAACCCCGGCATCCGCACGCCGGTGATCGACCGGCTCGCGGCCGACGGCCTGCGCTTCGACAACGCCTTCCTCACCTGCAGCTCCTGCAGTCCGAGCCGCTGCAGCCTGATCTCGGGTCGCTACCCGCATGCCACCGGCGCCGCCGAACTGCATCAGCCCCTGCCCGCCGGCCAGCCGGTCTTCCCGGAGCGCCTGCGCCAGGCCGGTTATCACACGGCTGCGGCCGGCAAATGGCACCTCGGTCCGGATGCCAAGCGCGGCTTCGACGTCGTCAAGGAGGGCGGCAAACCCAGCGGCTGCGAGTTCTGGGCCGAGGTCGTGCAGGGTCGCCCGAAGGACAAGCCCTTCTTCCTCTACCTGGCCGCCTTCGACGCCCATCGCGACTACGAACCCAACGCCATCCCGGAACCGCACCGACCCACCGACGTGCGCGTGCCGCCCTACCTGGCCGACACGCCGGAGACGCGCGAGGATCTGGCGCTCTACTACGATGAGATCAGCCGCTTCGACCAGCACATTGGCCATGTGGTCGAAATGTTGCGCGCCGACAGCGTGCTCGACAACACCCTCATCCTCGTCATGGCCGACAACGGACGGCCCTTTTCGCGCTGCAAAACGACGGTGCTCGACAGCGGCCTGCGCACGCCCTTCATCGTCCACTGGCCGGCGCGGGTGAAACCCGGCCAGGTGGGCAAGAACCTGGTCAGCAGCGTCGACGTCGCGCCCACCTTCTGCGCCGCGGCCGGGGTCGATCCGGATCCGGCCTTCCAGGGCGTCAGCTTCCTGCCCCAGTTCGACGACCCCGCGACGCGCACCCGCGAGTTCGCCTTTGGCGAGCACAATTGGCACGATTACCAGGCGCATGAACGCAGCGTCACCGACGGTCGCCATCTCTACGTCTGGAATGCCCGGCCCGACCTGCCGCGCACGCCGCCCGCCGATGCCGTGCGCAGCATCACCCACCAGGCCATGCTGAGCCTGCACGACCGCGGCGCCCTGCACGACTACCAGGCCGACCTCTTCCGCACGCCGCGCCAGGCCGAGGAACTCTACGATCGCGAAGCCGATCCCGACCAGCTCAGCGACCGCTTCACCGATCCGACGTTTGCCGACACCGCCGCCCGCCTGAAGGCGGCCTTCGCGCAGTGGCAGCGCGAGACCGGCGACGCCGTGCCGGAAGTGCTGACGCCCGACAAGTTTGATCGTCGCACCGGCCTGCCGCTGCAGACCGCCGGCAAGAAGAAGGCCGGAGTGAAAAAAGCCGCCCCAGCCAAGCCATGAAACGTCCCTGGCGCGACGCCACCCACCCCCTGCGCAACGGCATGGCCTGCTGGCCGGGCGATCCCGTGTTTGAACACCGCCTCGCCGCCAGCATGGCCAACGGCGATGTCTGCAACCTGTCGGCGCTGTCGCTCTGCGCGCACACCGGCACCCACATGGATGCCCCGCGTCACTTCATCGCCGACGGCGAAACGATCGACCAGATGCCGATCGAGGCCGGCCTCGGCCCCTGCCGGGTGATCGCCCTGGACGTGGCCGACCAAATCACCGCCGCCGACCTGCGGCCGCTGCGCCTGCGCGCGGGCGAGCGCCTTCTATTCAAGACCCGCAACTCGCAGCGCGATGCCGAACTGCAGGCCTTTGACCGCGACTTCATCTCGCTGCGCGCCGACGCCGCCGCCTTTCTCGCCCAGCGACGCGTACGCTTCGTTGGCATCGACTACCTCAGCGTCGGCGGCTACGAAAAGGACGGCGTCGAAACCCATCGCCACCTGCTCGGTGCCGGCATCTGGATCGTCGAAGGCCTCGACCTGCGCGCCTTCGAACCGGGTCGCTACGAGATGATCTGCCTGCCGCTCAAGCTCGCCAACGGCGACGGTGCGCCGTGCCGCGTGCTGCTGCGCTAGGAGATCCAAGATCTCCCATCTCAGATCACAGATTTCAAATTTCAGACTCGTGATTCACCGTCCCCCGTCCGCCGAGTACTTGCCGCCGCCGGTGAAGATCAGGGCGACGAAGCCGGTGAGGTAGATGAAGGCGAGTTCGCCCGGCTTGTCGCCGGTGAAGGCGCCCTTGTGGGCGATGAAGAAGGCGACGGCCATGGTGGCCGCGAGGTTGAGGGCGGCAAAGCGGGTGAACAGGCCGAGGATGAGCAGCACCGAGCAGGCGACCTCGGCAAAGACGGCGAGGCCAAGGCTCAGCGAGGAGGGCAGGCCGAAGAGCGGCAGGAATTTCGGGGCGATCGTGTCGAAGTTCTGAAACTTCGACCAGCCGTGCAGGAGCAGCATCGAGAAGCCGAGGCTGACGCGCAGCAGGAGCAGACCGACATCCTGCAGACCGTTGAGAAAGGAGAGGCGAAGAAGCTGGAGCATGCCGGAGCATGAGCCGGAGGGCGACCGCCTGGCAAGCCTTTTCTGGCACTGCGCTGCGGGATTGAAGCCCGTCGCACGACCGTCGGCCGGGAACGCCCCCTCTGAAATCTGAGATCTCCTCTACGGGGCTCGCGCGGCGCACCAGTCGAGCACCTGGCGGCGCTGGACGGGCAGGCGCTTGTGCAGGTGTTGCTCGAGCAGATGCGCCGCCAGGGCACCCTCGGCCCCGGCTTCGCCGACCAAGCCCAGGTCCTCGGCGAGGCGCAGCTCAAAGCGGTGCAGGAAGGCCGGACTGGGATCGTGATCGCCGAGGTAATCGAGCGCCTTGGCGAGCAGGTCGAAAAGCCCTGGCAGCGGCGTGTGCGGCTCAACCGCGAGGGCCAGCAGCTTGACCAGGTAGGTGGCGGCGAGCACGCGGCCGTAACTCGCGCGCAGGCCGAGCCGCGGCTGCAGCAGGTGCGCCTCGGCCAGGGTGTGCAGGTCGCCGCTCTTCGCGCGCGCCAGCCGCAGGTCGGCGGTGACAAAGAGATCAAGCACGCCGTGAAAGGCCGAGTTGGGTCGCAGAGCACCCTTGGCCATGGTGCGGAACAGGCCAAGCTCGGGCGCGCACCAGTGCACGATCAGGCTGGTCTCCGACCAGCGCGAACGTCCAATGAGGATGGCCGGCGTGTTCTCCATGGCCGCACCTTGGCCCGGCCACTGTCTGCCGGCAACCGGCGTTCAGGGCTGGAAGTTCGCCTTCTGCGGATCCCCGCCAGCCTCCAGGAAGGCGAGCAGGTCGAGGATCTGTTCGGCACGCAGGCTGTTGAGCAAACCGGCGGGCATGGGCGAGGCACCCGCCTCCTCGCGCTTGCGGATGCTGCTCAAACCGATCTCCACCGTCTCCGGCGCCAGCGGGTTGGGGCGCAGCACGAGGCGCTCATCGTCCTCGGCTTCCAAGGCACCGGTGACCGTGCCGCCATCAGCGCGGGTGACCGTCAGGAAGCGATATTTCTCATCGATCACCTTCGAGGGATTCAAGATGTGATCGAGCAGGTCGCGACGACCGAAGCGGGCGGAGACCTGCACCAACTCGGGGCCATAGACCCCGGCCGGCAGGGTGGCATCGCTGCTGACGCGATGACAGAACACGCACTGGCCGCGGATGGCGGCGTCGCGGCCACTGGCAAAGGAGCGACCTCGCCCGACCTCGCCGAGGCGCTTTTCCAGGTCCTCGAGTTTCCACTCGCGAAAGGTGTGGCCGGGCAGGGCGTGAGGCGAAAGCGCCACCGGCTTGGGCGGATGGATCAGGGCCGCCAGCGACTCCGCCTGATCCGGCGGCAGGGCCGCGGCGAGTTCGCTGCGCGTGTCCTGGATGGCCTTGAAATAGGTGCTGGCACCGTTGAGTTTTTCCGCGCGGTTCAGCGCCTCAAACAATGCGCGCCGCTGCGCCAGCGTCCAGCCCTCGCGGACGTAGCGCAGGTGCAGCGGATAAAACAGCAGGTCCTCGCCGGCCTGCGCCGCGCGCAGCAGCGGCAGCGACTTCGCCACGACCTGGGCCGAGCCGAGTCGCACGAGCAGCCGACAGAGCTCGTGGTTCAGCTCGCGTGTACCCGCCGGATACAGCGGCTCCAGCCAGGCCAGCAGGCGCGCGCGTTCGTCGGTACCGGGATCGCCGTGGCGGGCCAGCGAGACCCCGAGAGCGCGCAGGGCGGCGAGGCGCTGGTCATCCATCAGGTTGCGCCAGGGCAGCGTGCGCAGGCGTTCCTGCACCGCGGCTTGATCACCCGCCCCACCCACCCGCGCCAGCGCCAGGCAGCTCATCAGGGCACGCCAACCGGTCGCCCTGCCGACCCCCTCCGTTTTCCACAGCGGCACCGGCACCTGCTCAAGGGCCAGCCTCGCCGCCCAGCGAATGTGACGGTCAGCATGCTCCAGGTTCGGCACCACCCGCGCCAGCGCGGCCGCCTCCTGCCCGCGTTCGAGGCCGCCATGATAGGCTTCGAGTTCGCGGCGCTGCTGACGCAGGTCGGCGGCCTTCGTGGGCTTGCGCTCGGCGATCGGTGCCACCGGCGGCTCGCCCTGCCAGGTGATACGGTACAGCCCGCTCTGCGTGCCGCGACCGCCGGTGAGGAACCACAGCGCACCGTCGGGCCCAATCGCGCCGTCGGTGACATTGAGCGGTCGGCCGCTGACAAAACTCTCCTGGCGACCGCGGTAACTGGCGCCCTTGGCCTCCAGATGCACGGCGAGGATGCGACCGTAGGACCAGTCGCAGATGAACAGCGCCTCTTCATAGCGCGCGGGGAAACGCGCACCGTAGCCGAAGAACACGGCGGTCGGCGAAGCCAGACCGATGTCGACGACACTCGGCAGGGTGTCGGCCTGCCAGGCGGCGAGTCGACCCGTGCCGCGACGCCAGCCGAAGTCGGCGCCGGAGACCAGGTGCAGCACGCGGTTGGGCATGTACCAGGACGCCCCGACGTCGCGCTCCATGTCGGCATCGAACGTAAAGAGTTCGCCGTCGCGGTTGAAGGCGAGGTCGAGCGGATTGCGCAGGCCGCCGGCGTGAACCCGCAGGTCGTCACCCTCGGGACTAACGCGCAGGATGTAGCCGGCCGGCATCTCGACCGTGCCGTCGAACATGCTGCCGTCCCAGGGATTCGGCAGCACCTGATCCCAGGCGCTGTGTTTCAGCGGCGAGGCTGGCGCGAGCGGACTGGGCAGCAGGACATTGTTGCCGCAGGCGAGCCAGAGATGGCCATCGGGGCCTAACTTCAAGTGATTTCGACCATGACCGAAGCCGCCCTCGGTGTGGACGATTTCCTCCACCTGCTCGAAGGCGCCATCGCCGTCGGCATCGCGCAGGCGGAACAGGCCCCTGCTCTGGTTGGCATGCGCATACAGCGCCCCGTGCGCGTAGAGCAAGCCACGGCATTCCTTGAGGGTGTCGTCGATCACCGTCATCGTGCCAGCCGCGGGATCGAAGCGCAGCAAGCCGCGCTTTTCCCGCGCCAGGGTGATCCGCCCCTGCGGATCAAAGGCCAGGGCGATCCAGGAATCCTCGTCGGCACCGGCCGAGCGAACGAGTTCCACCTTGAAGCCTTCGGGCACCTCGAAATCGGCGGGATCGGTGGCCTGCTGCTGGTGCTCGCGCTTGGCAAGCTGCCAGGAATTATAGGCATCGAAGGTCTTTTTCAGATCGAAGGGATTGGCGGCGGCCTCGACCGGCCCGTGGACCACCACACGTCCGGGCCTCGCGCTCCAACCGCCATCGGTGGCCAGCCACTGCTTGCGGGCGAGGTCGCCATTCAGTTCAAGCAGGGCGGCAAGCCGCGGCGTGCGCGCGACGAATTCGAGGCGGTTGCGACCAGCCCGGATGTGCCGCGTCAGATCCAGGCTGGCCGCCGGCTCGGTATCGGCGGTGCGCACACGGCCGACCACGGC
>CAZSBO010000034.1:18423-28732 GCA_964605265.1 uncultured Prosthecobacter sp.
GCGAGTTCCAGCGGCGCTCTTTGCCCTTCCTGAGCGGCAGAGTCCACTCGGAAACACATTCGCGAACGCTCCGGCAAAAGAGCTGACAGCGGGTCACGACTGGAAGCGAAGGTGGCGGACCAGTTCGGCCACGCCGAGCACTCTGCGAGGCTAGCGGGCATCGCAAAGTTGGCTGTCTTTCAAGATGATGCCGGGAACCACGCTCCCGCCGGTCAGCTAGAAGGGACTGCTGAACACGGTCCTGCCCAGGTGACAGAGATGCAGGAAGGAGATGCCGTGGGTGAGGGTGGTGATGTATCGGGCCATGACGATGAGGGGGGCCTCAAATTCACCGCCCGGCCAGGCCAGCGGGTGATACCTTTTTTGAAAAAACTGTGTTCTGGCGATCCTCGGAGTGCTTTTGAAGTGAGTATTTTCATGGCTATTCGAGGATTCTGGCTGCTGCTTTCACGGCCACTCGCTAATGCGGCTCCAGCTTTGCTGAAGCTCTTCCAGGTAGCGTCGGGGATTCGGCTGATTGGTGACCGTTGCTGCACTGCCGAGAGCGGAGTCGGGCCAGGAGTGGAGGCGGTCTTGCAGGCCAAGTTTCACCGCGACTTGGCGCATTGTGCGCAGGGCGGTCAGGGCGTAAGCTTGCCACGCCGGGCGACTGGCAAAGACATCGGCGCGCAACTTGACGCCGAGTTGGGCGGCGTGGCGGGCGATGCGTTGCACGTTCTCGGCGCGGATGTTGATGGGCTCGTGGAAGACCGTGACGGGGTTGAGCGGGCGCAGGGCGGTCAGGGTGGCGTGGAAATCGGCGGCATCGCACTCGGGGTAGGTGGGGGCGACAGCGGCATAGATGTGCAGCCCGGCCTCGCGGGCGGCTTGCAAGGTGGCGAGGCGTTGGGAAGGCGCGGGGGCGCGAGGTTCGTAGATTTTGCCGAGGTCGTTGCGGAGAGTTGGCAGGCTCATGCCAAATAGCAGGCGGGTGCCGAAGCTGCGGAACAGATCAAAATCCTGTCGGGCCAGCGGGCTCCGGGTGAGGATGCGGACGCGCAGGGTGGAGTGGTCGCGGATTAGCTCCAGCGAGCGCCGCACCAGATGCCGGGCGGCGGTGGCGAGTTCCCGTTGGCGGGCGGGGTCAGGGTGGCGGATGGCTTGGTAGGGATCGGTGGTGGAGCAGTAGATGATGGCGCGGTTCCCGTCGGGTTTCAGCAGGTGCTGCGGGGTCTGTTCGGCGGCTCGGAGTGAGGCGAGGAAGCGCTTTTCATCCCAGCGGCGCAGCAGCACGTAATCGCCCCATTCCGCATCGGGATCGGCGATGCCATGCTTTTCAAGCAGCGCTCCCATTTTGATCGTGGCAGCGCTGGGCACGTAGCAGAAACGGCAGGCGTGCGAGCAGCCGATAGCAATGTTGAAGGACCAGTTCGACAGGCTTTTGTGGACAAAGTGGTTGGGCTGAATGGTGGCCGGCACGTCCCAGAAATCGACCGCCTCCCGGTCCACGGCAGGATGCGTAGCTATCGTCGCACAGCCTGGGAATTCGAGGAGGTCGGGAGTGATCATCAGGGAAGAAGGTTAAGGCTTCAAAACGTCTTTGGCGATTTTGAGCGCGGTGGCGTTCTTGGCGGCGAAGCAAAGGAGGTAAAGGACCGTGCCGGAATCGGTGGTCAGCGCCAGTGGTTTCTCGGCCACACAAGAGAACACGGTTTTGAGGCGTTTGACAAAGAAGTCACCGATGGAGGCGATGGTGGCGGTTTTTGTGCGGGGTGTGACTCCAAACATGTCAGCCTCCTCAGTTTTGTAGAACTCGGGGTACCAAACGGATTCGGGAACGCCAAGGATTGAGTCGAGACGGCGACACCATGCTTTGGAGATGTTGCCATGCCCCGGCAACATGCGATTGACACCGATCCCCGCTGGGAACAGCAGCCACATGTCAATCGCCTGTGTGCGCGCCACCGCCTCAATGGTGGACCACGAAACCTGCATGCCGAAAGGGTCGAGGAACAGAACGGCCCGCTGCTTTTTCCAGTCCCAGGAATCGCAGATCTCCTGAAGCCGGGCATTGGCATCATCGGCATAAATGGAAATGCGCTGAGACAGTTCAGGAAAATCGTTTTTCAAGGTGTTCAGTTCAGCGGCCCGAGACGGGTCTTTTTCAATCAACACGTAACGGGTAAAGGCTGGCTTCGTCTCCAGAGCAATGCGCACCGAGCTGCTGAGGAATTCGACAGTTTCGGCGGCGGCAAGTTCGGGAAGCAAGTCCAAGCTGGACTCGTCATCGGGCTCATCCTTCGATTTGGGCAGATTGTAGCCGGTGCCCGCGAAAGCATCAATGTAGCAGAAGGCCTCGCACCAAGGCTGGCCCTTCATGATCTGGACATAAGCGGCCAGATACTTCCTCAATCGCTCCAGCTTCTCAGCCGTCCAAGTGCCGCCGAAGGATTGTTTGGGAGCATTCATCTTGTATAAGATAGCATGTTCATTTAAACATTCAAATTGAGATGCTCAGAAATTTACACACGGAGTTGTTCTATTCCCCCGGATCCACTGAAACGTCAAAAGTGATGGGGAACCGCAATGGACAGATGGAGGGGCATCGACGATGCGAAGCATGCAGTTGCCTGCCATTCGACGACACGGAACACCCGCCCTACTCCTTCGAGATCGTCTCGTCGAGGTTGAGCAGGGCAAGGGCGACCGCCTCGCTGGCGGCGGTCTCGCCTTTGACGTACTGCTTGTGCCAGAGCTCGCGCAGAGCGGCGAGTTCGGTGGCGCTGGGATCGCGGGCCAGGGCGAGCCGGAAGCCGTGGCGCAGGCGGTCTTCGACCGTGGCTTCGGGTTTTTCATCGAGCAGGCGTTTGCCGAGTGCCTGCGCGGCCTCCACATAGACCGGGTCGTTGAGCAGGTTGAGCGCCTGCAGCGGCGTGTTCGAGCGGTGGCGCTTCACCACGCAGGCCATGCGCGGACCGGCGTCGAAATTGACGAAGCTTGGATAGGGCGCGCCACGCTTGAGCACGACGTAGAGGCCGCGCCGATGCGCCTCGTTGCCAGGGCTGACCTCATACTTGTACTGCTGGCCGCCCACCTTGGCCCACAGCCCGTCGGGCTGCGGCGGGTAGATCGGCGGGCCGCCCTGCTTCGGATTGAGCAGTCCGGCGATGGCGAGGGCGTTGTCGCGGATGCCCTCGGCATCGAGGCGGAAGCGCGCCATGCGCCAGAGCAGCAGGTTTTCGGGATCGACCGCCAACGCGGGCGAACCCGCCGGGGCATGACTGCTCTGGCGATAGGCCTGCGAGGTGACCAGGAGCTTGATCAAGCGCTTCAGGCTCCAACCCTGGTCCATGAAATCGACCGCCAGCCAGTCGAGCAATTCCGGATGGGTGGGCGGGGCGCCCTTGACGCCGAAGTCCTCGACCGTGGCGACCAGGCCGCGACCGAAGATCTCGTTCCAGAGGCGGTTGACCGTGACGCGCGCAACCAGCGGGTTGTCGCGACTGACCAGCCAGCGCGCCAGGGTCAGCCGATTCGGCGGCCCCTCGGGCTGGCGCTCAAACAGCGCGGGCACACCGGCCGTGACCGGGTCGCCGGGATTCGTGTAATCGCCGCGTTTGAACAGGGATGTCATGCGCGGTTCGGCGAGTTCGCGCATCACCTCGGAGGTGGCCGGCTTGAGGGCATCGAGCTGGCGCTGCAGGGCCTTGCGCTGGGTTTCCAGCTTCACCAGCGCGGGATCCTTGCGGGTCTTGGCGGGCTCTGCCTCGGCCGCTTCCGGCAGGTGATCCTCGACCGGCGCGGTGAAGGCGCTGACACGCAGCCGGCCGATGACACGGCCGCCGCCGAAGTGCTGCACCAGCTTCAAGCCCAGTCGTTCACCCGCACCGGCGCGCAGCGGTTCGGCCAAGGCCAGCGCCGCCCAGTGCGACTGATGGAACTTCGGGTTGATCGCCCACCCGGTGGCGGGGTCGCTGTCGATCAGGCCAGCGACCGGGAAATTCGACTGGGAAAAACTGGCGTGGGCGCGGGCAAATGCGAGAGGCGTGCCGCCGGTCTTGTCCCTGCCGGGCGGCAGCCGCTCGGCGTGCAGTTGCTGCAGCACAAAGTTGGGTCGATCCGCGCCGCCGCGGCCCGGTCCGTCGCCCGGCAGGGCGGGATCGCTGAGGGCCTCAATGAGCAGGCCGTGCAACGGGGCCGACGGCAGCTCGAACTCGAGCGTGTAGGTGTCGCCCTCCGGGACCTCGCCGAGGAAGAGGACGCTGGCGTCCTCGCGCACCTCGGCCTCGGCGGCCGACTCGGTGTCGATCCGCGCCGGCTTCAGGACCGTCAAGGCGGTCGCCGGGGCTTTCGCCGCGGGCCGCGCCTTTGACTGCTGCAGCGACTGCAACCGCGCCTCCAAAGCGGCGATCTGTTCCTGCAAGGCCACGCGCTGGGCCTCGCGGGCGGGATCGGCCAGGGCCATGGGCGAGCCGCGGAAGGCGATCGAGCCGGGCACCTTCGGATTGGCGCGCTCGGCCTCGGCCTCGGTGGTGTTGAAGTAGGCGAGCAGGCGGTAATAATCCTGCTGGCTGAAGGGATCGTACTTGTGGTTGTGGCACTGGGCGCACTCCAGGGTGCTGCCGAGCCAGACGGCACCGGTGGTGTTGATGCGGTCGATGACTTGGTTGATGCGGCTTTCCTCCGGCTCGGTACCGGCCTCGACGTTGGTCGGCGTGCAGCGATGAAAGCCGGTGGCGAGGATCTGCCTCGGGGTCGCCTTCGGCAGCAGGTCGCCGGCGATCTGCTCGATGCTGAAACGGTCAAACGGCATATCGGCATTGAGGGCGTCGACCACCCAGTCGCGCCAGCCCCAGATCTCGCGCAGGTCATCGCGCTGGAAGCCGTGCGAATCGGCGTAGCGGGCGAGGTCGAGCCAGTGGCGCGCCCATTTGACACCGAAGTCGGGCGACTCCAGCAGGCGCGCCACGAGGCGCTCGACCGCGCGTTCGGGATCGGCGGCGTGCTCGCGGCTGAAGCTTTCCACCTCGGCCGGCGACGGCGGCAGGCCGATCAGATCCAGGTGCAGGCGGCGCACCAAGGTGGAGGCCTCGGCCGGCGGCGAGGGCGCCAGCCCCTCGGCCTTGAGCCGGGCAAACAGGAAGGCGTCGACCGGATGCGCCGCCCCGGCCGGCACGGCCGCTTTCACCGGCGGCAGGTAGGCCCAGTGCTGCGCCAGCGTTGCATTGACCGGCCACACGGCGCCTTCGGCGATCCACGCGCGCAGGCAATCGATCTCGGCCGCCGTCAGCGGCGTGCCGCGGCGAGGCATCGCCTCCTTGTCGGTGCGCGGCAGCGTCACCCGGCGCAGCAGCTCGCTCGCCTCCGGCTGCCCCGGCACCACGACGGCGCCATGCTTGCCGCCGGCCTGCAGGGCCGCGCCCTCATGCAGGCGCAGGCCGCCGCGCGCCTCTTCGGCCCCGTGGCATTCGAAGCAGGCGCGTTGCAGCACGGGCAGCACCTCCCGGGAAAAATCCAGGGCGGACACCGGCACGGCGGCCAGCAGCAAAACGATCAATAGGCGCGTCACGCCCTCAGAACGCCCGCCCGGGCGCCAGGCTTTCCACGGGAAATGCACGGGCTCACTGCATCGGCAGTTCGAGCGACCGCTTCTCGCCGCCGCGCAGCAGGACCAGCGGCACGCGCTCGCCGGGGAAGCGCTTCTGCAACAGGTGCCCGAGCAGGCGACTCTCGCTCAGACGCCGCGTCAGGCCGTCGATCTCGACCACCACATCGTCCTTTTGCACCCCCGCCTTCTTGGCCGCGGCATGCAGTCCATATTGGCCCAGATGCTTGACGCGCAGGGCCAGGCCGTCGAGACCGAGCCCGAGCTGCCGGCGCTCGTCGTCGGTCAGATCGACCAGCACCATGCCGCCGGTGGCCATGCCGCGCATGGGCCAGGCGGCGACCCGGCCGCTGGTGTCGGCCTGAAACCGCCAGCCGGCCGGCAGGTCGAGCAGGAGCGCGGGTTCCGCGCCACCGCGGCGGACGGTGATTTCCAATTTTGCGGCGTGCCCGGCGCGATGCAGCGCCCAGCTGAAGTCCGCCATCGACACCAGCGGCTGACCAGCGAAGCGCAGGATTTCATCGCCCGCCTGCAGGCCGGCGCGGGCGGCGGGCGAATCGGGCTGCACGGCGGTCACGGTCGCCACCTGATCGGGGGCGAGCGAAAGCCCCACCGTTTCCGGCGCCGGTATCGGGTAAATCCATTCCTCCGGCACCGGCTGGCGCTGCTGGCGCCAGGACTGGCGCAGGGCGTCGCCGACCTGATGGCAGTGCACGCAACTGCCGACCACCTTGCCGTCCCAGTTGAGCTCGCGCTGGTAGCGGCCGGCGAGCGCCGGCAGTTCGGTCGGCGTCAGGTAGGGCAGCGGCGCGGGCTGCTTGCCCTGCAGGGCCTCGCGATTGCCCGGGTAACCGCGGTGGATGGCCAGGGCCTGTTCGAGCGCGCGCTTGTAACCGGCGAGGCTGGCGTCCTGCGAGTTTTTCTGGTGGGTCCAGGAGCCGTAGCGACCGTACACCGTGCCGTCGCCATTGAAAAACAGGGTGGAGAAGGACAGGTCAAAATCGAACTGGAAGCGGGTCAGGTCGAGCGCGTTGGCATTCATCACGCGCACGCAGACGAACTGGTCGAGCAGGGCCGAGAGCTGGTCGTTCTCCATGAGCACAGCGGTGTCGATGCCCATGCAGGACAGGCAGGGCACGCAGCGCATCACCACCAGCAGGGGTTTGCCGGTCGCCTGGGCGAGCTTGAAGCCGCTCTCGACATCGTTGTAGGCCCAGCGGGCGTCGTTTTCGAAGCGGGCGCGATCGGCGCGCACGGCGCCCTCACGGTCCTTGACGGTTTCCGCCCGGACCGGAAACAGGCCGGGCGCCAGCAGTAGGGCAAGCCAAACGCGGGTGCGCATGCCCGTGAAACGCCGGTCCCGGCGACGAGTTGCGGTCTCAGCCGGGAAACTCGACGAGCAGGGCCGTGCTGTTGTCGCGCCCCGACTCCGCCACAGCCGCCTCGACGATGCGGAAAGCCTTCGGCTGATCGCAGGGCTGGGTGGCATACTCCTCGAGCCGGCTATCCCAGAGGCCGTCGACCACGCCATCCGTGCAGAGCAGAAAGCGGTCGCCCGGCTCACAGCCGACGCTGCCAAACTGCGGCGTGACGATCTGGTGCCCGGCGCCGAGTGCCTGGTTGAGCACGTTTTTGCGCGGGTGCACGCGCGCCTCGCGCTCGTTGAGCTGCCCCTGCCGGCGCAGCCAGCCGACGTAGCTGTGGTCGTGGGTGATCTGGCGCATGCCACCGGTCGCCGGCAGGTAGTAGATGCGGCTGTCGCCCACATGGCCGAAATGCATCCAGCCGGGCGAAAAGGCCGCGAGGCTGAGCGTGGCGCCCATGCCCGAGCATTCCGCATAAGACCGGCCGAGTTTGCAGAGCTCGTCGTGTACGTGATGGAAAATTTCCTCCAGGGCGTCGCAGACCCCGCCGGCCAGGTTTTGCGCCGCCAATCGGTAGATGCGCGGCATCAACCGGGTGAGGCGTTCGACGGCGATGCGGCTGGCAAACTCGCCGGCGTTGGCGCCGCCCATGCCGTCGCTCACCGCGAACACGAAGTCGCCCTGCTCAAAACCGGCCTCGCCGGTCTTGCCGAGGTAGCACACCTCGCGGTCGTTGTAGGTCAGCGCCAGAAACGCGTCCTCGTTGTTCTTGCGCACCCGGCCAACGTGGGTCATGCCCGACCAGGACAGGCGCTGGGGCGGCTCGTCAGAATAGGCTTCGGGGTGCATTGAGCGCGCATCCTGTGGCCAGAAAGGCGCGGCCGGCAAGGGGAAAGCGCGGCCCCGGCCGGCCCTGCCACCGGGGCTTTTTTTCCCGAAGCGACCGGAAACCTTTGCCTTCCGGCAAAGTTGGAGTCGCTTTGACGTTCCCTTGTCACGACCATGAATGCTCTCCGTTTTTCCGCCCTCCTCGCCTTCGCCGCCTCCGTCCAGGCCGCCGACTGGCCGACCTTCCGCGGTGCCGACCGCACCGACATCTCCAAGGAAACCGGCCTGCTGAAAAAGTGGCCCTCCGCCGGCCCCAAACAGGTCTGGCTCTATCAGGACGCCGGACTCGGCTACGCGGGTTATGCCATTGTCGGCGACACGCTGTACACCATGGGTGCGCGTGACGCGGTCGAGTACGTCATCGCCATCGACGCCGCCACCGGCAAGGAGAAGTGGTCGGCCGAGGCGGGTGCCCTGCTGACCAACGGCTGGGGCGACGGCCCGCGCAGCACGCCGACCGTCGATGGCGGCCGCGTGTACGCGCTGAGTGGCAAGGGCGTGCTGGTCTGCCTGAATGCCGCCGACGGCAAGGAAGTCTGGCGGGTGACCATGGAGAGCCTGGGTGGCAAGGTGCCGGGCTGGGGCTACTGCGAGAGTCCGCTGGTCGAGGGCAACCACGTCATCTGCACGCCCGGCGGCCCGCAGGGCACGCTGGCAGCCTTTGACAAGGTCACCGGCGCCAAGGTCTGGCAGAGCGAGTCCTGGACCGACCCTGCCCAGTATGCCTCGGCCATCGCTGTCGATCACAACGGCGCGCGCCAGCTCATCCAACTCACCATGCAGAGCATTGCCGGTGTCAACGCCGCCGATGGCAGCCTGCTCTGGAAGAGCGAGTTCCCCGGCAAGACCGCCGTCATCCCGACGCCGATCTTCCACGAAGGCCAGGTGTTTGTCACCGCCGGTTACGGCGTCGGCTGCAAGTCGGTCAAGGTCGGCCCGGGCAACTCGGTTCAGGATCTCTATGCCAACACCGATCTGGAAAACCACCATGGCGGTGTCGTCCTGGTCGACGGCCATCTCTACGGCCACTCCAACCGCGGCGGCTGGACCTGCATGGAATTGAAGACCGGCGCGGTGAAGTGGGCCGAGAAGGCCAAGCTGGGCAAGGGCGCCATCCACTGCGCCGACGGCATGCTGTACCTGCTGGAGGAAAAGACCGGCACCGTCGTGCTGCTCAAGGCCAGCCCGCGCGACTGGGACGAGCAGGGCCGCTTCACCCTTTCGCCGCAGACCCAGCAGCGCAATCCCAAGGGCATGATCTGGACCCACCCGGTGGTCAGCGGCGGCCGCCTGTTCCTGCGCGACCAGGAACTGCTGTTCTGCTTTGACGTCAGCGGCCGGTAAGCCGCCGCATCGTACCTTGCCGGCGCCCGCTTCCGATGGCATGAAGGAGCCGTGCAAGGCACCGCCAGTTCCCGTCCGCCGCGCGCCACCTGGCTACAGGAGGGACGTGTGCTGCACCTCGAGGGCTGCTGGCATCGCGACGCGCCGGCGCCGGTGATCGAAGGCGACGCCCCGGCCGGCCTGCCGGAGCGTTTTGACTGCACGGGTCTGGAGGAGTATGACTCCACCCTGCCCGCCTTCCTGCTCGCCCAAGCCCGCAACGACGCCGCAGCGCCCGCCTGCGCCTGGCAGGGCCTGCCCGACAACCTGCGCGGCCTCATGCAGCTCGCCCTCAGTGTGCCCGAGCAGAGCGCTGCCCGCGGTGCGCCGGCGGATGGCTCGGAACTGCGCGCGCTCGGTGAGTGGACCCTGCGCGCCTGGGCGGCGACCCAGAACACCCTGGCCTTTCTGGGCGAATCCGTCCAGTCGCTCGGCCGCTTCGCCACCGGCCGCGCGCGTTTCCGCGGCCGCGATTTCTGGGAGGTGCTGCAGCAGTGCGGCGCCGAGGCCCTGCCCATCGTCGCCCTGATCAGCTTCCTGGTCGGCCTCATCCTCGCCTTCGTCGGCAACGTCCAGCTCGCCAACTTCGGCGCCAACCTGTTCGTCGCCGACCTCGTCGCCATCGCCATGGTGCGCGAGATGGGCGTCATGATGACCGCCATCATCATGAGCGGCCGCACCGGCGCCGCCTTCGCCGCCCATCTCGGCAGCATGAAGGCGAACGAGGAGATCGACGCCCTGCGCACCTTCGGCCTGCAGCCCTTCGACTTCCTCGTCCTGCCGCGCCTGCTCGCCCTGGTGCTGATGATGCCGCTGCTGACGGTCTATTCGAACCTCATCGGCATCCTCGGCGGCATGCTTGTCGGCATCAGCGTCGGCATCCCGCCCGTGCTGTACTGGAACGAAACCGTCGAGTCGATCACCCTGACCACCGCCAGCCTCGGGGTCTTCAAAAGCTTTTTCTTCGGCGCCGCCATCGCCGTCGCCGGCTGCATGACCGGCATGAACGCCGGCCGCTCCTCGGCCGCGGTCGGCGAGGCGACGACGCGCGCGGTGGTGGCCTCGATCACCGCCGTCATCGTGCTCGACT
>CAZSBO010000035.1:0-15623 GCA_964605265.1 uncultured Prosthecobacter sp.
CGAGCACCAGGCGGCCGCCCTCGCTGCGCGAGCAGTGGCCGAGCTTGGAGAGGGCGCGGGCGAGACCGGTGGCGGGCATAAAAAAACGGGCGGCCTCGCAGGAGGCCGCCCGGTGGGGGAGAGGGGTGCGCGAGGCGCCGATCAGGACTGCAGGGCGGCTTCGTCGATGTTGACGCGGCGGCCATCCTTGTCAAAGCGGACGCGGCCGTCGACGAGGGCGAAGAGGGTGTGATCGCGGCCCATGCCGATGTTGCGGCCGGGGATCCACTTGGTGCCACGCTGGCGGATGACGATGTTGCCGGCGATGACGGCTTCACCGCCGAACTTCTTGACGCCGAGACGCTTGCTGTTGCTGTCGCGTCCGTTCTTGACGCTGCCTTGACCTTTCTTGTGAGCCATGTCGGTGTTTTCCTGGGATGGGGGTTGAAATCAGGCGTTGATCGAGGTGACTTCAACGCGGGTGAGCGGCTGGCGATGGCCCTTGGTCTTGTGGTAGCCCTTGCGCTTCTTGAATTTGAAGGCGGTCACCTTGGGGGCCTTGAACTGCTTGACGACCTTGAAGCCGACGCTGGCGCCTTCCAGCACCGGTGCGCCGATTTTCAGGGAAGCGCCTTCGCCGGCGGCGAGCACCTGGTCGAAGCTGGCGGTTTCGCCTTCCGCGACTTCGAGCTTCTCGACGTCGACGGTGTCGCCCACGGAAGCCTTGTACTGCTTGCCGCCTGTTTTAAAGATTGCGTATGCCATGATGTTGTCTCGGGTGAGGGGTTCCGGGGCGCCGAAACGGTCATGCAAGACCCGCTGCCGGCGTGAAGGGCGGACAAAGTGCCACATCTCCCCCCGCCGGCAACCAAATTTTTCTTTTCCGGTCGCCGGGGCGGATTTTTCCCGGCTGCCAACCCGGTCGCCCTTGCCCTGAGCGGCCTTCGACCCCATGTTGACAGCCCCATGGTCGCCGCCGCCACCCCAAGCCTCGTCGAGGACATCCTGCGCCTCAAAAAGGAACGCAACGCCATCATCCTGGCTCACAACTACCAGACCCGCGACATCCAGGAGATCGCCGATTTCGTCGGCGACTCCCTGGGCCTGGCCTACAAGGCGAAGGAGACTGCGGCTGACGTGATCGCCTTCTGTGGCGTCCATTTCATGGCGGAAACCGCCAAGATCGTCAATCCGGGCAAGATTGTCGTGCTGCCCGACGCCGATGCCGGTTGCTCGCTCGAGCAGAGCTGCCCGGGCCCACAGCTGGAGGCCTTCCTGAAGGCGAACGCGGCCAAGAACTACTACGTTATCGCCTACATCAACTGCAGCGCCCACGTCAAGGCCCTGAGCGACTGCATTTGCACGAGCGGCAACGCAGTGAAGATCGTCCAGGCGGCCCCGCTGGACCGGCCGATCCTGTTCGTGCCGGACCAGAACCTGGGTTCCTGGGTCATGGAGCAGACCGGTCGCAAGATGGACCTGTGGAAGGGCGCTTGCTACGTGCACGTCGAGTTCACCCGCGACAGCATCCAGGCGATCAAGGATCAGTATCCCGGCGCCCAGGTGGTCGCCCATCCTGAGTGCACCTACGCGGTGCGCATGCTCGCCGACGAGGTGTGCAGTACGGAGAAAATGGTCGGCTACTGCCGCGACCATCCGGCCGACACCTTCATCATTGTCACGGAAAGCGGCATGCTGCACCGGCTGGAGCGCGAGGTGCCGGGCAAACGCTTTATTCCCGGCCCGACCGGCCACTGTGCCTGCGCCGACTGCCGGTACATGAAAATGAACACCCTGCAAAAGCTGCGCGACGCCCTGCGTGACCTGACACCACAGGTGGAATTGCCCGAGGACATCCGCGCGCGCGGCGAAAAGCCCCTGCTGCGCATGCTCGAGCTGAGCCGATGAGGGATGAGGGATGAGGGATGAGGGCGTGCGCGCGCCATGGAGCGCGCGTGTGTCGAAGACCACTCGCTTGGGTGGATTGTAGGAGCGCGCGTGTGCCGAAGGCCACTCGCTCGGGGAGGTTGCCACGCGCTCGAGGTAGGGCGAGCAGGCTGAAGCCATGCACGCGCTCCGGGAGCCTCTACGCTCCACGCTCCTGCCTGCCTGCATTCACCGGCGGACGATGGGCAGGACGATGTGCGAGGGGTGGGCGGCGTCGTGGTGGATCGTGTTGACGGCGGTCTCGGTGCGGCGGTGCTCGTTGAGGGGTTCGCCGGTGTTGGGGTTGACGTCGAAGCGCGGGAAGTTGCTGCTGCTGAGGTCGACGCGGATGCGATGGCCCTTTTTGAAGACGTTGCTGGTCGGGTACAGGCGGACGGTGATGGGGTAGATGCGACCGCGCTCCATGAGTTTTTCCTGCTTGAGCGAATCGCGGTAGCGGGCGCGCACGATGCCGTCGGTGAGGTTGAGATCAAAGCCGCCGGGCCAGTCGGCCGAGGGTGGGTAAACATCGATGAGCTTGGCGGTGAAGTCGGTGTCGACGGCGGTTGAGGAGACCCACAGTTTCACTTCGATCTCGCCGGTGACCTCGGTGTCCTCGGCGAGGGGTTCGGTCTGGAAAACAACGACATCGTTGCGCGCCGACAGCGGCACGGGGTTGGGCCAGTTCCAGACATGGGGGCCGCCGACCTGGTTCCAGGCGCCCTGCAGGAGGATGTCATTGCCGCTGGAGATGCAGCCGCCGATGGTGGGCACGGGGTTTTTCGGGTCGAAGCTGTAGCTGGTGCTGCCCGTGCTGGTGTCGGTTGTCAGCGTGCCGTCCTTGCCGAAGTGGTAGGGAGTCGCCACGGCAGCGGCCGGCGGCCACTGGCTTTCGTTGCGCCAGCTACCGCCGTGGCGGAGCAGGCCCTTGTCGGTTTTGCCGCCGTCGCCGCTGCCCATGGTGAAGATGCGCACCTTGGAGGCGAAGTGGCCGGACTGGCCGACGCTGTTGGTCTGGCCCTTGAGAAAGTGGTCGAACCATTCCCGGCGCCAGGCGAGTTCGTCGGCAATGGCTGCCTCGGGGCCGAAGTCGACCTGGCCGTGGCTGCTCTTCGACTGGGCACCGTGGATCCACGGACCCATGATGAGGTAGACGTCGCTCTTCAGCGTTTTCGACAGGGCGGCGTAGTTGGCGGTGGTGTTGCCGGCCCAGGAGTCGTACCAGCCGCCGACGAGGTAGACGGGGATGTCCTTGTACGTCGCGGTGTTGTCGAGGATGTTGTTGGGCGCCCAGTGGTCGTCGTTGGCGCCGTGGCGCATGGCGCCGATCAGCCAGTCCTCGTATTCCGGCGCCAGCCGCAGCGGCGTGGTGCCGGGGCGCAGGGGCAGGTTGGCGAGGTAATGGAAGCGGTTGTCGGTCATCTCCTGGAGCACGGCCTGGGTGGCCGGATCCTGGGCACCGCGGCTGCCCTTGGCGGCATTGAGCAGGATCCAGTTCCAGAAGCGCATCTCGAAAGCACCGGCGTTGCGCACCGACTGCACGCCGCAGTTGGAGACGGCGTCGACCGGGATGATCGTGGTCAGTTCCGGGGCGCCGGCGAGGGCCATGGCGTGCTGGGTGCCGCCGACGTAGGAGGTGCCGACCATGCCGATTTTGCCGTTGCTCCACGGCTGCTTGCCGATCCAGGCGGCGCAGTCGACGCCGTCGGGACCGTCGTCGCTCATCCAGTGCCAGACGCCCTCGCTCTTGTAGCGGCCACGGCAGTCCTGGGCGACGAAGGCATAGCCGTTTTGGGCGAAGTACTCGCCGAAGCGTTTGGCGCCGTCCTTGTTGTAGGGCAGACGGGTGAGGACGACGGGATGCCGACCCGGCAGGACCTGGCCGTCTTTGGCGGGCAGGTAGACGTCGGTGGCGAGGTGGATGCCGTCGCGCATGGCCACGCGCAGATCCTTTTCGACGACGACTTCCTGGGCGCTGACCGTCGAGAGCCAGATCAGGGGGATGGCATGCAGGAGGCTGGCAAGGAGGCGAGGCGGAGGCATCTGGAGAAATCCCCGCGCGGCGGGTGTTTCTTGCAGCGGACCGGTCAGGGTTGCTCGATGTGGAGCTGGCCGAACTGGGTTTGCGGCGAAAGGCCGGCGGGGGCGGTGGCACGCAGGGTGCGGTGGATGCCGTCGTCATCCAGAATTTCGAGGAAGACGCCGACGTTGCTCCACGACACCAGGTCTGAGCAAAACACCGGGGTCACGGTGATGTCCTCAGCAGCCACCCAGACCTGATAGGTCAGGGTCAGCCGGCCGTCGACATGGCGTCCAGGCGTGGCGGCGGAGGGGGTGGCCAGCAGCGGGTCGCTGCCGAGCGCGTATTCGGTGAGATTGTCCAAGCTGTCGTGGTCGGCGTCGACCTCGGGGGCGGCGATGGCGGGATCATCCGCCTCTTCGCCGAACCAGGCGATGCGCCAGGCGGCATACGTGGCCACGGGTGTGAGGGTCACCGTGGCGGTGTCTTCACCGCCGCGGCCGTCGCTGACGGTGTAGGTGAAGCTGGCGCCGGTGAAGTTGGCGGCGGCGGTGAACTGGAGTTGGTTGCCGGCCAGGGCGACGCTGCCGCCGGAGGCGGGTTGGGTGGCGGAAACGAGTGTCAAGGCATCGCTGTCCGCGTCGCTGTCGTTGGCGAGCACGTTGAGCGCGACGACTCGGCCGGGCAGCACGGACCAGGAATCGTTGGTCGCCACGGGAGCTGTGTTGACGCTGGCTGGCAGCAGCAACCGGCTGCCCATGAAATTGGAGGCGGCGGAGCCGGCGATGAGCAGGCGGCCGTTGCTGTCCAATGTGGTCCCGTAGGCGAGGTGGTCGCCCGTGCCACTCGCGGGCACTGCCAGGCCGGCACTGCCGAAATCGGTGTCAGCGCTGCCGTTCGGCATCAAGCGCAGCAGGGCGATGCGCGCGGAGGTGGTGTAAGTCGTGCCGGCGAGCAGGGCGCGGCCCTCGCTGTCGAGCGTCAGATCGTGGGCGCGGTCACCGAAGCCGGGGAAATCGGCGAGTGCCCAGCCCGAGGCGGCGTAAGTGCCGTCGATGGCGCCGTTCGCCAGCAGACGCAAGGCCGCGAAGGAGGAACTGCCACCGGTGCCGCCCGCACTGGCAAATCCGGCGACCAGGAGGGCACCATCACTCTGCACGGCCAGAGCCTGGGCCTGCGCGGCGTAACCGCTCAAGGCGACCGCGCGCCGGCCGTCGCCATCGAAGCTGGTGTCGAGTCCACCCGTGGTCAGGCAGCGCAGCAGACCGAAGCTGGCCTGGGACATGCCGGTGTCGGTGAAGGCGGGGCCGGCGGTGACGATTTTGCCGTCGGCCTGCACGGCCACGGCGGTCGCATAGGCGTCGCGGGTGGTTGCCGTGACATGGCTGAGCAGGCGGCCGGTGCTGTTGAAGCCGGTGTCCAGGGCACCGGTGGAGGTCAGGCGCCAGATGGCGCATTGCAGGCGCGTGGCCAGGTCGTTGTAGGCATAGCCTGCGGCGACGATTTTGCCATCGGACTGCAGGGCAAGCGCATAAGCGCCGCAGTCGGCGCCTCCGGCTTGGTCGACGAAAATGCCGCTGTCGCCGAAGGCCGGGTCGAGGCTGCCGTCCGTCAACAGGCGCACCACGCAGGCCAACTCAAAGCCGTTCTGCTGGCTGGTGCCGGCGACGACGATCTTGCCGTCGGGCTGGAGCAGCATGCGGTAGGCGTAGTCGTCCTCCTGCCCGGGGGCAATCACCGTGCGCCCCTGGCTGCCGAAGTCCGGGTCGGCTGTGCCATCGGCCAGGAAGCGACAGACGACAAAATCCATGCCATTGCTGGTGGCGACGCTGCCGGCCAGGACGATCTTGCCATCGGGCTGCTGTCGGATGGCCCGCGCTTGGGAGAAGGGGGCGTTGCGCTGCAAATTCACCTCCAGGCGGCCGTCGCCGGAAAACGTGCTGTTGAGGGCGCCCTGGGCGGTGCCGCGCACCAGGCCGAAGCTGGAGGATTGACCGCCGAGGGTGCCGGCCAGGACGAAGCCATCCGCGGCAGGTGCGACGGCAAACGCGTCGGCGTCATAGCCGGTGAAGCTGATGAGAGCGACGCAGTTGGCGCCGTAGTTGCTGTCGAGGCTGCCGGCGGAACTGTAGCGCAGGGCGGCGTAATGCAGGCTGGAACCGGCGAGTGAGGCTGCCACCAGCAGGCTGCCGTCGGTCTGTTGGATGACGCCGCGGCCACGGGTTTCGCCGCTGCCAGCGGAGGTGAGCACCGTGCCGCCAGATCCGAAGCCGCTGTCGAGAACGCCATTGGCACTGTAGCGGGCCAGTGCCGCACGCGGAACGCCGCTGACCGTGCCGGTGCCGGCCAGCAGCAACTGACCGCCGGTCAGCTCGATCAGGCTCTGGCCCTGGCTTTGGATGTTGCTGCCGGAGCCTGCGGTGGTGAGGGTGCTGCCGTCCGTGCCAAAGCCGGTGTCGGGCACACCCGAGGCGGTGAAGGCGAAGAGGG
Source organism: uncultured Prosthecobacter sp. (assembly GCA_964605265.1). GTDB lineage: Bacteria > Verrucomicrobiota > Verrucomicrobiia > Verrucomicrobiales > Verrucomicrobiaceae > Prosthecobacter. The sequence goes on from CAZSBO010000035.1 coordinate 6,416, forward strand.
CGAAGCGGTCCGTGGTGGAGAGGTGCGCCAGCCCGCCGACCACGATGCGGCCGCTGGACTGCAGCACCAGATCGCGGCCCTCGCAGGCGGAGGCGCCGATGGGAGGGGCGAAGGTGGCGCGTCCAGAATTGCCGAAGGACATGTCGGGCGTGCCGTCGGCCAGGCAGCGCAGCACCGCGGCCGAGCGCGTGCCGCCCTGGGTGGCCATGCCAGCCATGACCAAGCGGCCGAGGGAGTCGACGGCCAGGGCCTGGGCCGTGTCGTCGGCGCCGTCAAAGTCGATCTGCACCCGCCCACCGGTGCCGAAGCCGGTGTCCGGCGTGCCGTCGGCGTTCAGTCGCAGCAGCAGCATGTCGTTGTCGCCACCGCTGAAGGTGCGTCCGGCGACCAGAATGCCATCCTCCTGCAGCCGCAGGGCGGCGGCCTGATCGTCGCCGTTCGGGGAGTCCAGCAGGGCGACGCCGCCGCTGCCAAAGCTGGTGTCCGGCTGGCCGTCGGCCAGGAAGCGCAGCACGGCGATGCGGCGTGTGCCGCTGGCGAGAGAGTGTCCGGCCAGGACGATTTTGCCATCCTCCTGCACGGCCACGCAGCGGCCCTCACCGGCCGAGTCGATGGAGGGCTGTCCGGGAAACGTCGGCAGCACAAGGCCACTCGTGCCGTAGCTGGCATCCAGAACGACGTCGCCCGCACCGAGGGCCGGCAGCCACAGGAAGGGGAGGAGGAAGCTGCACAGCACCCGCGACCGAATCATCATCTGCGAAATTAGTCGCGACCGGGCGGATGTCAAAACATCCGCGTCACGGCCGTGCCGATGGTGGGACTCGAACCCACAAGGCGGTTGCCCGCCAGCGGATTTTAAGTCCGCTGTGTTTACCGTTTCACCACATCGGCGCACAGGCGCGTTGGCCGACAACCTAGCGCGCCTTTCGGACACCTGTCCACTGCAGCTTGCGCAAGCTGCGTCATGTCGGCGGGACGACCCTCAGTTGGACGGGCCGTCCTCGTCATCCCCCTCATCGGCGTGGGTGGTGCCCGGACGCACCACGTAGCCGCCCGATTTGTCGTCACGCTGCAGGACCAGCAGGCCACGGCGGCCGGCTTCCTCAATGAGGGCGTTGAAGGAGCGGAAGCCGTGGAAGCGTTCGCTGAACTGCGGCAGGCGGCGCTTGATCGTCTGCTTGACGCTGGAGCCCCAGACGGACCCCTCGCCCCCCTGTTCGGCGAGCATGGCGTCGACGGTTTCCAGCAGCAGTTCGACGGCCTTTTCGGGATCGCCGGCGGGTTTGGCGGGCGGAGCCGCGGCGGTCTTGCCGGCACGAGGTTTCGGCGCGGCGGTCTCGCCGTTGCGCGGCGGGGCTGCAGTCCGGGTCTCGCTGTCGCTGCGCTTGCGGCGCTGCTCACGCACCAGGTCGTCGTAGAAGATGAACTCGTCGCAGTTGCTGATGAAGATGTCGCCGGTCGAGTTTTTGACGCCGACACCGATGACGGTCTTGTTGTTCTCGCGCAGCTTGCTGACCAGGGGCGAAAAATCCGAGTCGCCGCTGACAATGATGAAGGTGTCGACGTGAGCCTTGGTGTAGCAGAGGTCGAGGGCGTCGACGACGAGGCGGATGTCGGCGCTGTTCTTGCCGGACTGGCGCACATGCGGGATTTCGATGAGCTCGAAGGCGGCCTCGTGCATCGCCTTCTTGTACTCGCGGTAACGATCCCAGTCGCAGTAGGCCTTCTTCACGACGATGCTGCCCTTGAGCAGCAGTCGCTCGACGACGCGACCCATGTCGAACTTGTCATAGCGGGCTTCGCGCACGCCGATGGCGAGGTTCTCGAAGTCGCAGAACACGGCCATGGTGTGGGTGCGCTCGGGCGTGGGCATGAGCGAGCCTGCGGCCGGTCGCCGGAAAGTCAAGGCCCGGCGGTGGGTGGCGCGGCGTTCTGGCGCTGTTCACGCCGGCGCTGGCGCCAGGATTGCAGGCCGCTCCAACTGGCGAAGGCGATGGTGTAGCCGAGTGGGGCGAGCGCGGCGCCGAGCAGTAGGCCGCCAAAAAGCATGACCGGGGCGTGTTCCTTGAGGGTGAGCCAGGATTCGGCGAGCGAGTGCGGCAGTTCGCGCGGGAAGGGCGTGGCGGGAACGGAGGAGATCCAGGAGAGCACCCATTTGCCGAGGGCGTACTCGAGTGGCACCAAGGCAGGGATGGTGACCGGGTTGCTCAGCCAGCACATGACGATGGCGACCGGGATGTTGACGCGGAAGACGGCGGCCAGGATGGCGGCGGCGGGCATCTGCATGGGCAGCAGCTGCATCGACACGAGCAGGCCGACGGCGACGCCGCCCGCCAGCGTGTGCTGGGTGGGTTTCCAGACGCGCTTGTCGAGGAAGTGGCGGGCAAACCAGCGCCGGCTGGCGCTGGCTTTGAGCAGGCGCGGATGCTTGAGCAGGCGGTAGGTGCGGAAGACCGTGCGGCGGAACAGACCCCGGCTGTGGTCGAGCAGGCGTGCGAGACTGAGCGGGGCGGGAGGCATGGGGCGGGAAAGCTATCACCGGGCCGCCGCATAAACCAGCAGGGAGGTGCCCAAAATAACGCGGTACCAGGCGAAGCCGTTGAAGGTATGCCCCTGCACGAAGCGGATCAGCCATTTCACCACGAGGAAGGCGGAAAGGCCGGAGACCACGGTGCCGAGCAGCAGCAGGGCGAGGTTTTCCTGTTCCAGGCCGCCGCTGGCGAATTCCGATGACATCTTGAAAGCGCCGGCCGCCATCAGGGTGGGCACGCCAAGCAGAAAGGAGAACTCCGTGGCCGCCGGCCGTGACATGCCCAGGGCGAGGGCCATGAGGATGCTGGCGCCGGAGCGCGAGGTGCCGGGAAAGGCGGCGGCGAGCACCTGGGCGAGGCCGACGGCGATGACCACGGTCCAGGTGATGCGGCCGCTGCCGGTCTTGTCGCGGTGCAGGTGTTCGAGCAGAAAGATCACCAGGCCGCCGATCAGTGTTGCCAGAGCGACCGGTTTGACCTCCTCGGGCAGCTGGATGTCAAAGGTCTTGATCAGCACGCCGCCGGCGGCCGTCACGGCAAAGGCCGCGGACAGCTTGAGCAGAAAGTCGCGGGTCTCCGGTTCGTTGAGGGTGGCTGCCAGGTGACGCACCCGCTTGGCGAAGACTGCCAGCACGGCCAGCACGGCACCGCTTTGAATCACGACATTGAAGAGGTCGCTGCGCGCTGGCAGCCAGCCGAGCGTCTGCGGGATCAGCAGGTGGCCGGTCGAGGAGATGGGCAGGAATTCCGTGACGCCTTCGATGATTCCTAAAATGATGACGGCGAGCCACTCTGGCATGTGGGAGGTGCGGGGCGGGGGATTGACTGCCGACCTTCGGGGGCTTGCGCCCGAATGCAAGCCTTCTTGGCAGGGATCCACGAGGAGCGGTGGGTGAGGCGAAGGTCACAGGCTGGGGGAGCTTGAACCGGAGCGCGCGTGTGTCGAAGACCCCTCGCCTGAGGAGCCGCCGCGCTCCGGCGAGCAGGCTGCGCCATGCACGCGCTCCGGGTGAGGCCTTGGCTGGACAAGGTCGCCGGGCTCGTCATGATGACGTTCATGCCCCTCTCCAGCCAGATCGTCGAAGACATGAAGACCGCCATGAAGGCGAAGGACAGCGTCGCGCTCAATGTCATTCGCGCGCTCAAGTCGGCCATCAAGTATGCCGCCCTCGAGAAGGCCGGCGCCGAGGGCGAACTCGACGACAGCGAGGCGCTGCAGGTGGTTCGCCGCGAGATCAAGAAGCGTCAGGACTCGGTCGCCAGCTACAGCCAGGCCGGCCGCGAGGATTTGGCGGCGACCGAGCGCGCCGAGATTGCCGTGCTGGAAAAGTACCTGCCCGCAGCCCTGCCCGCCGGGGAGCTGGCGGCGCTTGTCGAGGCGGTCATCACCGAGCTCGGTGCCACGAGCAAGAAGGACATGGGCGCCGTGATGAAGGTTCTTCAGGAGCGCGTCGCCGGCCGCGCCGACAACCGGGCGCTGTCGGCGGAAGTGGCGAAGCGGCTGGCCTGAGCCATTGAGGCGGGCATTGACAAGCGCAGCCGGTTTTTTACAATCGCTGCGAATATTCGAAAATGCACTTTGTAACTCTTGGAGATCCCCGGGCATGAGGAACGACGACTTTGACGAACCGCGACGCGGCAATCCGCCGCTTCATTCGGAGAAGATCCTCACCGAGCGCAAGATCTTCTTCCTGGACCTCAAGGAGAACGAGCGCGGCCGCGTCATCAAGATCACCGAGGACGTGCGTGGGCGTCGTGACACGATCATGCTGCCGCTGGAGGCCGCCGAGGAATTCCTCGACGCCCTGCAGCGCATTCTCGAAGTGGAGCGGGACCTCGACGGTGGCATGGAGTGAGCCGGCGCGCCATTCCCAGACGCGAACTGGCGCTCCCGCACGTAGGCTTCCATGACGGTGCGTCACCGACGCGCCGCGCCAACTTTTCCATGGTCGCCCTGTCACGTTTGCTCCTGTGCGTCGCCCTGCTGCCGCTGCTCGCCTGCGCACAGATCAAGCGTCTGACCAAGGCCAAGCCCGCCGATCCCTCGCCCTTTTTAAACCACGCCGCCGAGATGCAGCCGACCGGTGTCGCCGGTTCGCCCTTCGCTCGGGTCTGGCGCAATCCCTCGGTAGCCGCTTGGGCGGAGGCGCGCAACCGCTGGACCCTGCATGTGGCGCCGGTCTGTCTGGACTATCTGCGCCCCATCGGACGCAGGCTTTCGCGTCTGGAGGCCCGGAACGCCGACCGCCAGGCGGAGGCGGCCCAGCTTGCCGCCTACACGCGCCAGGAATTCGAACGCGCCTTCCGCGAGTCGCCGCGTCCGCGCCAGGAGGTGGTCGCCGCGCCGCGGCCCGACAGTCTCATTGTCGAGCTCGCCCTCGTCGAACTGGATCCCAATCCCATTTCCGGTGGCGTCACCCGCCGGGCCATCAACCTGCTCGCCGTGCCCGGTGCCGAAATCCTCGTTGGCACGCCGCTCAAGGGGCGCATCGCCGTCGAAGGCCGCCTGTACGATCCAGTGCGCAAGCAGGTGTTGCTGGAATTCAGCGACGCCGAGCAGAATCGCTCCGCCCTCATTCTTTCGCTGCATGACTTCAATCGCTACAGCCATGCCCGCAAGGTCGTGCGCGAGTGGGCCCGCCAGTTCGAGGCGGTCGTGCGTCAGCCGCCGGGAGCGGAGGTCAAGGACAGCTCCGCCTTCATGCTGTCGATCTGGTAATCCCAGTCGTTCAGGCAGGGCGACGCCAGCCCAGCCAGGCCTGGCGATAGGTGTAGGCCATGGCCATGACGCCGACACCGAGCAGGGCCGAGCGACCGGAATCCGGCACCGCCAGCAGCGGCACGGCGGTCTCGCCGGCCAAGGCGATCAGGCTCTCGCCACGCTCGGCCGCGCGCGAAGCCAGAACGGCCACGAACGTGGAGGCAAGCCAGTAGGTCAACGAACGCATGGGGTTTATTTGATTAAAATTTAATCAACTAAGGTCTCTTTTGACAAGACAAATCGCCTCGGGGGTGAGGGCCGCTGGAAGTCGCCGGTTGCAAACCGTCTCCGCCCTGGCTAACGCCTGGCATGTCTCTTTCCCCTGATGCCCGCGTTTTGGTCACCGGCGGCGCCGGTTTTATCGGCAGCGCCCTGGTTTGGGAACTCAACCGCCGCGGCTGCGAAAACATTGTCGTCTGCGACCGGCTCACGCAGGACGAGAAGTGGCGCAACTTGGTGCCGCTGAAGTTTGCCGACTACCTCGATGGTGGCGATCTCGAGCGGCTCGTGCGCACTTCGCCGGACGCGCTGGGCAGCTTCGATCACGTGCTTCATCTCGGTGCCTGTTCGGCGACCACGGAGCGGGATGCCGACTACCTGATGCGCAACAACTACGAGCTGACCCGCTTGCTTTGCGAGTGGACGCTGGCGCGTGGCGGACGTTTTGTGTACGCCTCGTCGGCGGCGACCTATGGCGATGGCGCGCACGGCATGGACGACCGGCTGGAGGATCTGCACCGGCTGCGGCCGCTGAACATGTATGGTTACTCGAAGCATCTGTTTGATCTCTACGCGCAACGGACCGGTCTGCTCGGCCGGGTGGCGGGCCTGAAGTACTTCAACGTCTATGGTCCGAACGAGGATCACAAGGCGGACATGCGCAGCGTTGTGCACAAGGCGCACCGGCAGATTCTGGAGACGGGACGGGTGCAGTTGTTCAAGTCGCACCGGCCGGACTACCAGGATGGCTGTCAGCAGCGCGACTTTCTCTACGTCAAGGACGCGGTGAAGATGACCCTGCATCTGGCGGCCTCACCCGCCGCCAACGGTCTGTTCAACCTGGGTTCGGGGCGCGCCCACACCTGGGTGGAGCTGGCCCGCGCCATTTTCCTGGCCATGGGCCGTGAGCCTGTGATCGACTTCATCGACATGCCCGAGGCCCTGCGCGAGAAGTATCAGTATTACACCTGTGCCGACATCGGCCGGCTGCGCGAGTCGGGCTACAGTGAGCCGCTGTTGACGCTGGAGGAAGCCGTACGCGACTACGTGCAGGGGTATCTGGCGCAGGATCGTCGCTTGGGTGACGAGGCCTGATCAGGGCGGGGTCGGCTTGGCGCCCTCGGCCGCGGCACGGCGTTCGCGCGCGGCCTGAAACTCGGTGCCAACGGCCTCGCGATAGGCCCTGCGCAAGGCATGCAGGGCCTCAATGCGGGCTTCACCCTCACGGGTTTTCAGGCGTTCGAAGGCCTCGCGCAGCGCCGGTTGGGCCATGACGCGCTCATGGATCTGGCGCGTCTCCTCGCGTCGTTCGGGGCGCGAAAAGGCCTGCAGTTCCGCGGCCATGCGGGCGACGACGGCGACGGGGAAGTCCGCGGTTTCCGGCGGTGGCAGCGGCGGCAGCTTGCTCGGATCAAAACCTTCCCGGGGTTCGAGGCGCGCCAGAATGGCGGCGGCCTCGGGGTCGGTCTTTTCCAGGGCTTCGCGAATGACTCGGCGCATGGCGTCGTTGGCACGCATGGCCTCGTCGCGGGCGGCGATGACCTCGGGACGGTTCCAGACACGGTCGAGCGCCTCGCGCACCTTGCGGCGTTCCTCCTCGGGCAGCTTGTCGAAGCCGTCGTGGCGGGGTGGCCGGCCGAAGCCGCCGAAGCCGCCCCGCCATTCGGGGCGCGGCGGTTTGTCGGCCTCGCCCTTGGGCGGTGCGGCGGGCGGTGTCGGCTCGGCGGCGCTGGCGGTGAGCGCCAAGGCGAGCAGGGCGCCAGGGAGGGCGGAGAGACGGATCATGGCGGGCAAGGTGGCGGGCGGCGGCGGATGCGCAAGCACGCGGGTCGGTGGAAGCAACCCCGGTGGGCGCTGGGAGTTGCGCCGGACCCGGCTTTCTCAGCGTTTTCGTGGCGCGGGCCGGGCTGTGCCAGGCGGGTTGGCGAATCAGGCAGTGACCCGGGCGAGCACAGCCTCGACCAGCCGGCGTGTGCAGTCGGCCACGTCCCACTGGTCGGTGTCGAGCAGCAGGGCGGGGGGCGCATCCGGTTCCTCGAAGGCGGAGTCCTTGCCGGTGAAGTTGGCCAGGGCGTTGGCCTTGGCCTTGGCGTACAGGCCCTTGACGTCGCGCGCGGCGCAGGTGCTGTAGGAACAGCGCACGTAGACGTCGAGCAGGTCGTTGGCGGGAATGATGTCGCGGACCATGCGGCGCATGGTGTTGAGCGGGGTGATGAAGCTGCAGAGCACGACGCTGCCGGTCTCAAGGGCCAACCGCGCCACTTCGGCGGCGCGGCGCAGGTTTTCCATGCGGTCCTGTTCGGTGAAGCCCAGCCCGCGATTGAGGCCGTTGCGCAGGACGTCGCCATCCAGGTTCAGCGCCAGCCGGCCGGCCCGGTGCAGGGCGCCCGCCAATTCATTGGCCAGGGTCGATTTGCCCGCTCCGGAGAGGCCGTACAGCCAGACCACCAAGCCGCGCTGGCCGAGCAGGCGTTCCTTGTCGGCGCGCGTGACGGTGAAGACGGGATTGACCAGGTTTTCCATCGGCCTGCTATCTGGCATGGCCGCGCATTTGCAAGGCGGTTTTGCGGGTTGGCACTCCGGCGGGCCACAAAAAAAGCGCCGCCCCCGAGAGGGCGGCGCTGAGGTTCGAAGCCGTTACAGGCAGGAGGCGATGAGCTGCTCGAGCTTGACGATGTCCTTGCCGAAGTTGCGGATGCCCTCGGCGGTCTTTTCCGTGGCCATGGCGTCCTCGTTGAACAGCCAGCGGAAGGATTTTTCGTCGCAGGCGATGCGCTCGATCTTGGCGGCCTTGGCGGCTGCGGCATCGAGCTTGCGCACGAGCGGTTCCTCGCTGGCCTGCAGTTCGCCGAGCAGGCCGGGGCTGATGGTTAGCAGGTCGCAGCCGGCGAGTTCGGTGATCTCGCCCTTGTTGCGGAAGCTGGCGCCCATGACTTCGGTCGTGTAACCGAAGTGCTTGTAGTAGTTGAAGATCTGCGTCACCGACTGCACGCCGGGGTCTTCGGCGGGGCCGTAGTCCTTGCCGGTGCTCTTCTTGTACCAGTCGAGGATGCGGCCGACAAAGGGCGAGATGAGCTTGATGCCGCCCTCGGCGCAGGCGACGGCCTGGGCGAGGCTGAACAGCAGGGTGAGGTTGCAGTTGATGCCTTCCTTCTGGAGGATCTCGGCGGCCTTGATGCCCTCCCAAGTCGAGGCGATCTTGATCAGCACGCGCTCGCGCGGGATGCCGGCGGCTTCGTACAGGCCGATGAGGTGGCGCGCCTTGTCGACGTTGCCCTGGATGTCGAAGGACAGGCGGGCGTCCACCTCGGTGGAGACGCGGCCGGGGACGATCTTGAGGATTTCCAGACCGAACAGGATGAGGATGCGGTCCATGATCGCCTCAATCTTGGCGGCGCCGGCGAGCGGGCTGCTTTTGTGTTCGGCGACAGCCTGGTCGACGAGCGACTTGTACTCGGGCTTCTGGGAGGCCTGGAGGATGAGCGAGGGGTTGGTCGTGGCGTCCTGCGGCTTGTAGGCCTTCATGGCCTCGAAATCGCCGGTGTCCGCCACCACGGTCGTGTGCTGCTTGAGCTGTTCGAGCTGATTCATGTCGTTTTGGGGTGGACAGCATAGGGGCAAACGCCGGGGCGTGCAAGGGGCGGTCTGGCGGCCTTTCCGATTGCGCGCTGGCAGCGCCGGTTTTAAGGCAGGGACT
>CAZSBO010000035.1:15633-28087 GCA_964605265.1 uncultured Prosthecobacter sp.
TACCCTCGACCTGCACTTTCAAGACACCCCCGGCCTGATCGCCGCCTACCTGATCGAGTCGGACGGGGCGCTGGCGCTGGTGGAGACCGGGCCTGGTTCAACCCTCGACGCCCTGCGCGCGGCCATCCAGGCCCGCGGTTTTGACGAGACGCGCATCCGCGATGTGTTTGTCACCCACATCCATCTCGATCACGCCGGTGCCGCCGGCTGGTGGGCGGCGCGCGGCGCACGCGTGTTCTGCCACCCGAACGCCCGTCGCCACCTGGTCGATCCCGCCCGCCTGCTGGCCAGTGCGCGCCTGGTGTATGGCGCCGAGACCGACCGTCTGTGGGGCGACATGGTGCCGGCGCCGGAAGAGAGGGTGATTGCTCTGGAGGATGGCGAGACGGTGCGGGTGGGGGCACTGGAGATCACCGCCCTCGACACGCCGGGGCATGCCCGCCATCACCATGCCTTTGCCTGCGCCGGCTGCTGTTTCACCGGTGATGCGGCCGGCGTGCGCCTGGAGGGCAGTCCCTACCTGTCGGTCACCTCGGCGCCGCCGCAGTTTGATCCGCCGGCTTATGGGGAGACGGTCGACCGCCTGCTCGCCGGGGGTTTTCACACGCTTTACCTGACCCATTTTGGTGCCGTCAGCGATGTCGAGTCGCATCTGCGCGCCTATCGCGCACGGGTGGCCGAGGTACATGCGCGCGTGCGCGGCTGGGTGGCCGAGGGATTGGAGGCGCGCGTCATCCAGGACCGGCACCGTCAGGCCGAACAGGAGCTGGCCACCGGGCTCGGGGTTGAGCCGGAGCTCTGGCGTCGTTACGAACTGGCCAATGGCACCGGCATGGGAGCCGACGGCATCCGCCTGTTTGTGGAGAAGAATCCCTGAGCCTGGAAAACCAAAAGGCTGCCCGTATGCACGGGCAGCCTTGCTGGGTTGGGGATCCCCACAACGAGCCGGGGAAATCAGACGGCGGCGACAGGAGCGTCGGCGGCCGGCTTCGGCATGCTGAAGCGGAAACGAATCTTGCCACGCTTGGCGGCGGCGCGGGCCTTGCGCTTGGTGCGCTCCTTGCCGGTTTCGTGCGAGCGCAGGCGGCGCATCTCTTCGAGAATGCCCTCCATCTCGAGCTTGGTTTTCAGGCGCTTGAGGGCGCGGTCCACGGGCTCACCTTTGCGGATTTGGACTTCGGGCATAAACGGTTCGGAAGAAAGAAGGAGTTGGAAAAAGGGCGTGGAAAATACGGGCGTGCGGGGGAGAGTCAACCTGAAAACACGGGGAAATGTTGGCTCATTCCACCCGCAGGGGCGGCAGGGGCGGCAGCGGGCGGGCCCCGGCATCCGTCTGCGACCGGATCATGAACCAGAACAGGAAGGCGAGCAGGATGGCGATGAGCTTCTCGCGCCAGTTGTGGGTGAAGAGCTGCTTAAATCGGTCCCAGTTCACGGGTCGGCTCCTCCGGTTCGGGTTCATCGTCGGTCGCGCCCGCCTCGGCGCTGATCCACTGGTTCAGGCGGGCGCGCAATTCCGCGGGCTCGAGATCGTGTTCCAGCCGGCCACGCCGGCAGATGGAGAGCGCCCCGGTTTCCTCGCTGACGACCAGGGCAATGGCATCGGTTTCCTCGGTGATGCCCATGGCGGCACGGTGGCGCAGGCCGATGGCGCGGTCGCGCACCTCCTTCTGGCTGACAGGAAAGACGCAGCCCGCGGCCTTGAGGCGGCCCTGTTCAATGATGGCGCCGCCGTCGTGCAGGGCGGTCTTCGGGTGGAAAACCGTGGTGATCAGTTCGGCGGACAGTCGGGCGTCGAGTTCGACGCCGCTCTCGGCAAACGGCCGCAGGTCGATGTCGCGCCGCAGGGCGAAGAGGGCGCCGCAGCGACGGGCGGAAAGCTGTTTCATGGCATCGAGCAGGACGTCGAGCGACTCCGGGTCGGGGCGGTTGTAGGAAAACAGCCGGCGGCTGCCGAGCTCAGCGAGCACGCGCCGCAGTTCCGGTTGGAAGAGCACGACCAGGGCGATGGCGAGGAAGACCGAGATGTGCCGGAGCAGCCATTTGATGACCTCCAACTCCATGAGTTGGGCGGTCACGGCCAGGCCGAGCAGGAGGATGAGCAGGCCGGTGAGGATGCGCGCGCCGCGCGTGGCCCGGAAGAACAGGTAGCCGTGGTAGCAGAGCACGGCCAGGATGGCGATCTCCACGCCGTCGCGCCAGTGCTGAACCAGGAAATTCCACATGCGGTTGCATGCCTACGCCCGATGCCCCCGGGCGCGCAAGGCTTTCATGCCTGCGGAGGTGAATTTCATGGTCTCCGGTCTCACTCGCCCTGCGGGGCGTCGGCGGGTGCCGACGCGGTGCTTAGAGAGGCGCGCAGGTGGTCGAAGGCTTCCAACAGGCTGAGGTCCGCCATCGCTGCCGGGACGTCTCCGGGCAGCAGGCCGGTCTTGGCGAGACCGCCTGGTTCAAGCAAATCCACGGTCACCACCACGGTTTGCCAGACCCCGCCCGGCCGGGCGAAGGCGAGTTTGGCCGGTTCACCGGCGCGTGGCAGGGGCGGCAGGCTCAGGGCGGTTTGCTCAATGCTCTCCGCCGGAGCGCAAGTGCCGCGGGCGAGCAGGCCGTCGGCCAGCACCACGGCGCGGCCGGTGTAGGCGCGGCGGGTGGCTTCGAGCAGGCGCGTGCGCAGGGGTTCCTCGGCCAGCTGGCCGGCGAGAATGACCTTGTCGGGCAGCAGGGCAAGGGTGAGAAAGCTGGGCTGGGCCGGCACCGGCAGGTCGGGAATGCCGCGGGCATCGCCGCGCAGCCAGTCAGCCGCCATGCGGACATCATCGGCGAGGCGTTCCGGCGGCAGGTCGGCAGGCAGCGGTTTGTGCCAGGCGGCCTCGAGGCTGGCGGCATCGGCACGAGCTGGCAGGACATGCCAGCCGGCGCCCGGCACGCCGAGCAGCAGGCGGCTGTCATCGTCCCGGTCCGGCGGCGGCAGGCGCTCGATGGGCACGGGCTCAAAGGCTGCCACCGCGCGGCGCTCGGGATTGACGCGCAGGTCGTCGAGCACGCGGTGGCCGGGCAGGGCCTCGATCAGGGCGTTGAGCAGGCCGCGCTTGAGACCCAGGCTGGCGACTTCGCCGCGAACGAGCAGGCGGTCGCCGCGGGCGGCCAGCAGCAGGTGCGGCGGCGGCAGGCCTGCTTGACGTCGGGCTTCGGCAAGGCGGGCGCGTTCCAACTCCTGCAGACGGCGTACGCGTTCGAGCAGGCCGCGCACGCGCCCCCAGTCGGCCGCCTCCAATCCGTGCTTGGCGGCCTGTTCGCGCAGGCGCTCCTCCGTGGCATCGGGGGGCAGGCGCGTCCACCCCCCGCCAGCCCGCGCCAGATGGATCTGGGCGCTGTCGGGGCCATCCGCCGAGGGCGGGGAGGGGAACTTCGTCAACGTGGTTTCGAGATCGGGCGCCTCGTCGAAACGCGCCGGGTCGGCCGTCACCTGGGCCTGCAGCCGGCCGCCGGCGGCCTGCCAGCGTTCCGCCAGCAGGCGAGAGGCGTCGCGTGCTTCGACTTCCGTGCCGAGTCGGCCGGCAAGTTCGGCGTGGCGACCGCTGACAGCCAGGGCGAGCCAGCCCGGCGGGTAGGGCACGATGACCAGTTCATTGCGCAGGCCGAGCACGGGCCGGATGTCCGGAAACCCGTCGCCGGGCAGGCGCAGTTGTTGGCGCACGAGATTTTCCAGTTCGGCGCGTTGGCCGGTGTGGCGGACCCGGCCGGATAAAACGGCGCGCAGACCTTCGAAGCGCAGCTGCACCGGGCCATGGCCGGTGTCGAGGCCGGCCAGCAGGGGCTGCGCCTGGGCGACGAGCTGGCGTTGCAGCCAGGGCAGGCCGACGCCGGCGGCGAGCAGGCCGCAGAGCAGCAGGCAGGTGCCGGCGGTCAACCAGGGGGCGCGCTTCATGCGGCTGCATCGTTAGCAGGCGCCGTCGGCGGCGGCAAGGCATGAAAAAGCCCGCAGGCCGGATGACCTGCGGGCTCGGGGAAGGCGGGGTGGCTCAGGCGTCTTCGGGGCCCGGAGCGTCCTTGCGTTCGTCCTGGCCGACCGGCTTGGCGCCGCTGATCTGCAGCGGGCGGCCCATGAAGTCCTTGCCGCTCAGTTCCTGGACGGCACGGCGGGCTTCGTCGACCGAGGCCATGGTCACGAAGGCAAAGCCCTTCGAGCGCTGGGTGCGGTTGTTGACGACGACTTCCGAGTTGCGGACGCTGCCGACGCCGCTGAACAGCTCGAAGAGATCGCTCTCGGAGGCGTCATAGGAGAGGTTGCCGACGTAGAGGCGTTCGGTGGTCACCTCAGCCGGATTGGCGGGGGCGGGAGCCTCGCGGCGCTGGCGTGGCGGGCGATTGGATTCCGTGCGCGGCGGGCGCGCGGCGGGAGCGGCGGCGGGCAGCTTTGGGGTCTTGCCGAGCAGGCCGAAGCTGATGGCGCTCAGAAACTTCTGAAAGCCGCTGGGCTGGGTCACGCCGGCGCGCGGTGTCTTGCCGGGGCGCTGGCTCTGGTTGGGGCGGTTGCCGCGTCCGCCGCGGCTGCGGCGACGGCGGTTGTCCTGGGTCTGGGTGTCTGACATGGGTGTTCGTTCAGGGGTGGTGGGGTGGGGTTGCAGGCACCGGTCTGACGGACAGGGAGAAAATCCTGGGGCTGGGATGAACAACGGGTCAAATCCAGCGGACCGGGCTCCGCCGCCGCCCGCGGGTGCGGGTGGCCGGGGTCCCGTCCGGTGCCGCAGTCGTGGGCGGCGGGCTTGACTAAAAGCCGGCTGTGCGTGCGGCTCGCGACCGCGACATTCCCTTCCCGCGACAGGATCGCGGGTCCATTCATCGCTACAGGCACGGTCAAAACGGTGTGCATGGGGCTAATGCGCTTGGCGGAAGGGTCGTCGGAGCACAGGCGCCCCTCATGACTGCAGGTTCAGCCTAAAGGAACCCTTGGGGGTGGTCAACCCTGGATTGCGGTGCCGTTGGCGCTCAACCATGCCGCTCGATGATGCGCAAAAAGTCGGCGAGGTACTCGCGCGCTTTCTTCTCGCCAATGCCACGGATTTTCAGCGCCTGCTCGACGCTGCTCGGCCGCAGGCGGGTGAGAAACTCCAGGGTCTGATTGCTGAAGATGACATAGGCCGGCACGCCCTCGGCCTGGGCGACGGCATTGCGGTGGCGCTTCAATTTTTCGAACAGCGCCTCGTCGAAACCGAGTTCCTGCAGGGCCGGGCCGCCGCCACGGGCGTCGGTCTTGAGCGCGGCGGGCGCCGTCGACAGGTCGGGCCAGCGCAGGCTGAGGGCACCGCCCTTGCGCATCACCTCGGCGCCGCGGTCGGTCAGGGTGACCACCGGGTACTCGCCGCTGCTGGTGACGATGAGACCGGCCTTTTCCATTTCCGCAAACAGCGGGTGCAGGCGCTGGCTGCCGAGCTCGCGCAGCAGGCCGTAGGTGGTCAACTGGTCGAGGCCGGCGTCGACAATTTCCTTCGACTTGCTGCCGACGAGCATCTGGATGATGCGGCCCTTGCCGTAGCGGCCCTCCCAGCCGTCGGCGCCGCGGCGCGACATGCGGGCGATGCCGCTGAGCGCCTGGCGCAGGGCGGTCATCTCCTCGGCGGTACCGGGCCGGGCGGTCTGCACGCCACTGCGCCGGCAGACGTCGCAGGTGCCGCAGGGCGCGCTGTCGGCCTCGCCGAAGTAGGCGAGGATCTGTTCCTGGCGGCAGGCGCGGTCGTCGTAGCAGAGCGAGGTCATCGCCTTGAGCTTGGCGCGGTCGCGGCGCTCCTTTTCCGCCAGCGCGGCGGTGTCGATCTCCAGGTCGCGCGCCAGCACCTCGGGCCGCAGCAGGCGGGTGCCACGAATGCGCTTGCCGGGAATGTCGTAGCGCTCGATGAAGCCGGCCCGCACCAGGTGGCTGAGGGCGGTGCCGGCAGCCATGCCATTCTTCAAACCGGCGCGGTCGGCGAGATCGTCGATGCTGGCCGCCACCTGATGATCGGTGTCGGCCAGGCTGAGCAGGGCCTGATAGACCGACTGGATGACGTCAAACCCCGGGTTGTTGCCGTCGATGAAGAATTCCTGGGTGCGGGTGTCGGCGTGGTTGAACAGCAGCTCGCACCAGGACGGTTCGCCGTCGCGACCGGCACGGCCGGCCTCCTGGTAGTAGGCCTCGACGCTGCCGGGCACGTCGAAGTGCACGACAAACCGCACGTCGGGGCGGTCGATGCCCATGCCGAAGGCGTTGGTGGCGACGGCGATGCCGCTTTTTTTCGAGATGAAGCGGTCCTGGCGCTCCTCGCGCTCCTTGTCGTCGAGACCACCGTGGTACTCGACCACTGGCAGGCTCCAGGAGCGCAGTTCCTCGCCGACTTCCTCGACGCGTTTGCGGGTGGCGCAGTAGACGATGCCGGTCTTGTGCTCGGCGATGACGCGGCGCAGGCGCTGGTACTTGTCGTCCTGGCCCTTCACCGGCGTGATGTTCAGGCTCAGGTTCGGCCGCTGGAAGCCGCGCACGGTGACAAACGGATCGCGCAGGCGCAGCACGCGCTGGATGTCGTCGCGCACCTCCGGCGTGGCGGTGGCGGTGAGCGCCACCACCTGCGGGTGGTCGATCGTCGCCAGGGCCTCGCCGAGGCGGAAGTAGTCGGGCCGGAAATCGTGACCCCACTGGGAGAGGCAGTGTGCCTCGTCGACGGCGAACAGGGCGATCTCGACCTGGCGCAGCGCCTGGGTGAATTGGCGGCTGCGGAAGCGTTCCGGGGCGACGTAGACGAGCTTGTAGGCACCCGCGCGCAGGGCCTGGATGCGTTCTGCCTGCTCGGCGGGCGACAGGCTGCTGTTGATCAGGGTCGCCGGGATGCCGCGCCGCTCCAGGGCGTCGACCTGATCCTTCATCAGGGCGATGAGCGGGCTGACCACCACCGTGATGCCGTCCATGACCATGGCCGGCAGCTGGTAGCAGAGCGATTTGCCGCCACCGGTCGGCATGATGACGAGGGTGTCGCGACCGCCGAGCACGGCGGCCATGACCTCTTCCTGGCCGTCAAGGAATTCGCGGAAGCCAAAGTGGCGCTGCAAAGCCTCGCGGGCGTCGTGGACGGTGGGAGCGGAGTCGGGCAAGACAAAAAACGGGGTTCCCGGCACTTTGCCGAGAACTCCGGGATGATCAAACACCGGTTGGCCGGATTCAGTCGGCCGCCTCGTCCTTCTTCTTGTCCTTCCAGGTGCTCTGCACGTAGAGCTCGCGCAGTTGCTTGAAGTCGACCGTCGTCGGGCTGTCGGTCATCAGGTCGCAGGCCTTGTTGTTTTTCGGGAAGGCGATCACCTCGCGGATGCTGTTCTCGCCGGCGACGAGCATGGCGATGCGGTCGAGGCCGAGGGCGAGGCCGCCGTGCGGCGGGGCGCCGAACTGGAAGGCTTCGAGGATGTGGCTGAACTTGAGCTGCTGCTCCTCGGGCGTGACACCGAGCACGGAGAACATCTTCGCCTGCAGGTCGCTCTCGTGGATTCGGATCGAGCCGCCGCCGAGTTCATAGCCGTTGAGAACCACGTCGTAGGCTTCCGCCCGCACCTTGCCGTAGTCACCGGCGTCGAGCAGCGGCACGTCCTCGGCCTTGGGGCGGGTGAAGGGGTGGTGCACGGCCACCCAGCTCTGGTCCTCAGGGCTGTAGGCGAGCAGTGGGAAGTCGACGACCCAAAGGAAGTTGAGCGCCTCGCTGCCCTTGGTCAGCTCCTGCATGGCGGCGATCTCCAGGCGCACGCGGCCGAGGATGTTGCAGGCCTCGTCCCAGGTGCCGGCGTAGAAGAAGACGATGTCGTTTTCCTCGACGTTGAGCTTGGCCAGCAGCGCGGCCTTTTCGGCCTCGCCAAAGAACTTCCAGAGGGGGCTCTTGTACTCAAGCACGCCCTCGGCGTTGCGCTCGACCTTGATGAAGGCGAGCTGCTTCACCTTCATGCCGGCCTGGATGGCGAGCTCGTTGAGGCGGATCATCTGGCCGGTGGTGATGCCGGCGAAGCCCTTGGCGTTGATGGCGCGGACGACGCCACCGTTCTCCAGGGTGGTGCGGAAGATCTTGAACTCCGAAGCCGCAAAGACGTCGGCCATGTCGGTGATCTCCAAGCCAAAGCGGGTGTCCGGCTTGTCGGAGCCGAAGCGATCCATCGCCTCCTGGTAGGTCATGCGCGGGAAAGGCAGGGGAATGTCGACGCCGCGGCCGGCCTTGAACATGGCGGCGAGCAGGCCCTCGACCAAGCCGAGGATGTCCTCCTGGCCGACGAAGCTGGCCTCGATGTCGATCTGGGTGAACTCGGGCTGGCGGTCGGCGCGCAGGTCCTCGTCGCGGAAGCAGCGGGCGATCTGGAAGTAGCGCTCCAGGCCGGCGACCATGAGCAGCTGCTTGTACTGCTGCGGCGCCTGCGGCAGGGCGAAGAACTTGCCCGGGCTCAGGCGCGCCGGCACCAGGAAGTCGCGCGCGCCCTCGGGGGTCGGGTTCGACAGGATCGGCGTTTCCACCTCGATGAAGCCGGTGGCGTCGAGGTAGTTGCGCGCGGCGTTGGTGATCTTGTGGCGCTGGCGGATGTTGCGGTTCATCCGCTCGCGGCGCAGGTCGAGGTAGCGGTACTTCATCCGCAGGTCCTCGTTCGACAGCTCGCGGTCGAGCTGGAAGGGCAGCACCTCGGCCTTGTTGAGGACGGTGCACTCGGTGACGACGACTTCGACCTCGCCGGTGGCGAGCTTGGCGTTTTCCGTGCCGGCGAGGCGGCGCTCGACGCGGCCGCGGATCTGCAGCACGTCCTCCTCGCGCAGGTCGTGGCTGAGCGCGGCGAGTTCGGCGTTTTCCTCCGGGCGGAACACCGCCTGGGTCAGGCCCTCGCGGTCGCGCAGGTCGATGAAGATGACGCCACCGTGGTCGCGCGCGGAATTCACCCAGCCGCACAGCGTGACGTTCTGGCCGACGTGTTCGGCGCGGATGGCGTTGCAGTGGAGGGAGCGGTAGGCGTTGGGGATCATGGCGGCAAGGGGGGCGGAAAATCGGGGAAAACCGCCGGAGTGCAAGGTGGAAACACATTCCGGGCCGCGCGGGCCCCCGAAAGTGGCTGCGGCCACGCCTCAGACGCAGGGGTTCGCGGAGCGCGAGTGTGCCGAAGGTTTGAATCGGAGCGCGAGTGTGTCGAAGACCACTCGCCTGGGAGAGATGGCCACGCCCCGGACTCTCAGAGCGAGCAGGCTTCGCCATGCGCGCGCTCCATTCAGGCGGAGCGCGAGTGTGCCGAAGGTCACTCGCCACTTCTGGCGTGGACCCGCGCTCGACCTCATATTTAGAGGCGAGCAGGCTGCGCCATGCGCGCGCCCCGGGCTGGCTTGACAGCAAGCGGCGGAGCGGCGAGTATAAACACGTGAGCGCGAAAAAAAAGAGTCCCCAAGCGATGCTCCAGGAGAGCACCGTCAAGGGCATTCGCTTAAAGCCTTGCGCGACCGATTACGCGACCTTTGTGCGCGTGACCTCGCAGGTGCTGGGTACGACCGGACCCGCCGCGCACAAGACGAAGCCGAACGAGCGGTTCTTGTCGCTCGTGAATCTGGGTTCCTGAGGTGCGTCGCGCAAACTTGGGCGCAGTTTTGTGAGGAGTTTCCCGATTTGCATCATGGCACGGAGCATGCCGTGGAGTCTTTGCCCGCCGAGCGATGCATGGCGAAACTCACCGTGCCGCCCAAATTCGGTCTGATCCCAAGAGTGCTGACCCATGCCGTGCCCAACCTGCGAGGGGAGGCGGGAACTCGACAGGCGATTGAATTCGTTCCGGCAACCCCTCTG
This sequence comes from uncultured Prosthecobacter sp., assembly GCA_964605265.1. Classification (GTDB taxonomy): domain Bacteria; phylum Verrucomicrobiota; class Verrucomicrobiia; order Verrucomicrobiales; family Verrucomicrobiaceae; genus Prosthecobacter. Next base: position 25,452 of record CAZSBO010000035.1, read on the forward strand.
GAGTACCTGGAACGTTGGATCGCTGCCAACGAGGTGCTGGGAGATGCCGTGCGACTCACCGCCGTGATTCGCTGGGCGGATGGCCAAGTTTCCTTTGCCATTCGGCAGCCCCATTATGCGGGGGTGCCGGCTTCGGAATGGGAAATTGAAGCGGGTTTCCGCGCCGATGGTTGGACGCCAATCCGCGATCCCAGCGGTCAGCACCGGCTGTTCTATCAGCCCAGTCGGATTTCCTTGGCACCGAGGCCGGCGTAGTCGGCGGGGGTGCAGGTGAGGACGATGACCTGCAGGCCGCGGCTGGCGGCGAGGTCGAGCATGCGCAGGAGTTTTTGCACGCGCTCGGGGTCGGAGTGGGCGAAGGCGTCGTCGAACACCAGCGGCAGGCAGCCGTCGTGGGCTTCGGCGAGGATTTCCGCCATGGCCAAGCGGAAGGCGGCGGCGACCTGTTCGCGGGCGCCGCCGCTGAGTTGATCGAAGCCGGTGGCCCCCTGGGCGCCTCGGCCGAGGGCGAGACCGGTGAAGGCACCGTCCTCCAGGCGAAGGCTCAGGCTGGCCTCGGGACCAAAAACGCGCTGCAGGTAGCCGGTGACGCGCTCGGCGAGCGGCTGGGTCAGTTGATCGGACAGGGCCTGGCGTTCCTCCGTGAAAAGGTCGTGAAGACGGCGCTGGGCGGCGGCGCGCCGGGCCAGGCCATCGTGCCGGGCACGGGCCGCTTCAAGGCGCGCCTGCGCGGTTTTCAGTGCGGCGACCGGGTCGCTGCCACCGTCGGCGCGCAGGCGACCGGTGCTGTCGGCCTGCTGGCGCAGGGCGTCGTCGCGCTTCTCCTGCTGCTGGCGCAGGGAGCGCTCCAGTCGCTGGCGGTCGGCGGCAAGGTCTTCCGGAGCCAGTTTGGCCAGGGCCGCGCGCCGTTCCTGCAGCGCAGCTGCCGCCGTCCGCCGGGCCTGTTCGGCGGTGGCCAGGGCCTGGGCGCGGGTGGCATCGTCGCCCAACTCCTCCAGTTGCAGCCGCAGCCGGCTTTCCAAATCGCCAACTTCGGTTTCAGCGGTGCGCAGGCTTTCCGCCAACTCCTGGGCCTGCTGCTCGGCTTCGCGGCAGCGGCCCTGGACGGATTCCTGGGCGGCGCGGGCGACGGCTTCCGCGCGCTCGGCTTGATCGAGAGCGGCTCGTGGGTCGGTCGCCTCCGTTTCCGGGGCACCCAAAGCCGCCAGCATCGTGGCCCGGCGTTCGCATTCGGCCTCGGCGGCGGAGAGCGCCTGCCGCGCCTGCACCAGGGCGGCATCGACCTTGTCGGCGCCGAGGCCGCGCAGTTCACTGTCGATCTCGCGCAGCTCACCCTGCAGCGCCTCGCGCCGGCGCAGTTGGGTGCCGCCCTCGGCGACCGAGGTCACGGCGTGGCGGGCGAGTCGGCTCTGCAATTGCTGGCGCGCCTGGTCGCGGCCGCGGCGGGCATCTTCCAAGCCGGTGCCGCCGCCGGGGCGCAGGCGCAGGCGGGTGCCTTCGCCAATCTGGATTTCGACACTCTCGCTGACGACACGGGTTTCGCCGGGGGCGAGGATCGCGCCGCCGAGACGCACCGGCACATCGGCGGCGAGAACTTCCAGGCCCGCGGCCATGCCGTCGAGACTGGCTTCGGCGCGGGCAACCGCCTGTTCGGCTGCCTGCAGGGCTTCGACAGCGGCGGCATCGAGGGCGGGCAGGGTGGCGAGTTCCTGCTGCAGAGCCGTGCGTTGTTCCCGTGCCTGCTGAACCTTGGCGGCGCGCGTGGTGAGGTCCTCGACCTGCAGGTGGCGCTCCTCGGCCTGCTGGCGGGCGAGGGCAAGATCGAGGCGGGCACGGGTGAGCAGCAGGGTCTGGCTGGCCTGCTGCAGGGCTTGGTCGGCCTGGCTGGCGGTTTCGCGCAGAGCTTGCAGGGCCTGCTGGGCGGCTTGCAGTTTTTCGCGGCCCGGAGCCAGGCTTTCGCGCCGGCGGACCAGTTCGGCTCGCGCCTGGGTCAGGCGTGTCTCGCCGCTGGCGAGGCGCTGGTGCTCGCGGACGGCGTCCTCGACCGCACGCTGGGCGGCATCGACCTCGCGCTGCAGGATGGCGACCGCCTGCACGCGCTCCTCCAACTGGCGCTGCTCGGTCTGCAGGTTGCGCAGGGCGGCTTCGGCCTCGGTGAGTCGCAGGCCGGATTGCTGGTGCTCGGTCAGGGCGCGTTCAAGGGCAGACAGGCTGGCGGCTGCCTCGGTGGCGGCGGTTTCGGTTTCGTCGAGTTCCTGGCGGGCGCGGCCAAGGTCGGACTGCGCGCGCGGCGAGCCGTTTTGGGTGAAGGTCTGCTCAACAAGTTCCGCGAAGTGCGCTGCGAGGCGGTGATCGGTTTCCGACTGGGCCAGCGCGGCGCCGCCCTCGTCCTGGAGATGGCGCAGCAGGCGGTCGCGCTCGCCCTGGGCCGGGTCGAGCGGATTGTCACCGGAGCGCCCCTGGACGATCCACAGATGCGCCCAAGCCTCGTGGATTTTGCTGGCCTTGGCGTGCGGGGTGCCGGTGAGTTCGGCGAGTTGGGCCTCGGCCTCGTCGTTGCTCCAGGTCGGGCCGCCGTGGCGGGTCAGGCGGGTGCTGCCACTGGCGCCCTTGAACTGCTTGAGCAGGATGTGGCG
>CAZSBO010000036.1:0-1457 GCA_964605265.1 uncultured Prosthecobacter sp.
GGAACAAGGAACAAGGAACAAGGGCGCCAAGTGAAATCTGGAGCCTGTTAATAAGAAATAAACCCACGAAAAAACCTTGTTGATGGATCGTGATTTGCGGGCATGACTGGGGCATGAGTCATCGCATTCAGGATTTGCCGATGGACGATCGGCCGCGTGAGCGCCTGCTGCGGCTGGGGCCGGGGGCGCTGACCGATGCGGAGTTGCTGGCCCTGTTCATCAACACGGGGGTGCGCGGCGAGAACGCCATCCAGGTGGCGCAGCGTCTGCTGCGCGAGGCAGGGTCGCTGCGCCAGTTGGCGCGCGTGGCGGCGCCGGAACTGGCTCAGGCGCGGGCGCTTGGTCCGGCCAAGGCGGCGCATCTGGTGGCCGCCTTTGAACTGGGTCGCCGCGCCGAGCGGGAATGGGTCAAGGAGACGCCCCTGAACAGCCCGGAACTGGTCTACCGCCACGTCGCCGCCGAGATGCAGGCCCTGGCCCACGAGACGGTGCGCGTGCTGCTGCTCAACACCCGCCTGCACCTGATGCGCGAGGAACGGGTGTTCACCGGCACCGTCAATGAAACGGTCGCTCACCCGCGCGAGATCCTGCAGCCGGTCATCGTCCACAAGGCCTACGGCTTCACGGTCGTCCACAACCACCCCTCGGGCGATCCCTCGCCGAGCGAAGCCGACCGCCGGCTGACTCGTCGCCTGCGCGAGGCCGCCGAGGTGCTCGGGCTGGTCTTCCTCGACCACCTCATCATCGGCCTGCCGGCCGAGGGGCGCGGCCAGCCCTACTTCAGCTTCAAGGAATGCGGGCTGCTGTGAGCGGACGGCCCGCCCGCCGGTCCGCTTGCTTTTCCGTCGCCGCAGCGGATGGTCGGGCCATGCTGCTGATCATCGACAACTACGACTCCTTCACGTACAATCTCGTCCAGTACTTCGGCGAGATGGGTGCGCAGATGGAGATCCGCCGGAACGACCAGGTGACCCTGGACGAGATCCGGCAGTTGCGACCGGACCACATCTGCGTTTCGCCCGGTCCGTGCACGCCCAAGGAGGCGGGCATCAGCTGCGATGTCATCCGCACCTTCGGCCCGAGCATCCCGCTGCTCGGCGTCTGCCTCGGCCACCAGAGCATCGGCCATGTCTTCGGTGGTGACGTCGTGCGCGCCGGTCGGCTCATGCACGGCAAGACCTCGATGATCCATCACACCGGCGCCTCGGTCTTCAAGGGCCTGCCCGACCCCTTTGAGGCGACCCGCTACCACTCGCTGCTGGTCAAGCGCGACACCCTGCCGGACTGCCTGGAGATCACCGCGGTCGCCGTCGACGACGAGAGCGAAATCATGGGCCTGCGCCACAAGGAGTTCCCGATCCATGGTGTGCAGTTCCATCCTGAGTCCATCCTCACGCAGCAAGGCAAGCAGCTGCTGCAGAACTTCCTCGATCTCTGATTCGCGACGGTTTTCGTTC
>CAZSBO010000036.1:1557-6869 GCA_964605265.1 uncultured Prosthecobacter sp.
TCCCATGTCGCCCGCCCTTCTCCGCTACTGCCCCGATCTCTATCACTACCAGCGCCGCCAGACCCGCGTCTGCCAGGTCGGGCCGGTCGGCATTGGCGGCGACAACCCGGTGCGGGTGCAGTCGATGCTGACCAGCGACACCCGCGACGCGGAAGCCTGCGTGCGCGAGGCGCTGGAACTGGCGGCCGCCGGCTGTGAGATCGTCCGGGTCACCGCGCAGACGCGGGTGATCGCGGAAAATCTGCGGAACATCCGCGACGGCCTGCGCGCCGCCGGCTGCGAGGTGCCGCTGGTGGCCGACATCCATTTCAAGCCCGATGCCGCCATGGAGGCGGTGAAGTGGGTGGAGAAGGTGCGCGTCAATCCGGGCAACTACGCCGACAAGAAGAAGTTCGCGGTGAAAGAGTACACCGATGAGGAGTACGCCGCCGAGGTGGCCTTCATGGAGGAGCAATTCGTGCCGCTGGTCGAGGAATGCAAACTTCTTGGCCGCGCCATGCGCATCGGCACCAACCACGGGTCGTTGAGCGACCGCATCATGAACCGCTGGGGCGACACCCCTCTGGGCATGGTCGAGAGCGCGCTGGAGTTTGCCCGCATCGCCCGTGCCTGCGGTTTTCACAACTTCCTGTTCAGCATGAAGGCCAGCAACCCGAAGGTCATGATCGAGGCCTACCGGCTGCTGGTCGCCCGGCTTGAGGAGCTCGGCGGCGACTGGAATTACCCGATCCATCTCGGGGTCACCGAGGCCGGCGACGGCGAGGACGGTCGCATCAAGAGCGCCATCGGCATCGGTTCGCTGCTGGCCGACGGCATTGGCGACACGATCCGCGTCTCGCTGACGGAGGATGCCATCTATGAGATCCCGGTGGCGCGCGCCCTGGTCGCGTCGGTGACCGGTGCCATGCAGGCCTGTGCCGGCACGAAGGTGGTGGCGCCGGCGGCCGCCGGTTACGACGCCTTCAGCTACCGCCGCCGCGCCTCGCAGAAGCTCGTTCTTCAGGGCATCGAGGTCGGCGGCGGCGCCACCGTGGCGGTGTTTGCCCCACAGGCGCATTGGGACGCGCTGGCGCACAAGCTCGACAAGCTCGGCGACTACAAGCCGGAGATCGTCTTTGAAACCAGCGGCGCGCTCGAGCTCGATCCGCGCGATGACGTCGCCCTCGCTGAGGTCAACGCCGGTGCGGAGGCGCGGCTGGTGACCGTGGCCGACGGCACGCCGCTGCACCCGATCCATGCCTACCGCCTGCTGGCGGCAAAGCTCGACGAGCGTCATCCGATCTTGCTCAAGGATCGCTTGGCGCCGGCGGCCGGCGAGGGGGATTTTACCAGCAACCTGCTTGCCGCCGCGACGCCGCTCGGCTCGCTGCTCTGCGATGGCATTGGCGACGCCGTGCTGGTGCGCAGCGAACCGGCGCCGGGGCAGTCGCTGCGGCTCGCCTACAACATCCTGCAGGCCGCCGGCGTGCGCATCTTCAAGACGGACTACGTCGCCTGCCCGAGCTGCGGGCGGACGCTGTTCAACCTGCAGCAGACGACCCAGAAAATCCGCGTGGCCACCGGTCATTTGAAGGGCGTGCGCATCGCCGTCATGGGCTGCATCGTCAACGGACCCGGCGAGATGGCCGATGCCGATTTCGGCTACGTCGGCGGCGCGCCCGGCAAGATCAACCTGTACGTCGGCAAGACCGCGGTGAAGTTCAATATTCCGGAGGAGGAGGCCGTGGAACGATTGGTCGATCTGATCAAGGAGCACGGCCGCTGGTTTGAGGCGGCCTGACGGGTTGGCCTGCAGGGCGGGGCAACGGCGCGCGGGATTCACCGGGGTCACGCCCCCCGGCGACAGGGAGGCTGCCCCGCCGGCCTGATCCGCCCTTGAGAAGCCGTCCGGCCGGGTGCAACATGGCGGGTACGCGGCGCGTAACCCCCTTGAGGGCGTCTGCCCGCCCGCATCGTCCCCCCGATGAATCCTCGTTTCCTCCAGATCCTCCTGGGTGGCGGCCTCGCCGTCGCCGCCTCCCCTGCCGCCGAAACCTTCCCGGCGGAGCAGATCGAGTTTTTCGAAAAGCAGATCCGCCCGGTCCTGGCGGAAAACTGCTACGACTGCCACGGCGATCACAAGCATGAGAACGGCCTGCGGGTCGACCTGCGCAGCGCCCTGCTGCGTGGCAGCGACTACGGCAAGGTCGTCGAACCCGGCAATCCGGCCGCCTCCAAGCTCATCAAGGCGATCCAGCATGCCCCGGGCGTCGAGGCCATGCCGAAGAAGGGCGACAAACTCAAGCCGGAGCAGATCGCCGCGCTGGAGAAGTGGGTGCAGATGGGCCTGCCCTGGCCGGAGGAGAAGGAAATCGCCCATGGCCCCGCCAAGGACCCGCTGCAGCACTGGGCCTTTCAGCCAGTGAAAGCACCTCAGCCGCCCGCCGGCAGCCCGGAACGCCATCCGATCGACGCCTTCGTCGGCGCCAAGCTCAAGGCCGCCGGCCTCGATTTCGCCCCGCCGGCCGATGCCGCCACGCTCTGCCGTCGCCTTTTCGTCAGCCTCACCGGCCTGCAGCCCACCCATGAGGACATCCGCGCCTTCGAACAGGCGGCCGCCAAGGATCGCCAGGGGGCTGTGGCCGTCCTCACCGAGCGCCTGCTCGCCTCGCCGGCCTACGGCGAACGCTGGGCGCGCCATTGGCTCGACGTCGTTCGCTACGCCGACACCGACGGCTACCAGGTCGCCGGCAGGAGCAACCGCTATCCCTACGCCTACACCTACCGCGACTGGGTCGTTGGATCGCTCAACCGCGACCTGCCCTACGACCAGTTCCTGATGCACCAGCTCGCCGCCGACAAGCTGCATCCGGAGGATCCGGCGCATCCGTCGCTGGCGGCGCTTGCCTTCCTCAACATTGGCGATCGCTTCATCAACAACCGTGACCTGCAGACCGACGACCGCATCGACGTCGTCACCCGCGGCATGCTCGGCCTGACCGTTGGCTGCGCGCGCTGCCACGACCACAAGTACGACCCCATCCCGAGCAAGGATTATTATGCCCTGTACTCGGTCTTCAACAGCAGCCTCGAACCGGCAGCGGACGCTTTGCCGATCATCGGCCAAGCCACCGACGAGGCCGCCGCCAAGGATTACCAGGCCAAGGTCGCCGACATCGCCGCCAAGGAACTCGACTTCAAGAAAAAGGTCCACGCCGAGATCCGCGACCCCGCGCGACTGGTCGATTACCTCGCCTTCGTTCGCGAGTCGGAGGACATCAAGGACAGCACCGCCCGCCGCGGCCGCGCCGGCCAGTTGAAGCTGCGCGACAAGGTCGCCGACAAGTGGAGCGAGTTCGTCAAGCGTCACGCCCTTGCCGCCAAGCCGCATCCGGTCATGCTCGCCTGGAAGGAATTTGCCGCCCTGCCCGCGGCCGAGTTCGCCGCCAAGGCCCCGGCCGTGGTCGCCAAGCTCATCGAACCGGCCGCCGGTCTCGGCGGCGTGCCGCGCAACGAGCTCGCCAAGCGCCCGGCGCCGAAGGACTTCGGCGAGGTCGCCAAGCTCTATGCCGACATCTTCAACACCTGCCTCGCCGGCAAGGAACCCGACAACGCCGACTGGCAGCAGGTGCGCGCGATCCTGCAGAGCGAGCCCAGCCCGATGGCCCTGCCGGTCGAGCGCATGAATGAATTCTTCACCCGCAAGGATCAGGGTGAAACCGTCAAATACGCCAACGAACGGGTCAAACTCGAGACCGATCACCCCGGTGCGCCGCCGCGCGCCATGGTCATGGTCGACCGCGACAAGCCGGCCGACGTGCGCATTTTCATCCGCGGCAACCCCAGTCGCCAGGGCGAGGTCTCGCCGCGCGGCTGGCTGACGATGTTTGGCGGCGAGAAGTTCACCGAGGGCAGCGGTCGACTCGAACTGGCGCGCAAGATCGCCAGCCGGGACAACCCGCTCACCGCCCGCGTCATCGTCAACCGCGTCTGGGCCCAGCACTTTGGCAAACCGCTGGTCGAGCAGCCGAGCGACTTCGGCGTGCAGACCGACGCCCCGGTTCAGCAGGACGTGCTCGACCATCTCGCCGCCACCTTCATGGAGGAGGGCTGGAGCCTGAAGAAACTGCACCGCCGCATCGTCACCAGCCGCGCCTGGCAACAGAGCAGCCAGGTCGCCCCCGAGAAGGCGCTCAAGGACGCCGACAACGCCCTCATCAGCCGTCAAAACCGCCAGCGCCTCGACTACGAAGCGATGCGCGACGCCATGCTGCAGGTCGCCGGCGAACTCGATGCTGGCCGCGTCGGTGGCCGCGCCCTCGCCCTCAACGACAAGGCCGCCGACCAGCGCCGCAGCCTGTACCTGCTCGTCGACCGCTACGATCAGGCCACCGTGCCGGCGATGTTCGACTTCGCCAATCCGGACAGCCACAGTCCGATGCGCTACAACACGGTCGTGCCGCAGCAGGCGTTGTTCCTGATGAACAGCCCCTTCCTGCGCCAGCGCTCTCAGTCGCTCGCCGCCGCCACGCCCGTCGAAGGCAGCAGCGTCGATTCGAAGTCGATCGAAACCCTCTATCGCCGCGTCCTGCACCGCCAGCCGTCGCCCGCCGAAGTCGAACTGGCCCAGCGCTTCTGCTCGGATGCCGACGCCCTCGCCAACCGCCGCTTCGCCTTCGTCTGGAGCTACGGCTCGGGTCGCCTCGAAAAGGACGCCACCGGCAAGGCGACGCTCGCCGGCTACACGCCGCTGCCGCACTTCAAGCAGGAGGGCAAAACCCTGCGCTGGCTGCCGGCGGAAACCTACCCGGACAAAGAGCACGGCCATCTCTACGTCGGCCCGGGTGGCGGTCACCCCGGCCGCGATGCCGCCGCCGTCCTGCAGTGGACCGCACCCGCTGGCGAAACCCTCCGCATTGGCGGCACGATCAAGCGCGCGAGCGACCGCGGCAACGGCGTGCGCGCCTGGATCCTGTCCAGCCGCGCCGGCGCGGTGAAGGAGATTCTCGTGCCGCCGGCCGGCAGCGCCGAGATGAATGCCGAAATCCGCGTCAGCGAGGGCGAGGTGCTCAGCTTCGTCGTCGAATGCATCGACGGCAGCACCGACAGCGACAGCTACTCCTGGGTGCCGCGCCTGGAGCGCGTCGATCCGGTCACCGGCCAGACCGTGCAGCTGACCAAGGCCGACAGCGATTTCTGCGGGCCTGCCGGCTGGCCGCTCAACCGCGAAAAGCCGCAGTCACCGATTGCCCAGCTCGCCCAGGTGCTGCTCATGTCGAACGAGTTTCAGTTCGTCGACTGAGCCGCGCGACGGTCGGACCGGCCCCGCCTCC
>CAZSBO010000036.1:6969-14490 GCA_964605265.1 uncultured Prosthecobacter sp.
AAAAGCAAAGAGGCTTCCGGGGTTGCCGGAAGCCTCTCGCGAGTTGTTCAGGAGGGTGTGCGCGATCCTCAGGCGGTGATGTGCGCCGAGACGAGCTTGGTCATCTCGAACATGGTCACCGACTTCTTGCCGCCGAACACCGCCTTCAGCGCGTCGTCCGCGTTGATCTGGCGCTTGTTCTTGGCGTCCTGCAGGCCGTTCTTCTTGATGTAGTCCCAGAGCTTCTTGGTGATCTGGCCGCGGGGAGCGGGCTTGCTGCCGACGACGGCGGCGAGGACGGCATCAGGCTGCACGGGCTTCATCAGGGCCGGGTTGGCCTTGCGCTTGGCTTTCGGAGCCGCCTTCTTGGCGGCGGGCTTCTTAACAGCAGCCGCCTTTTTCGGGGCGGCTTTCTTCGTGGCTTTCTTGGTGGCCATAGGGTGTGTGGATGTTGTTGGTTGCTGAGGTCGCGGGCCGGTAACCGTCCCGCAGACAGTCAAACTTTAGACGTTAGACTGCCGGAATGCAACGGAGCGTAGGCGGAACTGCGCCGGATTCCCAGCGAAAAATCGGTTCTGCCCACGGAAATTCGGCGGTCCGCGGCCGGGGGCGGCACCGTTGTCCGGCCGATTTTGATCGAGTTTTGGCCGGAAGCGCGTATCTTTCCTGTCCCCCAACGTCATGGATTCCCACGCTTTCCGCCTCGAACATCGCTTCCTCACCCGCCGCCAATTGCTCGGCCGGGTGGGCATGGGCTTCGGCGCGCTCGCCCTCGGCGACCTCATCGGTGCCGGCGGTGCGCAGGCCGCTCCGGCCAGCCCCTTTGCCGCCCGCCAGCCGCACTTCGAACCCAAGGCCAAGCGGGTCATCCACTTCTTCATGAACGGCGGCCCCTCGCAGGTCGACACCTTCGACCCGAAGCCGATGCTCGACAAGTACGACGGCAAGCCGCTGCCGAACCTGCTCAAGACCGAGCGTCCCACCGGCGCCGGCATGAAGTCGCCCTTCGCTTTCAAGAAGTACGGCGAATGCGGCCTGGAGGTGAGCGACCTCTTCGGACGCACCGCCGCCTTTGCCGACGACCTCTGCGTCATCCGCTCGATGCAGGCCGACGTGCCCAACCATGAGCCCTCGCTCGGCCTGATGAACTGCGGTGAAAGCCGCCTGCATCGCCCCAGCTTCGGCTCCTGGGTCACCTACGGCCTCGGCTCGGAAAACCAGAACCTGCCCGGCTACATCTCCATGTGCCCGAAGGGCATGCCGACCCGGCGCACGAAGAACTGGCAGTCGGCCTTCCTGCCGAGCATCTACCAGGGCACCTACATCAACACCGAGAATTCCGAGGTCGACAAGCTGGTCGAGTTCATCAAGAACAGCTCGCTCGACCTGCGCCAGCAGCGCCGCCAGCTCGACCTGCTGTTCGCGCTCAACGACCAGCACCTCAAGCAGCGCGAGAACGACCAGCAGCTCGACGCCCGCATCCAAAGCTACGAACTCGCCTACCGCATGCAGATGGAGGCCTCGGACGCCTTCGACATCAGCAAGGAGCCGGAGTACGTGCGCCAGGCCTACGGCGACAGCGACTTCGGTCGCCAGACCCTCATTGCCCGCCGCCTGCTCGAGCGCGGCGTGCGCTTCATCCAGCTCTGGACCGGTGCCGGCCAGCCCTGGGACAGCCACGATGAAATCCTCGACCACCAGCGCCTCGCCAAGGACGTCGACCGCGCCATCGCCGCCTTCATGCACGACATGAAGCAGCGCGGCCTGTTCGACGACACCCTCATGATCTGGGGCGGGGAATTTGGGCGCACGCCCTCGGTGGAGCTGCCCACCCCCGGTGCCAACGCCGGCAAGCAGCGCGGCCGCGACCACAACCATTACGGCTTCACCTGCTGGCTCGCCGGCGGCGGCGCGCGCGGCGGTTACACCCACGGCGCCACCGACGAGTTCGGCTTCCAGGCCGTCGAAAAGCCGGTGCACGTGCACGACTTCCACGCCACCCTGCTGCGCCTGCTCGGCTTCGATCACGAACGCTTCACCTACCGCTACGCCGGGCTCGACTTCAAGCTCACCGGCGTCAGCGACTGCAGTGTCGTCAAGGAACTGATCGCCTGACGGGGACGGGGCGCGATCCCACCGCGGGTCAGGCGCAGACCAGACCCTCGGTGGCCACGGTGCCGGCGGTCAAACGCAGGCAGGCAAGGCTGTGCGAGGCCAGCGCGTAGTTTCGGCCGCCGTGGTAGTGCGCCGGATGCCGGGGGGGTGCCGCATGCCCCTCGTGGGCGCTGTCAAAAACGATCTCCCAAACGCAGGCGCGGTCGCCCGGCAGCAGGAAGTCGCAGGCCGCGCCGGCGCGATTGAACAGCAGCAACCAACCCTCGCCCAGCAGGGCGCCGAAATGACTGCGTCCCGGCTCGTGCCAGCGCTCGTGGCAGAGCAGATGGCCGTCGCCACGCAGCCAGAGCACATCCGGTGGCCCGCCATCCGGACCGGGCAGGCCGGTGAAAAACTCGGTCCGCCGCAGGGCCGGCTCCGCCCGCCGCAGCGCGATCAACCGCCGTGTGCAGGCGAGCATGGCCTCGTCGCAGGTCGACCAGTCGATCCAGCTCACCCCGTTGTCCTGGCAGTAGGCGTTGTTGTTGCCGCCCTGGCTGCGGCCGCGCTCGTCGCCGGCGGTCAGGAAGGGCACGCCCACCGAAGTCATCAGGGTCGCCATCAGACTGCGGCGCAGGCGCGCGCGCCGGGCCAGCACCTCCGCCTCGTCGGTCGGCCCCTCCACCCCGCTGTTCGTGCTGTGGTTGGCATCGTCGCCATCGCGGTTGCCCTCGCCGTTCGCCTCGTTGTGCTTGCGCTCGTAGCTCACCAGATCGAGCAGGGTGAAGCCGTCGTGCGAGGTGAGGAAGTTGACGCTCGTGAGCGCCGGTCGCTGACTCCAGCCATAGAGATCCTGGCTGCCGCACAAGCGCTTGGCGAATTCGGCGGCCGAGCCCGGCTCGTTCGTCCAAAAACGCCGCACGGTGTCGCGGTAGCGACCGTTCAATTCGCGCCAGGGCTCGGGAAAACCGCCGACCTGGTAGCTGTCGATCCTCAGGATGTCCCAGGGTTCGGCGATCAGCTTGACCTTCGCCAGCACCGGATCCTGGGCGAGCGCGGCGAGGAACTGGCTGTTGGCATCAAAGCCGTGATCGTCGTCGCGCGCGACCGTCACCGCCAGGTCGAAGCGGAAGCCGTCGACATGCATCTCGGTGACCCAGTAGCGCAGGCTGTCGAGGATGAGGCGCAGGGCCGGCGGACTCGCCGTGTTGACGGCGTTGCCGCAGCCGGTGACGTTGACATAGCTGGCGCCGTTTTCGCCGAAGTGATGACGGTAATAAAGGCGGTCGTCGAGGCCGCGGAACAGCAGGGTCGGCCCGCGTTCGTCGCCCTCGGCGGTGTGGTTGTAGACCACATCGAGAATCACCTCCAGGCCGGCGGCATGCAGGGCCTTGACCATGGCCTTGAACTCGCGCACGCAGGCGCCGGGATCGGTCGCCGAGGCGTACTCTAGATGAGGCGCAAAAAAGCCGATCGTGTTGTAGCCCCAGTAGTTCGTCAGACCCTTCTCGAGCAGGAACTGGTCGTCGAGATGCTGGTGCACCGGCAGCAGTTGCAGGCTGGTGACGCCGAGTTCGCGCAAATATTCGATCACCGCCGGATGCGCGAGCCCGGCATAGGTGCCGCGCTGTGCCTCCGGCACCTGCGGGTGCCGCTGGGTGAAGCCCTTGACGTGCAGCTCGTAAATCACCGTGTCGCGCCACGGCACGCGCGGCGGGCGGTCGTCGCCCCAGTCGAAGGTCTCGTCGACAACGACGGCCTTGGGCGTGAACGGGGCGCTGTCGAGCGCGCCATTGCCCTCGACCGGCCCCTCGGGACCGAGCTGCGCCGAGTGGCCGTGCGGCTGACCGACCACCGCGCGCGCGTAGGGATCGAGCAGCAGCTTGTTCGGATTGTAGCGCAGCGCGTTCTCCGGCAGCCAGGGACCGTGCGCGCGATAGCCATAGACCAAGCCGGGCTTGGCGCCGCGCAGGTGCAGGCGCCAGAGGTCGCGCTCGCCGCGACGCATCGCGTGACGGGCGATCTCGCGCGTCGGATCGGCAGGATCAAAGAGGCAGAGCTCGACCGCCGTGGCATGGCGCGAATGCACGACAAAACAGGCCCCCTCCGGCAGCAGCGTCACCCCCGGCGACGGCGCCGGATCGGGACAGGCTTCAGCCTTGAGGGAACGCATGCGTTTTCATAGCGCAGGCTTCGGGCCGGAGCGAGGAGGGATTTTACAGGCAGGGCACCCGGCGATTCCTGCGGTTCGTTGCCCCGCCCTGCAGGCTCAGGGGGCCGCGTTGAGCTGGGCGTCGTCGGCGCCGCGGTGGGCGCGTAGGAAGGTTTCCGGATCGACCCGGTTCAGCGGGGTGTCGGCATAACCCTGGCCCGGGTTGATGTAAGGACCCTCGCGGATCTCGAAGTGCAGGTGGGCGAGGTAACGCCCCCCGGCGGTGCCGACACTGCCGAGGCGCTCGCCGCGGCGGACGTCCCGGCCGGACGGCACGGCGAAATCCTGCAGGTGGGCATAGACGCTCTGCACGATGCGGTGGCCGCGCGGATCGGCCGGGTCGGGCAGGCGGTGGGCGACGATGAGCATGCGGCCCCAGCCCTCGCCGGGTTCGCCGGCATAGACGACCTTGCCGTCGGCGACCGCGAACACCGGGTCGCCGAGGTCGGAATTGCCGCCGCCGATGCCGTTGAGGTCGGCGCCGAGGTGGCGGGCGACGCGGAAACCGCGGGCATTGTAGGTGAGGCCGCCGTGCTCCGTGCCGAGCGGGTGATCGAAGCGCACCGCCAGCGGCAGGGCAGCGATCTCGGCGGCGCCCAGGCGCAGGAAAGCGGGGTCAAGCGCAGTGCTGCGCCGGGGCGAAAACCACTCGCGCAGGCCGATCTCCGTCCAGATCAGCCAGCCGCAGGCGGCGAGGACGAGCCAGGTCAGAAGACGGAGGAAAAAACGCATGCTGGGGGCGGTCATGGTGGCGGCACGTGCGCCGTTTGCAAGGCGGACCGACGGCGGTCTGCTGGGGGCGTCGTGGAGTCGTCGAAAAGGGTCCACAGATTTCGCAGATTTTACAGATTAGGAAGGGTCAGGTGGGTCGATGCCATGGACCCATCTCCACCGATTCGGGCGTGACTTGGAACAGCCGGCAGGACAGGATGGAAGCATGAGGGGTTTTGTTCTGCTATTTCCCATCCTGGCCGCCAACGCAGAGCTGGCTTCCCTTGATGAGGCGGGCTTTGTCGAATTGCTGACGCCGGCCAAGGCCGCCGAATGGCAGCAATGCGGCAAAGGCGGATTGACTCATGATCGCGGCATCTGGACCACCCAGAACGAAGTCACCGCCGCCGGTCCCAGAGGGGGCGTGCATTGGTATGCCGCCAAGACTTTTGCGAACTTTGTGCTGCGCTTCGAGTTCCGCGCCGACCGACCGGGGGCTGACTCTGGCATTTTTGTGCGCATTCCGTCGCCGGTGAAGAATGACGATCCTTGGAGCTTGCCCAAGCGCAGTCATGAGGTTCATCTTTCCGGAGGTGGCACCCAAATGCCCAGTGGCAGCATCATGAGCTTCCAGGAGGCGAGTGGTGTTCGGCAGAAGGGGCCCGGGCA
Source organism: uncultured Prosthecobacter sp. (assembly GCA_964605265.1). Lineage (GTDB taxonomy): Bacteria > Verrucomicrobiota > Verrucomicrobiia > Verrucomicrobiales > Verrucomicrobiaceae > Prosthecobacter. Next base: position 12,635 of record CAZSBO010000036.1, read on the forward strand.
GTGGAACCAGGCGGAAATCGTCGCGGACGGTCAGCAACTGCAGATCTCCATCAACGGCAAACGGGTGAACATCTTCCGGAGCGCCCTGGCCGGCGAAGGTTATCTCGGCATTCAAAATCACTACACGGGCTCGATGCAGTTCCGGAACTTCCGGATCAAGGAACTGCCCTGATCGACACCGCCGGTAGGTTCGTCCGCGAAATCGATCAGCCAAGCGGAGGAATCGACCCAGTTCATGCACGGTCGCCCTCACGCTCAAAGTGGGTGTTGATGCCCTTGAGGTAGCCGCGCAACGGGTGGGCGGAGCGCACGGGGATGAGTTCGATGCGGTCGCGATGTTGCAGCATGCGTACCTTCTCACCGGCGCGCAGTCCCATGGACTCGCGAATTTTCTGCGGGATGACGACTTGGAACTTCGGCGAGACGGTCACGATTTCCATGCGACAGAACATAAGTGACCGATCGGGCTGTCTTTCACTCCACCCGCACCGCGGCGCAGACCATTTCCAGGATGCGGTTGAGCGAGGAGGCGCCGGCGCCCTCCTGGAAGGCGCTGCCGGGGAAGGGTTCCCAAGTGTCGCGGTCGCGCTTGGGTTCGGGCTGCGGCAGGCGGGTGAGGGCGGGGTCGTACTGGCCGGTCTTGCCGCCGAGCTTGTAGATCACAAGGTCGAGTGAGGGCACGACGTAGAGGCAGAAACCGCCGGCACCGCTTTTCCAGAAGGCGTCCTTCGGGGCGCCGGCGACGTGGCCGTCGGCGTTGTGCTCCCACTGCAGGCTGAAGGGCGTGTGCGGGTTGTAAGGCGACCCGGTCCGGCATTTCTCGATGTACTCGGCGGGCACCAGCTGGCGGTCGCCCCAGACGCCGTTGCGGGCGAGGCAGTAGCCGAAGCGCAGGACATCGGTGGCGTGCAGGGCCGTGCTGCCGGCGCCGTTGGCATGGGGCAGGACGATGTCGCCGCGGAACAGGCAGTAGTTCCAGGCACCCCAGCCTTGGGGTTGGGCGAGACGCTGGTCGATGAAGTCCTTCAGGTCCAGGCCGCTGACCCGGCGCAGGACCATGCTGGCGATGTGCGGCGAGGGCGAGGAGTAGGAATAACCGGTCCCGGGATCGCACCAGAGCGGCACGCGCAGCGACGAGGTGTCGAGGTCGCGCAGGTTCTGGCCGGGCACGGGCTTGAGCGGCTTGGGCTTGGGATCGCCGCGGACGTAGCCGGTGGGCGACTGGCCTTCGCCCCAGTAGCCGGCGGTCATGCAGAGCAACTGGCCGAGGGTGATGTCGGCCTTGCGCGGGTCGTCGAGCGGGAAGGCCTCGGGCAGCAGTTCCGGGGTGAAGACCTGGGTGTCGAGGCCGGCCGGCAGGCGGTCCTTGAACTCCTCGAGCAGGATGCCGCAGGCGATGCTGCAAAAGGCTTTGCCGGTCGATGCCATGTCCGGGTTGGCGTTGCGGCTGGCGCGACCGAAGTAGCGTTCGTAGCAGAGCCAGCCGCGGCGCAGGACCAGCAGGCCGCCGTGGGCCGTGCTGCGCTCGGTCAGGGTGTAGGCGGTCTCCAGCTTGGCCAGGTCCATGCCGCCCTTGTCCCGGCAGGCGGCGAGATCCTTCGCCTCACGCCAGCCACCGTCGCGATCCGGCGGTGGAAAGTAGGCATCGGCGGCGGACAGCAGCGGCGCGACAAGGGCAAGAACAGGGGCGAGGCGGCGGAACATGTCCATATCATGAACGCCGCGGCCGACGCGCGCGAGTGCGTTTTCCAAATGGGGTCAGTGTGCAACAATCTGACAAAAAAGCCCGGGCCGAAAACGGCACATGGCACGGAGCATTATCGTTTTTTGTCAGGCAGTTGCACACTGACCCCATT
>CAZSBO010000036.1:14590-27921 GCA_964605265.1 uncultured Prosthecobacter sp.
CGCGCGGGGGTGCCACGCCGAGGGTTGGTGCTTCCGCGCGTTTCTGGCTGAAAATCCAGGCGACAATCGCCCAGCGCTGCTCCGGGGTGAGCAGGGTTTCAAAGCTGATCATCGGTGTGCCGTTCATGCCGGTGGCCAGCAGTCGGTACAGATCCTCGGGGCGGCTGCCACTGCGCAGGTGCGGCTCGCGCAAATCGGAGGGCTTGGCCGGTTGGTTCCAAACATCGCGCAGCATCGCCACTGCGGGGCCGCGGCCGTCGGCTTCGGGGCCATGGCAGGTGGCGCAGTGCTGCAGGAACAGCCCGTGTCCCGCGGCGGCCTGTTCCGCTTTGCGGGGCTCGTCCTGGAACCACTCCGGTGGCGCCGGCAGCTGCATGGGTTTGGCGTAGTTCTCCGGCTTGCGCCAGCGGCGCGAGAAGGACTGCACGTAGGCGATGACGGCCTGCAGGTCGTCCTCGGACAGCTGTGTGAACATGCCCATGCCGGTGCCCGCCAGCCCGTAGCGGATGGTGTACCGAAGATCGTCCACCGTGGGCAGGGTGCCGAACGGAGTGGTGCGGAATTTGAACAGCCCTTCGCGGAACGAGCGCGGCCGCGGCTGCAGGCTGGGACTCATCTCGCCGTCGCCATCTCCGCGCACGCCGTGGCAGACCCTGCAGTGGCGCTCGTAGACGTATTTGCCCTGCATGTAGGTATTGAAGTCGGGCAGGCCCAGGATGTCGGCCGCGCGCGCACCCGCCGCCAGGCTGAGACAGCCGGCGATGAGGGCTCGGAAAGGCGGACGCAAGGTCAAGCGGCGAACAAACGCCTGAACCCGCCGTCCGCCAACCGCCGGCAGCGGCATCGTGCGCTATTTTTGTGCCGGGCGACCCGCCGGCTCAATCCCGTGAGCCGGGGGTGATCTTCAGCTCGACCGGTTTGCCGTCGCGCAGGACGGTGACGGAGGTTTCGCTGCCGATCTTCAGTTCGCCCATGAGCGAGGTGTAATCATAGATGTTGAGCACCTCCTTGCCGGCGAGTTTGACGATGATGTCGCCGCCCTTGATGCCGGCCTTGGCGGCGGGACCGATGGGGGAGACACCGCTGAGCTTGACGCCCTTGATGTCGCCCTGGGCGTAGTCGGGGATGGTGCCGAGGTAGGCGCGCAGGCCACCGCGGGTGCCCTGGCTTTTCGGCGCCTCCATGGCGACAAAATCCGGCGCCGTTTCGGCGGTGGCGACACCCCGGGCGATGAGGCCCATGAGCCGGCTGACCTGGGCGGCGCGCGCGTAGTCGAGCTTGTCGGCGGTGTCGCTCGGCAGGTGGTAATCCTCGTGGCTGCCGGTGAAGGCGTTCAGCGTCGGGATGCCGCGCAGGTAGAAGGTGGTGCTGTCGGTCGGCAGATGGGCATCGCTCTGCGGGGTGATCGGCAGGCCGACAACGGCGTTGCGGCGCTCGATTTCCTTCGGCCACCAGGAGCTGGAGCCGACGCCCTGGAGCACGAGGGTTTTCTGGAAGCGACCGATCATGTCGAGGTTGAGGCAGGCGGCGAACATGCCGGTCAGCTTGCCATTGGGATCGCCGGTGAACATCTTCGCCAAACCCTCGGCGAAGTGGTTGCTGCCGAGCAGGCCGAGTTCCTCGCCCGACCAGCCGGCGAAGATGACGTCGCGGGTCAGCTTCAGCTGGCCCTGCTTTTTCTGATCGGCCAGCCACTGGGCAATTTCAATCATGCCGGCCACGCCGCTGGCGTTGTCGTCGGCGCCGTGGTGGACCCGGTTGCTTTCGTCGCCACGGGCGCGCGAGTTCGAGCCGCCCTTGCTGCCGAGGTGATCGATGTGAGCGCCGATGATGATGGGTGCGACGTGCGGATCAGGCTTGTCGCGGGCGGGCAGGACGCCGAGCACGTTGCGGCCGCGCTTCTTCTCCTGGCGGATGTCGATGTGCGCCGCGAGGCTCAGCTTGCCGCAGTCGATGCCGCCCATGAGGGCGCCGGTGTCGAGCTGATCCTGCAGGGCCTTGAGGGTTTTGCTGGCCGGTTGCAGCAGGCGGTTGGCGAGGGCGTCGGTGACGCTGATCGCGGCGATGCCGGAAGAGGCGAGCGAGGCGTCGAAGGCCATGGGCACGAGCTGCTGGACGACCTTGCTGTTGGGGCCGCTCGCGATGAGCAGGCCGCGCGCGCCCTTCTGGCGGGCGACCATGGCCTTGTGGCGCAGGCTGGCGTAGCGGGTGAGGTCGCCGCGGCGCTCCTTGCTCAGGCCCTCGGGCAGGTAGCGCAGGACAAGCACCCACTTGTCCTTGACGTCGAGGTGGGCGTAGCTGCTGTAGGGTTCGAGCGGCTTGCCATCGGCGCCGGTGGCCTCGTCGGGCGTCTCGACGCCGTAACCGGCAAAGACGATGGCGCTGGCCGGCACCTCGCCGGTCTGCGAGAAGGACAGCGGTCGCCAGTCCTTGTCGGCGACGAGCGGCGCACCCTCGCCATTGCCCTGCAGGGTGAGGGCGTTTTTCTCGCCGAGGGCGACCCCGGCGGTGAAGTCGAAGGGTTCAAACCAGCCGTCGTCGCCGTAGGGCATGAGGCCGAGGCCCTGGAAGACGTCGGCCAGGTACTGGGTGGCGAGGCGTTCGCCCTCGGTGCCGGTGAGGCGGCCGTCGAACTCGGGACTGGCGAGCACTTCCACGTGCCGGCGCAGGTCTTCGGCGCGGATTTCGCCGGCGGTTTGGGCGAGGTCGGGGGCCGGGCCGGCGGTGGCTGCGGCGGAGGCCGGTCGGTCGAGGCCGAGGGCGGCGCGGGCGTGGTCATGGTCCCAGTCGGCGAGGAAGATCTGGCTCTGGCCGTTGCTGGTGCGACCGCTGGTCCAGGACAGTTTTTTGCCGTCGGGTGAAAACACCGGCAGGCCGTCGAAGCCGTCGGTGTGGGTGACGCGCACCGGGTCGTGTTTGCCGGCGGCGTCGACGAGGTAGAGTTCGAAGTTGGCGAAGCCGTTGAGGTTGGTGGTGAAGATGAGGTACTCGCCGCTGGGATGGAAGTAGGGCGCCCAGCTCATGGCACCGAGGCGGGTGAGCTGGCGCGCGTCGCTGCCGTCGGTGTTCATGCTCCAGACCTCGGCGACGTCGCCCTTGGGGGTGAAGCGACGCCAGCAGAGGCGCTTGCCGTCGGCGCTGAAGAACGGACCGCCGTCGTAGCCGGGCACATCGGTGAGGCGACGCACGTTCGAGCCGTCGGCATCGGCGAGGTAGAGGTCCATGAAGTACTGCTTGTCGATCTTGAGTCGCTCCTGGTCCTCCGCGGACAGGGTCCCGCTGTAGGCGGCGCGGTTGCTGGCGAAGACCATCGACTTGCCATCGGGTGACCAGGCGCCCTCGGCGTCGTAGCCGCGCGCGTCGGTGAGTTTCTTCAGGGACTTGTCGGCGAGGCGGTATTCCCAGATCTCGTAGTTCTCGTCGTAGTCCCAGGAGTACTTGCGCACGCGGCTGGTGGCGCGCTCCTGGTATTCCGCCTCCTGCAGGGCCTTCGATTGCGGGTCGCTGTGGGTGCTGGCGAAGAGCACGCGCTGGCCGTCGGGGTGGATCCAGGCGCAGGTGGTTTTGCCGAGGCCGGGCGAGAGGCGCTGCTGGTCGCCGGTCTCCAGGTCCATCAGGTAGATCTGATAGAAGGGGTTGTCGGGTTCGCGCTCGGACTGGAAGACCATCTGGCGGCCGTCGGCGCTGAAGTAGCCCTCGCCGGCGCGCCGGCCCTCAAAGGTGAGCTGGCGGACGTTGGCGAGGAAGTCGGCCTCCGACTGCGCGAGCAGCGGGGCGGCGGCGAGGGTGAAGAGGGTGAGCGCGCGGATCATGGGCAACGCACACTATACGTCGCCGGCCGGCGTCTGCACGCAGGCAACCGCGCTGCCGGCAGCGCGGTTGTCGTGCGGGAGGCGGGTCTCAGGAAGCCACGCCCGACTTGAGCAGCAGCAGGATGACCACGACGATGGTTGTGGGGATGGCGGCGCCGAGGACGAGTTTGCCGGCGGAGACACCGCCGTCGAAGAAGCGGCCGAGGATGGATTGGCCGGCCGGGTTGGGGGCATTGGCGATGACGGTGAGGCCGCCGCCGGCGACGGCGCCCGCGACGACCGCGTACTTGGCGAACTCGGTCAGGCCCGGGGCCTGGGAGGCGAGGTAGGTGATGGCGGCGTTGTCGTTGAAGGCGGTGAGGAAGGCCGCGCCGAGCAGCAGGATCCACTCCGGCATGCCGCTGGTGAGCAGGGGTTCGATCCACCAGGACTGGCAGCGGCCGTGGATGACGAGGGCAGCGAGGAAGAAGCCGACCAGGATGGGCGAGCGCAGGCCGATGAGGTTCTGGTGGTGGCGGGTGGCCTCGACGAAGGCGATGAAGAAGAGGAAGCCGCCCATGAACATGGCGGGGTAGTGGCTGCAGAGAACGGTCCAGGCGAGGAAGCCGAGGTGGACGAGGACGACGCGGCGCGGCACCGGATCCTCGCGGTCGGCCCAGCGCAGCAGGCGGCTTTCGCCCTCCTGCGGGTGGGCGCGGTGGTCGAGTTCGGCGAGTTCCTTGCGGAAGGCGAGGAAATAGAGGCCGTTGCTGAGCAGGATGGCGAGCGCGCATTTCCAGCCGAGGATGGAGAAGACGTAGCTCATGTCCCATTCCCAGATGCTGGCGACCATGAGGATGGGCGGGGCGGCGAAGTGGGTGAGGGTGCCGCCGACGGAGACGTTGACGAAAAGCAGGCCGAGGGTGCCGTAGGCGAGTTTGCCGCTGGGGCGCAGCGGGTAGATCTTGCGTGCCAGGATCATGGCGGAGATGGTCATGGCGGCGGGCTCGGTGATGAAGGAGCCGAGCAGCGGGCCGAGGGTGAGCACGGCAAGCCACCAACTGGCGACCGTGCCGCCGCCGAGCGAGGCGACGCTGGCGACGCATTTTTCCGCGAACTGGATGACCGGTCGCGAGGCGGCGATGGCCATGATGACGACGACGAAGAGCGGCTCGGTGAAGTTGACGTCGTGGCCGAGGTAGAGTTGGACATCGTGCCAGGAGTGGAAGTACACGCCCGCGGCCATGAGGGCGATGACCCAGAGGCCGAAGACCACCTCGACCTCGCCGAGGAAGTGCAGGATCGTCGCGCCGAAGGAGACATCGTCCTCGGCGTCCTCATGCGGCTTGTCGCGGGCGGTGCGGCGTTCGCGCTCGATCTTCTTCTGGTGATGGTGCTCGATCGCATGCGCCCACTTGCGGAAGAAGCCGGAGGCGAAGGTGTGCAGGATGGCGAGCACGAAGATCAGGGTGGCGGCGACATTGAAGGGTTCCTTGGCGGCGCGCGCCATGATCTTCACCCGCGTGCTCCCTTCTTCCTGGTCGCTGTAGGTTTCCAGCGGCCGCGGAAAATGGGCGAGCTGCTCGTGGCCCTCGAACGGCGGTTTGTCGCCGTTGGAGGCGGCGGACAGCGGGCTGGCCGTCAGGACCAGCACGAGCAGAAGCAGCAGCGGGCGGAGAAGCGTCAGGGCGGGGGAGGGCACGGCGCGGAACATGCCCCTCCCCTACGATTTCCCTTTCGCTCAATCAACCGGAAGAATGCACCGGCCGCGTGACAACTCAGAGCTGGCGGACGAGCACGTTGCCGTAGCTGATCGCCTGGGTGAGGTCGGCCAGACCGACCGAGCCGCGCGGGTTGCGGTCGACCTTCGCCTCGAAGGTCTGCGGGTTGGCCTCGGCGGCCTCGCAGACGCGCACCTTGAGCTGGTCGCCCTGCAGGCTGGCCTGGATGCGGTACCACTGGCCCGGCTTGAGGCGGTCGGCCCCGAGCACGACCGGGGCCTCGCCCTGGCCGAACATCACGACCGGATGGCTGTGGCCGCGCAGGCAGAGGCCGGCGGCGGGTTTGCTGAGGTCGGTGCCCTTGGGCAAAAAGACATCGCAGATGACCTCGCAGTCGCCAAACTCGCTCTCCGACCAGAGCGCCGGGCCGGTCTGGCCGGCCTTGAGCTGGATCTGCCAGTCGGCGCTGGCCCATTTGTCGCCACCGGCGGCTGGTATCTTCCAGCCTCGGAAATCGGTGCCCGTGTAGAGGCTTTTCCAGCCCGGATCGAGCGGCGCGGTCTGCCCGGCGGGCGCGTTGGTGGAGGGCAGTTCCTTGATGCGGCCGTTGCGGAACTCGACCGGAGCGCCCTCGGACTCGAGGGCGAGGTAGCCCTTGCGGTAGTTGCAGTTGTCGCCGCCACTGACAATTTTGCCGTTCACGGCGAGGGTGATGCGGCCGTTGTTGGCCTCAATGCGGTAGTGGTTCCAGTCCGGGCTGGGCCGGCTGCGCTCCTCGGAAGGGAAGCTGCGCATGCCGTTGTGTTCGCCGTGCGGCTCCATGGTGGCACCGTGAATGGGGAAAATGTCGCCGTGGGTGGTGAACCATTTTGGCTTCTTCGGGTCGGCCTTCTTCTGGTAGCCGTTGTCGAGCACCTGCACCTCGATGCCGCGCAGGAAGGGCACGCCGGGGGCGTTGACCGGGCTGCCCCAGACGAAAACGCCGGAGTTGCCGGCCTCGCTGAGGTGGCGCCACTCGATCTCGAGGATGAAGTTTTCATACTGGCGCTCCGTGCGCAGGGCGCCGATCGGTTTGCCGGTGCAGGCGACGACGCCGTCCTTGATGGTCCAGGTTTCCGGGGCGCAGTTGACGTTGACCCAGCCTGCGAAGTCGTTGGCGTTGAACAGCGGCTTGAAGCCGGCATTCGGGTCCGGCTGACAGGCGGCGAGCAGGGCGAGGCAGGCGGCGGCGAGGGCGGTTCTCATGGGCGGGAAAGTACGGTCGGACTCCCTGCCATCCTTCGTCCGGCCTGGCAAGGAAAGGCGCCGCGGCTTTTTTGCCGGCCCACGGGTCCCGTTTTTCGCTGCGGCCGAAGGATAGCCGGAGCCCGTCCGCGCCGTTGTTAAGGGCGATGGATCCCCTGTTCGAACATCATCTCCAGCAGACTCGGCGGCAGTTTTTCGGTCGCATGGGCCTGCGCGCGGGCAGCATCGCCCTGGCTTCGATGCTGGGCCGCGACTTTGCCGCCGGCGCGCCCGCCACGGCCGCGGTGCATCCGCCGCTGCCGGGTTTGCCGCACTTTGCGCCGAAGGCCAAGCGCCTCATCTACCTGCACATGAACGGCGCGCCGTCCCAGCTCGACCTGTGGGACCACAAGCCGCAGTTGCGCGAGCACTACGACAAGGACCTGCCCGAGAGCATCCGCCAGGGCCAGCGCATCACGACGATGACCAGTGGCCAGGCGCGCCTGCCGGTGGCGCCGTCGATGTTCGAGTTCAAGCCGCACGGCCAGAGTGGCACGTGGGTGAGCGAGCTGATGCCGCACACCGCGAAAATCGTCGACGAGATCGCGCTGATCAAATCCGTCCACACCAGCGCCATCAACCATGATCCGGCCTGCACCTTTGTCATGACTGGCAGCGAGGTGCCGGGCAAGGCCAGCCTCGGTTCCTGGCTGGCCTACGGGCTCGGCAGCGAGAGCAACGATCTGCCCGCCTTTGTCGTCTTCACCCCGAGCTTTCCCAAGGAGAGCCAGGCCCAGGCCCTCTTCACCCGCATGTGGAGCAGCGGCTTCCTGCCCACCCAGTACACCGGCGTGGCCCTGCGCGGCCAGGGCGATCCCGTGCTGTATGTGAAAAATCCGCCGGGCGTGGCGCCGGGCGACCGCCGGGCGATGCTCGACGCGCTCAACCGGCTCAACGAGATCAACCACAGCCGCGTTGGCGATCCCGACATCCGCACGCGCATCGCCAACTACGAGATGGCCTTCCGCATGCAGAGCAGCGTGCCGGAGCTGACCGATTTGAAGGGGGAGAGCAAGGCCACCCTGGAGATGTATGGCGAGGACGTGCACCGTCCCGGCAGCTACGCCCACAGCGCCATCCTGGCGCGCCGGCTCATCGAGCGCGGCACCCGCGTCGTGCAGATCCTGCATCGCGGTTGGGACCAGCACAACAACCTGCCGCGGCTGCTGCGCGGCCAGATCAAGGACACCGACCAGGCCACGGCGGCGCTGGTCATGGACCTCAAGCAGCGCGGCCTGCTCCAGGACACGCTCGTGGTCTGGGGCGGCGAGTTTGGTCGCACGGTCTATTCCCAGGGCACGCTCACCAAGGACAACTACGGGCGCGACCATCACCCGCGCAACTTCTGCATGTGGATGGCCGGCGGCGGCGTGCGCGGCGGCATGGTGCACGGCGAGACCGACGACTTCAGCTACAACATCGTCAAGGACCCCGTGCACATCAACGATCTCAACGCCACGATCCTGCATCTGATGGGCATCGATCACGAGCGCTTCAGCTTCAAGTTCCAGGGGCTCGACCAGCGCCTGACCGGGGTGGAACCGCATCATCCGGTGAAGGCGGTGCTGGCCTGACCGGCATTCTCGCTAACATTTTTTGTTAGGTGGGCGGTGTTCCGTGCTTGCCGCCCCGGGTTTTCCGCGCGACAATGATTTTCCGCCATGGCCGAGTCCACCTCCCGACTGATCCCGCCCGCGGCCGAAGACGGCGCCCCGCCGGGGCGGCGGCGGGCCTGTGGGGCCGGCGGCTTGGCGGTGGTGGCCGGATTGCTGGTCCTGCTCGGCTGGACGGCCGACTGGCAGATGCTGCGGCGGTTGGTGCCGGGTACCGTGTCGATGAATCCGCTGACCGCGGTGTGTTTCATCCTCGGGGGGCTGGCTTTGATCGGGCGCAACGGCGCGCGTACGGGAGTTTTGCATCGGCCCGCCGGGGTGGCCACCGCGCTGCTGGCGGCCGTTGGCCTGGGCAAACTGTTCGCCTACGCCGTCGGCCGGCCGTTTGCGCCCGACCAATGGCTTTTCCGCGCGCGGCTGGCCGAGGATCTGCCGGGCGTGGCCAACCAGATCGCGCCGAACACGGCGCTCAACTTTGTCCTGCTCGGAGCGGCCCTGCTGCTGCCGGTTCATCGCGGCCGCTTTCTGCGCAGTGTGCGCGAGCTGGCCTTGCTGGCGGTGCTGCTCTCCGCCCTGCTGGCGGTCATTGGCTATGCCTACCGCGTGCATTGGCTGTACGGCATCGACATTTTCATTCCAATGGCCCTGCCGACCGCCCTGCTGTTTGCCCTGCTGGCGGGGGGCGCCCTTGGCGAGCGGCCCGAGCACGGCGGTCTGGCCACCCTGCTGGCCAGTCGCGGTCCGGGGGGGCTACTGCTGCGCCGGTTGCTGCCCGCCTTTGTTCTGGTCTTTTTCATGCTCGGCTGGTTGCGTCTCGCGGGCGAGCGGCGCGGTCTTTACGATGCCGACATGGGCACGACCCTGTACACTTTCTTCAGCATCCTGCTGCTGGGTGGGTTGATCTGGTGGAGTGCGCGCTCCCTGCAGCTGGCCGACCGGCGCCGGCGGCGCACGGAGGCGGATCTGGAGCGCTTTTTCGAGCTGTCGCTGGATCTGCTCGGCATTGCCGGTACGGATGGCTATTGGAAGCGGGTCAATCCCGCCTTCACCGCTTTGCTCGGCTATGATCGCGAGGAATTGCTGAGCCGGCCCTTCCTCGACCTCATTCATCCCGAGGATCGCGCCGCCACCGAGGCGGAGGTGGAAAAGCTCGGGCGTGGCGAGCCGACCCTGCACTTCACCAACCGCTACCGTCATCGCGACGGCTCCTGGCACTGGATCGCCTGGAAGTGCAGCCCGTTCCCGGCGGAAGGCCTGCTGTACGCCTCGGGTCGGGATGTGACGCGCGCCAAGGCGGCCGCCGAAGAGACCCGGCGCATGAACGAGGAACTGCTGAAAAAGACGACGCAACTCGAGGCCGCCAACAAGGAGCTGGAGTCCTTCAGCTACTCCGTTTCCCACGACCTGCGCGCGCCGCTGCGCGGCATTGCCGGATTCGCGCTCGCCCTGGAGGATCATGCCGCCGAAGTGCTCGACGACACCGCCCGCAGCCACCTGCGGCGCGTGCGCAGCGCCGCCGACCGCATGAGCGACCTGATCGACGACCTGCTCAAGCTGTCGCGACTGACGCGCGCGGAGATGCGGCTGGAGACGGTCGACCTCAGCGCCCTGGCCGAGGCCGTGTTCGCCGTGTTGCGCGAACGCGAGCCTGAGCGCCGGGTCGACACGCAGGTCGCACCCGGACTGGTCGTGCACGGCGATCCCGCCCTGCTGCGCATCCTGCTGGAAAACCTGCTCGGCAACGCCTGGAAATTCACCAGCCGCAATGCCGCCGCCGAGATCGAGGTCGGCCAGGAGGCTGCGGAGGACGGCGCTCCGGCCTTTTACGTGCGCGACAACGGCGTCGGCTTTGACATGCGCTACGTGCACAAGCTCTTCAGCCCCTTCCAGCGCCTGCATGCCCAGGCCGATTTCCCCGGCACCGGCATCGGCCTGGCCATCGTCCAGCGGGTCGCCGCCCGCCACGGCGGCCGTGTTTGGGCCGAGGCACGCCCGAGCGGCGGCGCCTGTTTTCGCTTCCAACTCTAAAACCCGCACCCACCCGCCATGAATCCGAAAATCATCCTGCTCGTCGAGGACAACCCGGACGACGTCGATCTCACCCTGCTCGCCTTCAAAAAGAACAACATCCTCAACGAGGTGGTGGTCGCCCACGACGGCGAGGAGGCGCTCGAACTGCTCTATGGCGACGCCCCGCACGCCTTCCCCCAGCGCGGTGTCACGCCGGCGCTCATCCTGCTCGACCTCAACATGCCCAAGGTCAACGGCATCGAGGTGCTGCAGCGCATCCGCTCCTCCCCCGACACCCGCCTGCTGCCGGTGGTGGTGCTGACCTCCTCGAAGGAGGAGCGCGACCTGCTCGAAAGTTATTCGCTGGGCTGCAACAGCTACATTCGCAAGCCGGTGGATTTCACCCAGTTCGTCGAGGCGACGCGCCAGCTCGGCTTTTACTGGCTGCTGCTCAACGAGCCGCCGCCACCCCCGCAGCGCTGAGCCGCGCTTGCCGGCCGCGCCGGCCGACTCCATGGTGCCGGCCATGGCCGCCTTCCTTCTCCGCCGCCTCATCAGCAGTCTGCTGGTGCTGTTCTGCGCGGTGTCGCTCACCTTCCTGCTCACCCGCTCGCTGCCGGGCGGGCCGTTCGACCGGGAGAAGCTGGCCTCGGCCCAGGTGCAGGAGGCGCTGCTCGCCAAGTACAAGCTCAATGGCAGTCTCTGGCAGCAGTACACCGCCTACCTCGGCGACCTCGCCCGCGGCGACCTGCGCGTGTCCTTCAAGTACCGCGACTGGACCGTGGCGGAGATCCTCGCGCAAAAGCTGCCGGTGTCGCTGCAGCTTGGCGCGGTCGCCTTCCTCATCGCCAGCCTGCTCGGTGTCTGCATCGGCGCGCTGGCCGCCCTGCGCCGCGACACACCGGTGGACTGGCTGGCCATGGCCGGCGCCCTGCTCGCCGTGTCGCTGCCCTCCTTCATCACTGGTCCGGCGCTGATCGCCGTGTTTGCCCTCTGGCTCGGCTGGCTGCCAGTCGGCGGCTGGGGCGATCCCGCCCAGGTGATCTTGCCCGCGCTCTGTCTGGCGGCACCCTACACCGCCTACGTGGCGAGACTGATGCGCAACAGCCTGCTCGACGTGCTGAAGAGCGATTTCCTGCGCACCGCCCGCGCCAAGGGCCTGTCGGACGCGCGGGCGCTGGTCCGCCACGCGATGAAGCCGGCCCTGCTGCCGGTGGTCACCTTCCTCGGCCCGCTGGCGGCGCACCTGCTGACCGGTTCGATGGTGGTCGAGAGCGTCTTCAACATCTCCGGTGCCGGCGGCCTGTTCGTCAATGCCATTCAGAACCGCGACGCCTTCCTACTCTGCGGCGCGGTCGTCGTGTACTGCACCCTCCTGGTCTTCTTCAACCTCGTCGTCGACCTGCTCTACCGCGTGCTCGACAAGCGCATCCAACTGCATGCCTGAAGCCACCGCCAGCCATGCTGTTGCCCGCCGTCCCGACGGCTGGTCGCGCGTGCGTCGCAATCGTCCGGCGATGCTGTCGCTGGCCTTTCTTGCCCTCGTCGTTGTGCTGGCCCTGGTCGTGCCGCCGCTGCTGCCCGACCATCTCAAGGGCACGGGCGAGGGCCTGTTCCTGCCGCCGCTGAGTCCGGCAGCCGGTGGCGGCTGGCACCTGTGCGGCACCGACAACAACGGCCAGGACCTGTTTTACCGCCTGCTCGCCGGCGCCCGTGTCTCGCTCGGGGTCGGTCTGGTCGGCGCCCTGCTCTCGCTCGTCATCGGCAGCCTCTGGGGCATGGTCAGCGGCCTCTGCGGCGGCCGCATCGACGCCCTCATGATGCGCGGGGTCGACCTGCTCTATGCGGTGCCGCGCATCCTCTTCATCATGATCTTCATTGCCGCCTTCGATGCCGTGTTGAAGGACGGTCTCGACGGCCTGCGCCTGCGCGCCCAGGCGGCCGGCTGGGGGGCGACCGAGGGCTGGGCGCGCCAGTTGATCCCCTATTCGAAGATCCTGGTGATGATCCTGGCCCTTGGCCTGGTCGAATGGCTGACCATGGCGCGCATCATCCGCGGTCAGGTGCTGGTCCTGCGCGAGACGACCTTTGTCGCCGCCGCGCGCGCGCTCGGCCAGACCCGCGCCGGCCTGCTGCGCCGGCACCTGCTGCCGAACCTCAGCACCGTCCTGCTCACCTGCCTGACCCTGACCCTGCCGGCGGTCATTCTCGACGAATCCTTCCTCAGCTTCCTCGGCCTGGGCATCGAGGATCCGGCGGCGAGCTGGGGGTCGCTGCTCAAGGACGGCGCCCAGGTCATCAATCCGTTCGAGAGCAAGTGGTGGCTGCTCGCCTTCCCGGCCGCGCTCATGTCGCTCACCCTGCTGGCGCTGAATTTCCTTGGCGACGGCCTGCGCGACGCCTTCGATCCGCGCTCGGGGGATTAATCCTCACTCGCCGCGGCAGCGCGCCAGCGCACGGGTCCAGCCGGCCATCAGCTCGCGCCGGCGCGCCGGCTTCAGCGCCGGTTCAAAGCGGCGTTCCGCCTGCCACTGGGTGGCGATCTGCGCGGGGCTGCCCCAGTAGCCGACGCCGAGGCCGGCCAGGTAGGCGGCGCCGAGCGCGGTGGTTTCCGTGACCTGGGGGCGCACCACCGGCACGCCGAGCAGGTCGGCCTGGAACTGCATGAGCAGGTTGTTCGTGCTGGCGCCGCCGTCGACGCGCAGCTCGCGCAGGCGCACGCCGGCGTCGGCCTGCATGGCCTGGAGGATGTCGGCGACCTGGAAGGCGATGCCTTCGAGGGCGGCGCGGGCGATGTGGGCGCGGGTGGTGCCGCGGGTCAGGCCGCTGAGCAGGCCACGCGCGTGCGGATCCCAATGCGGCGCGCCGAGGCCGGCGAAGGCCGGCACGAGGTGGACACCGCCGGTGTCCGG
>CAZSBO010000037.1:0-26917 GCA_964605265.1 uncultured Prosthecobacter sp.
TGCGCGTCGCGATCTCGGGATCGTTCTGCTCTTCCGCGAGAAACCCGTTGAGCCGCTGGATCTCTTCGATGACCTGGCGCTGGGTGCTCTGGCAGACGCCGTCGGGATTGCCGATGTAGTGGACCGCGTCACCCTTCGACTGAAACTGGATCCCCTGGAAGCGACTCGGGAGGACGCCGCTGCTCCACTGCCGTGCCGAGATGGGCTGCTGCCCGTACTTGCCCGCCGAAGTCAGAACGATGAAACCGGGAAGGTCCTCGGTCTCGGATCCGAGTCCGTAGGTCAGCCACGATCCCATGCTGGGCCGGCCCTTGATGATGGAACCGGTGTTCATGAACGCGTGGGCCGTGTCGTGATTGATCTGCTCGGTCTGCATCGAGCGGATCACGCACAGCTCGTCGGCGACGCCGCCAAGGTGGGGGAAGATTTCGGCGATCTCCTGGCCGGATTGCCCCCACTTGCGGAAGTTGCAAAAGGCGCCGCGCGCCTTGAGTTCGGCATTCTGCAACTGGGCGAGTTGCTGGCCGCGGGTGAAGGATTCCGGGAAGGGTTTGCCATCGAGTTCCTTCAGGCGCGGCTTCCAGTCGAAGGTCTCCAGGTGTGAGGGGCCGCCGGCCATGCACAGGAAGATGACCCGTTTGGCCCGCACCGGCGTGTGTGGCGCAGCGAGAGCACCCGGCACGCCGGCGGCAGACTGGCCGGCGAGGGCGGCAAGGGCCATGCCGCCGAGACCATAGGCCGACTGGGTCAGGAAGGCGCGGCGGTTGACGCTCAGCGCGTGGGCGGATGGGTCGAACGGGGCCATGCTGGTGAATACGTCCGCCGCGGCCGCCGGTGTTCAACGATGCTCCACGACGTCTCCGGCCTCGAAGCGCACCTTGGGCAGGCCGGCGTAGCGGTCGTCCGGGCTGCGGTACCCGGCCGGGCAGAGCACGGCGGTGGTCAGCCCGCGTTCATCCAGACCGAGGGCAGCGTCGAACTTGGCGGCATTAAAACCTTCCATTGGGCAGGTGTCGACGCCGTGCAGGGCGGCGGCGAGCATGAACTGGCCGAGCGCCAGGTAGGCCTGCAGCTTGGCCCACTGTTCGAGGGCGCCGTCGCGCGCCGCCATGCCGTCGCGGAAGCCGCAGACCATCTTGCGAAAGCCGGCGAGGGCATCGGCCGTGCCGCCGCGCACCTCGACCATGCGGGCGATGTTGGCGTCGATGTGCGCCTCGTCCATGACCTTGGGCACGGTCAGCACGAGCAGGTGCGAGCAGTCGGCGACCTGACGCTGGTTGAAGGCCAGCGGCACGAGCGACTCGCGCAGCGCCGGGTCGCGCACGACCAGAAATTTCCAGGGCTGCAGACCGAAGGACGAGGGCGTCAGCACGAGCGACTGCTCGAGCTCGCTCCAGGTCTGCGCGGGGATTTCGCGGGCCGGATCAAAGACCTTGCAGGCATAGCGCCACTGCAGGGCGTCGAGGACGGGGCTGGCCATGGCGGGATCAGCGCTCGTCGATCGGCACGACCTTCTGGCCGTAGGGGCGGCCGACGTACTCGCTGAGCGGGCGGAAGAGGCGGTTTTCGCTCCACTGCTCAAGCACGTGCGCCGTCCAACCGCTCATGCGGGCGATGGCGAAGATCGGGGTGAACAGGTCGGTCGGGATGTCGAGGCTGTAGTAAACGGTCGCCGAATAGAAGTCGACGTTGGCGTTCAGGCCCTTGCGCTCGCGCATGATTTCAGCGATGCGCTCCGACATCTGGATCCACTTCGGCTCGCCGAGCTGGGCGGTGAGCTGGATCGCCATCTCGCGCAGGTGCGGCGCACGCGGGTCGAGCACCTTGTAGACGCGGTGGCCGATGCCCATGATTTTCTTTTTCTGGGCGAGGGCGTCCTCGACCCAGCCGTCGACCTTGTCCGGGCTGCCGATCTCTTCGAGCATGTGGATGACACCCTCATTGGCGCCGCCGTGCAGCGGGCCCTTGAGCGCGCCGATGGCGGCGCTGATCGCCGAGTACATGTCGCTCAGGGTCGAGGCGACGACGCGGGCGGTGAAGGTCGAGGCGTTGAAGCCGTGCTCGGCGTGCAGCACGTAGGCGACGTCGAGGGTCTTTTCCGCCTCCTTCGAAGGCACCTCGCCGTTCATCAGGTAGAGGAAGTGGGCGGCCTCGCTGAGGTCCTTGCGCACCGGCGGCAGGCTCTTGCCTTGGCGGGCGCGATGGAAGTAGGCGGCGATGACGCTGATCTGCGACACCAGGCGGATTGCCGTGGCGAGGTTGTCGCTCATGTCGACGTCGTGGCGGGCCAGGTCGTAGCAGCCGAGCATGGACACGGCCGTGCGCATCACGTCGATCGGCCGGGCCTTCTTGGGCGCGTGCTGGAGGAAGTCGATGACGCCCTGCGGCAGTTCGCGCTCGGCGCGCAGGGCGGTGGTCAGACGGTCGAGTTCGCTGCGGTTCGGCAGCTTGTTGTAGAACAGCAGGTACACCACCTCCTCGTAGGAGACCTTGCCGGCGAGCTCGTTGATGTCGTAGCCGCAGTAGTAGAGGATGCCTTCCGCGCCGTTCACCTCACCGAGGCGGGTTTCAGCTGCGACGATGCCTTCGAGACCTTTGGAGACGACTGCCATGAGTGGAATGGGTGGGGTTGCTTGGGTGGGAAGAGGATCCATACGGCCTTTGACGGCCGAGTCTTCGACCGAGTTAGCCGCAAGCCGCCGCCGGCTCAAGGCAAAATACGCTGCAAAGCCGCTGGCGGGCCGGTTTTCCGGTGGCGGTCGCCTGGAATGTCACCTGCCAGCCTGCCCGGGGCTTGCCGGCTCGTCGGCGCCATGGTGCTGGCGGTGCAGGCGCACGGAATCGCCGCGTCGTGAGCCGCGGGTCCAGCGGCGGATCCAGCCGTAAAAGGTCTGGGGATGGATGCCCCAGGCCGGCAGGAAGTGATAGACGGGACGCAGGAACCAGCGTCGCAAGGCCTGCCAACCGGGGTGAAAGCGTTCCTCAAGCCGCTGCATGGCCGCAGCCAGACCGGTCTGTTCGAGAATCCGTTCGCGGGCGCGCGAATCCTCCTGCAGCCAGCGCACGAGGCGGTCGTGGTCGGGGGACTCTCGCTGGCGGTAGCCGGTCGACGCATGGCCCGGGGAAATGGCGAGGACCGTCAGGCGCGGCAGAAAGCGCAGTTGGGCACCCCGACGCCAGGCCCGGAAAAGCCACTCCTGTGACGGCAGTTGGTAGGTGTCCTCCGGTCGGCACCACGGCCCCACGCGTGCGGCCAGTTCGCGTCGGAACAGCCAGGACGAGGCAAAGCAAAAGGCGCCGGGCCAGTACGCCATGGAGGGAGGTACCCCGGTGAGTTCAAACGCGCAGGGCAGCTCCGGGCACGGTGCCGCTTCCCGGGGCAGTGCCATGGCCACGGGAACCCAGACCAGATCCGCGCCGGTTTGCTCAAGACCGGCAACGGCTGTGTCAAGGTGATCCGGAAAAAACAGGTCGTCGTGGTTGAGAAAGGCGATGAGGCGGCCGCGTGCCAGCGTCAGTCCATGATTGTGCGGCCCGGACTGATACCCATGGCGCTGGGGCAGATTGACAAAGCGGATGCGCGGATCCCGAAAGGACTGGACACAGGTTTCGGTGTCGTCCGTGCAGGCGTCGCCCACGACGATGAGTTCCCAGTCGGTGAAGGTTTGTGCCAGCACGCTGCGAATCGCGTGTGCCAGCGGCTGGCTGCGGTTGTAGGTGGCGATGATGACGCTCACCGCAGGTTCAGGTCCGCTGCCCGGGGCTGGGACGGCCGGAGGAGGGGCGGTCATGGCAGCGGCGCTAACGCGGCAGTCACCGACGCGTTCGACATCAGGCAACCCGGTCCGCGGGCGGGGGTTGCGCGGCGAGCAGGGCCTCGTACTTGGCGACCATGGCGTCGAAGTCGCCCGAATCGCTGTCGCGCCTCGAAAGTGCGGCCGTCTCAATGGGCCAGGCGATCGCCGGATCCAGGGCATCCCAGCGGCAGCCGACCACGTCGAGCTCGGCGCGCCAGTAGCCGCTCAGTCCGAAGGCCAGCACCGAGTCCTCCAGGAAATACACGGCATGCGCCACACCGGCGGGCACCGGGATGGCGAAACCGTCCTCTGAAGTCCATTCGAAGGCACGGGTGGCGCCAAAGGTCGGCGAGGCGCGCCGGATGTCCCTCAGTGCGATGAAGACCCGGCCCGAGGGCAGGGTGTAGAACTCGTCGTAGTCCACATGCACGTGCACACCGCGCATCACGCCGGCGTTCGAAGCGCAGGCGTTCCATTGCACGGTCCGGAAGGCTCCCGGCCACTCCTCACGGAAAATTTCAAAGAGGCAGCCGCGACCGTCGCGGTTCGGTCGCACTGGCACCGGGCCGCAGCCCTGGATGGGAATGGTAGGCAGGTTCATGAGTGGGAGAGTTTCAGCCAGGTCGTGACACCCACGACCGATCGCCGCGATCCTGTCGGGCAATCGGCGGCATGAAAAGCCCTTTTTGGGGGGATCACGAGGCGAGGGCAGGCGCTGGAGGGTGAAAAGTGCGCTCGACGGGGCGGCGGCGCTTGCGGTTTGCGCGCAGCCCGTGTTCGTTTGCCGGGCATGGCTGAAGTTTCCTCCACCCGCGCTCTCGCCCCCGGCTGCACCGCCCCTGAATTCGAACTGCCCGATGCCTCGGGCCGGGTTTTCACCCTCGACGATGTCCGCGGCCCGCGCGGCCTGCTGGTGATGTTCGTCTGCAACCACTGTCCGTTTGTCATCCATCTGGCGCCGGCGCTGGCGACCTTTGCCCGCGAGCTGGAGGGGCAGGGGATCGGCGTCGTGGCGATCAATTCCAACGACGTCGCCAACTACCCCGCCGACGCCCCGGAGCGGATGCTCGAATTCGCCGCCCAGCACGGCTGGAACTTCCCCTACCTGGTCGATGCCAGCCAGCAGGTTGCCCACGCCTATGTGGCGGCCTGCACCCCCGACTTCTACCTGTTCGACGGTGCGCTCGGCCTGTTCTACTGCGGGCAGTTCGATGCCTCCCGGCCGCGCAACCCGGTGCCGGTCACCGGTGCCGACCTGCGTGCCGCCGTGGCCGCCCTGCTGGCCGGCGAGGCGGCGCCGGAACCGCAGCGACCGAGTTCCGGCTGCAACATCAAGTGGAAACCCGGCAACGAGCCGGAGCATTTCCGCTGAGCGACCGCAACTTGCCGTCGCGGCCGGCGTTACACCCGCTTCATGGTCACTTCCACGCTCCCCGATGTCCTGCTGCAAGCCGCCGGCGAGGCCGGTTGTCGGGACGCGCCCCGGCTCCGCCACGCCCTGGAGGAGGCGGCCGACCGGCGCCTGCCGCTCATCGAGGCCGTGCTCGATACCGGACTGGTGGACGAGGAATCCTTTTTCGAGCGCCTGGCAGGCCTGCTGAAAATGCCCTTTGCCCGCGAGGAGGGGGAACCGCAGGAGGGCCTGCACACCCGCTTCCCGGCCAAGCTCGCCCTGCGCCACCGCATCTGCCCGGCCCACGTTGGCAGTGTCGAGGCCACCCTGCTCACCTACAATCCCTTTGACCTCAGCGCGCGACAGGCGGTTGGTCAGGAACTGGGCAAACGCGTGCACTGGCAGGTCGCCAGCCGCCACCGCATCCTCGAGGCCCTGCACCAGGGCTATGGCGTCGGTGCCGAGAATTTTGAGGAACTGCTGGAGGGGCGGGAAGGCACTGAGGACGACGACGACCTCAAGCAGGAGACCACCGTGCTCGACGAGGCCGACGAGGAGGCGACGGTGATGAACTTCGTCAATCAGATCTTCCGCGAGGGGCTGAAGGAGCGCGCGACCGACATCCACGTCGAGCCGCTCGAGCGCGACCTGCGCATCCGCTACCGCATTGATGGCAAGCTGATCGAGGTGCCGGTGCCGCCGAACATGCGCCTGCTGCAGAACTCGCTCGTCTCGCGCCTGAAGATCATGGCGCACCTCGACATCGCCGAGCGCCGCCTGCCCCAGGACGGTCGCATCAATCTGGAACTCGACGGCGATCCCATCGATGTTCGTGTTGCCACGATTCCGAGTGTCAATGGCGAGTCGGTGGCGCTGCGTCTGCTGACCCGCAAGAAGTTCGACATGGCCCATCTCGGGCTTGATGCCCACACCGAGGGCATCATCCGCCGCCTGCTGGCCCAGCCGAACGGCATCATTCTGGTCACCGGTCCGACCGGTTCTGGCAAGTCCACCACCCTGTACACCTTCCTCAAGGAACTCAACACCAAGGACCGGCGCATCGTCACCATTGAGGACCCGGTGGAAAACAAGCTCGACGGCGTCGTCCAGATCGCCGTCAAACCGGAGATCGACCTCACCTTCGCCGCCGGCCTGCGCTCCATCCTGCGCGGCGATCCCAACGTCATCATGGTCGGGGAAATGCGCGACCAGGAAACCGTCGAGATCGCCATCCGCGGCGCCCTGACGGGTCACCTGGTTTTCTCGACCCTGCACACCAACGACGCCGTCGGCGGCATCTCCCGCCTGCTCGACATGGGCATTGAGCCCTTCATGATCTCCTCCTCGGTGCGCGCCTTCCAGGCCCAGCGACTCGTCCGCACGCTCTGCCCCTACTGCAAAAAGCCGGCCCACTACGAGGACAGCCATCTGCAGTCGGTCGGCTTCCCGCTGGAGTGGAAGGACCGCCTCAGTCACTCCGTCGGCTGTCGAGCCTGTCGCAACACCGGTTTCAGCGGCCGACTCGCCATCATGGAGATCTGTCAGATGTCGACGGCGCTGCAGGAAAAGATCAACGCCCGCGCCACCGCCACCGAACTCAAGACCCAGGCCCTGGCCGACGGCATGGTGCCGATGCGTCAGTACGGCTTCCGCAAGGCCGCCGAGGGGGTCACGACCCTCGAAGAAGTGCTGACCGTGACCGCAGCCGGCGAGTAAGCGATTGGACCGTCACCTGCGAAGCCACCCCCAAGCTGTTGAATCCTCGCGATGCCCTCCTTCACCTACACTGCCCTCGATCCTGCCGGGCAGACGATCACCGGCAGCCTGGCGGTCGCTTCGCGCGCGGAAGCCTTTCGCAAGCTCGAAGCCCAGGCCCTGACGCCGGTGCGGGTGACCGAGGAGGCCAAGCCGTCGAAGGTGGGCGGCGCCGCAACCGCGGCGCGACCCAATGCGCCGGTCAAGCTCAAGCGCTCCCAAATCATCCTGTTCACCGAGGAAATGGCCGACCTGCTCGATGGCGGCCTGCAGATCGATCAGGCGCTGCGGGTGATGAACGAGCGACAGGAGGCGCCCGCCCTGCGCCAAGTGTCGGCCATCCTGCGCGAGCACATCCGCGAGGGCGCCACCGTCGCCAAGGCCCTGCGCAAGGCCTCGCCGAGCTTCGATGAATTGTACTGCAACCTGGTCGCCGCCGGCGAGGTGAGCGGCACGCTGGCGCCGATCCTGCGCCGGTTGGCGCAGAACCTGGTCGTCATTGCCGAACTGCAGGCGAAGGTGACCCAGGCGATGATCTATCCCGCCTTTTTGGTCGGCGCCTGTGCGGTGCTCATGATCGTGTTCATGACCGTCATGGTGCCGCAGATCACCGACCTGCTGGCCAAGAGCGGCCAGAAGCTGCCGTTCGCCACCCAGATGCTGATCAGCTTCAACCAGTTCCTCGCCTCCTGGTGGTGGGTCATGCTCAGTGCGGCGGTGGTCGTGGCGCTGTCCTTCAAGGCCTACCTGGCGACGCCCGGCGGCCGCCTTTGGTGGCACCGCACCAAGCTGCAGACGCCCCTCTTTGGGCCGGTCATCGCCACCCGCTTCTACGCCCAGTTTGCCCACTCGATGGGCAGCCTGGTCGGCAACGGTGTGCCCCTGCTCAACAGCATCCGCCTGGTGTCAAAGATCTCCGCCAACGTCTTCATCCAGGGCCTGCTCGCCCGCGTCAACGGCCTGGTCGCCGAGGGCGCCTCGCTGTCGAACGCCCTCAAAAAGGTCGGGCACTTCCCGATGATGCTGGTCGACATGATCGCGGTCGGCGAACAGACCGGTGAAATCGGCAAGTCGCTCGAGAAGGCGGCCATCCGCTACGACAAGGAACTCGACAAGCGCATCAAGCGCATGACGGCGATGATCTCGCCCGTCATTATCCTGATCATGGCCGTCGTCGTCGGGGTCGTGGCCTACTCGATCATCTCCGCCGTGTTCCAGTCGGTCAATGGCATCAAGAGCCGTGTGTAACCCGAGCCCCCCTGAAAAACCCGATTCAAATCCGCCGCCGTCTCCTGTAACATTCGCATTATCCTGAATCTCCCTCCACTGCCATGAACATCCGCCCCGCCGCACCGAAAGCCCTCGCCCGCAATGCCGGGCTTGCATTCCGCATTCCGCATTCCGCCTTCACCCTCATCGAGATTGTCATTGTGCTGACCATCATCTCGATCCTCGCCGCCGGCTCGATCTACATGCTCAAGGGCAATGTCGATGTCGCCAAGGAAACCCGGGTCGACGGCGACCTGCAGAACCTGATGACCCAGTTGCAGCTTTATGAGGCGCGCAACATGCGTCCGCCGACCACGGAACAGGGCTTGAAGGCCCTGGTCGAGAAGCCGACCACCGAGCCGCTGCCGGAGAAGTGGACCGCCCTGCTTGAGGAAGTGCCGAAGGATCCCTGGGGCCAGGAGTACAAGTACCGCTACCCGGCGCAGAAGTCGAAGAAGGCCTATGACGTCTATTCCGTCGGCAAGGACGGCGTCGAAGGCAACGAGGACGACATCGGCAACTGGAAAGCCACGGCACCGTGAAGACCCGCCCGGAAATGCGAATTTCGGATTTCGGATCCCGGATTTCGGATTTCGATTTTCCGGGCTGGCCCTCCCGCGTTCGCCGCCGGCCCCGGGCCTTCACCCTGGTCGAGATCGTCATCTCGCTGACCATTGTCATCGTTATCGCCGCCGCGAGCATTCCGACCATTCGCGGCATTCGCGACGAGCAACTGGCGCGCGAGCCCATCATCGAGCTGTCGCGCCTGGCCAAGGAGGCGCGCCTGCGGGCGATGAAGGAGAAGCGCCCCTACCAGGTGGCCTTTTACTCCGGCGGCTTCCTGGCCTCGCGCTATTTCAATCCCTACCTGCAACTCGCCGACCTCGATCTGCTGGTGGAGGAACAGGCGAGCGGCGTCTTCCGTGAGAATCCCAACGAGGATCCGAACCTGCTCGACCTCGATTCCGGCGCCACCGTTGTGTCGAAGAGCCAGCTGCCGCTGGCACCGCCCGGTCCCGTGCTCGACAACCACTGGCAGGAACGCTACGAACTGCCGCCCGAGGTGCATTACTCGCTCAAGTTCTGGCACGACCTCGAAGAGACGCCGGTGGAGGGCGAGATCGTCAAACTTTGGGTGTTTCAGCCGACCGGCATCTGTCAGCCCCTGCAACTCCGGCTGGAGGGACCGAGTGCGGTGTTCGCCGTCGAGTACGGCGCGCTCACCGCCGACATCATCAAGGAGGTGATCGACCTGCGATGAAGGCCCCGTTGTCATTTGGCCGGTCAGCAGTCGATCGTCGCCGCGGGGGGTACATCCTGCTCGAACTGATCATTGCCCTGGGCATGTTCGCCATCGGCGTGCTCGGCTTGGCGCGTGCCCTCAACACCTCGGTTGAGGTCGCCAACATCCTCAACCGCGATCAGCGCGTGCGCATCGGCCTGCGCTCCTTCCTGGAGGAGGTGCGACGCAAGCCGCTGGCCGAGATGACGGTCAGCGTGGCGGATGCCGTCACCGGTGTCACCTACACCAGCAGTGCCGAGCCGGTCGTTCTCACCACGACGCGCGGCGGCCAGCTCAGCGATCTGTACAACCTTACCGTCACCGCCAGCTACACCGTCGGCGGCGAGACACGCGAGGAAAGCGTCTCCCTCTATGTGCACAAACCCGCCCAGCGCTGAGAGGTTCGAGGCTCGAAACCTGAAGCCCGGGCTTCGGGCCTTCACCCTCATGGAGGTCGTCATCGCCCTGACCATCCTTGGCATGATCACGGCGACGCTGTTCTCGATCATTCAGGGCAGCGTGCGTGCGGCGGCACAGATCGAGCAGTTGCAGCGCGAGAACGACGGCATCAACCGCTTCCTGGAACTCTGCCGCAAGACCTTCACCACCCTGCCGAGTACGGCGACGTTGACGCTCGCCCCGATCGACGCCAACCTGGATGCCGGCCAGGAGTTGACCCTCAGTGGCGCGCCGAACTGCTTTGGCTTCGGCATGCGCCCGATCTCCTACAGCGACACCATTCTCGGCCTGCGCCCGGATCCCGCCGGGGCGACCGATGCCAACGAGGCGCCACTGCAGTACCTCTGCCTCTCGCGCGAGGATCTCATCGCCCAGTCCGACAGTCGCGACATCGCCCTGCGCCAGGAAGTCAGCGGCCTGGCCGCGCCCGACGAGCAGGGGCGTTACTGGATGCCGCTGCTGCCTGATGTGGTGTCGCTGAAGTGGCGCTTTTATCAGGAGGAGGATGACACCTGGCTGGAGGAATGGTCGGAGAGCGACTGGCCCCAGCTCATCGAGGTGCAGTTGCTCATGCGCGATCGCCTGACGCCGCTGCGCATGGTGTACAGCCTGCCGGTCATCCAGATCACCGCCGGCACGGGGGGCGGCGGTAGTTCGTCGACATCGGCCCAGGGCAGTGCGGCAGGCGGTGCTGCCGCAGGGGGCTCGGCCCCGGCGGGCGGTGGGCGCGGCCAGGATGGCGCACGAGGCGGTGCCGACGGCGGCGGTCGCGGCCAGGAGGGGGGGCGCGGCGCGCCCACTGGCGGTGGCCGGGGGCAGGGTGGGGGCGATGCCAGAGGTGGCCGTGGTGCTGGACCAACCGGCGGTGATGCCGGGGGCGGCCGGGGTGCCGGGCCAAGCGGTGGAGGCGGCAATCCAGGACGATGAAAGCCATGAAACCGCAGGTCTCAGCCACCCTGTCCTCCTGCAGACGCGAGGAAGCTCGCGCTGCGAGGCGCGGCCTCCGCCCATCGGGTTCCGCCCTGATGCTGATGGTCTGGGCCCTGCTGCTCATGTCGGTTACCGTCATGGGGGTGGTCGAATACATTCGTTACAGCGCCGAGGAGGCGAAGCTCGGGGCGGCGGAGTTTTACGCGCTGCATCTGGCCGAGAGCGGTCTGGCGGTCGGTCTGCACCCCGAGGCGCGCCGCGGTGACAAGGTGCTCAAGCAGAAGGTGGGGACTGACAGCGGCTTTGACGTGGTCATCAATTATGAGGGCGCGCGCATCCCGATCAATTATGTCACGGATGACCGCCTGCGCGAGGCGGTGTATCAGCTTTTCATCCGCTGGGGGCTGAACAGCGATGAGGCGGGCGTGGCCAGCGAATCGCTCGCCGACTGGGTGGATCGCGATGACGACGTGCGCGCCAACGGCGCCGAGTCGGCCTTTTACCAGCAGCAGGGCATTGAGGACATGCCGCGCCAGGGCGGCTTCATCGATGTCGACGAAATGCTGCTGGTGCGCGGCATGGGCGTGGTCGACCGGCTCAAGCCCGATTGGCGCGAATTTTTCAGCGTTTACGGCGACGGCACCATCGATCTGCGCACGGCCTTCAAGGACACGCTGATCGCCGTCACCGGCGCCTCGGAGAACGATGTCGAGAACTACGTCGCCCGTCGCGACGGCGCCGACGGCATTCCTGGCACCGAGGACGACCAGCGCGTTTCCGATGGCGAGGCCTTCCGCCTGCTGGGTCTGACCGGCGACAAGGCGCGTTCGCTGAGTGCGATTCTGACCAGCGAGGACAGCCTGCGCCGCATCACCAGCACGGGTTACGTGGGCGAGAAGCGCGCCCAGATCATTGTCATCGCCCGCCGTGGTGAGGACCGCTCGCTGACCTACCTCGCCCGAATTGAAGAGTGACCCCGCTTTGTCCGCAACTTCCCCTGCCGTCCGGCGTTCCACCCACTTCCGCATGACCCTTTCTGCCTCGACCCTGCTGCTTCCCGCGCCTGACACCACCTGGCGGGTCTGGCAACCCCGGTCGGGTGCGGCAGCCGCCACCGTGGATTCACCGGCGGAGGCGGCGGAACGTGGCGGGTCGTTCGTCATCGGCCTGCCAGCATCGGCCTGCCGCAGCATCGGCCTGGTGCTGCCCAATGCCGACCATGCGTTGCTGGAGCAGATCATCATGACCCAGCTCGAGCGGCGCGGGCTGAAACCGCGTGCCGAAGCACCGCGCAACTTCCGCTGGCATCTGCTCACCCAGACGGCAGCGACCGCGACGGTCAGCGTCGATGTTCTGGCCGATCCGTTTCCGGAGTCTCTGGCCCTGGCTGATGCCGCCGATTACACCGCCGCCCTGCGCCTGGTCAGCCTGCCCGCCGGGCAACTGGTGGTCACGGAGGAACAGGGTGCCCTTGTTTTGGCCGCCGGTTTTCAGGGGCGTCTCTATCACAGTCACCTGTTCGCACCGGCCTCGGCGTCGCTGGAGGAGATTGCCCAGGAGGTTCAGCTCACACGCCTCGCCCTCGAACTCGATCTCGGCGCCGGCAGTCTGGGGGGGGTCACCCTCGCCGGTGTCTCCTGGAATGAAGCCCAGGAACAGGCCCTCGCCGAACTCAGCGGTCTGCCTGTGCGCCGGGTCAGCCAATTGCCGCCCCAGGCCGAGGTGGATGCCAGTCACTGGACCCGGTTGCTGCCGGCCGGAGTCCATGCCAGCCAGGTGGCGCGCGCCCGCCGCGCCAGGCTGATGCGCACAGGTTTGCTGGCGGGCGCCCTCGTGCTCGCCCTGGGTTTCTTTGCCTTTGCCTACCTGCGTTTTCTCGGAGGAGCCGCCGATCGTCTGCAGGCGGAGGTGGCGGCGACGGCTGAGGCTGCCGATCAGGTGCGGCGCACGGCCGGGCACTGGAAGGCGCTGGCGCCGGCGATCGAACCGAAACGCTACCCGCTTGTCCTGCTGGCCGAGATCACCAAGCTCATGCCGCCAAGCGGCATTGTCATCCGCGACTGTGACATTCGCAGCAGCGAGATCGACCTGCGGGGCGAGGCGCGCGACGCCCAGCTGGCCTTTCAGTTCGTCGAGGATCTGCAGAAGCATCCGGTGCTCGGCCTCTACACCTGGTCGAAGCCGCAGCCCACGGTGCGCGAAAAGACCGCCCAGTTCCGCGCCCAGGGCAAGATGCAGTAACCCCCTTTCGCCCCGCCATGCTCAACCAGCTTTCCTCCCGCGAAAAGAACCTGCTGCTGCTCTGCGCCGGCGTGCTGCTTTTCATGGCCTGCGCGATCGGCGCCAACGCCTTCCTGCGCCAGCGTGCCGCCCTCAGCGAGCGCCTGGTTGCCCTGCAAAACCAGAAGCGCGAGAACGACACCTGGCTGGCCGATCGCGCGTTTTGGGAAAAGCGCCGCGAGTGGTTGGACAAGGCGATGCCGACCACCGACAGCCTCGGGCGCGCCCAGGGCCAGTTGCTGGAGGAATTGCAGAACCAGGCGCTCGATCTCGGCATCGCCATCCAGCAGCAGACCCTGCCGGAGGCGGTGGCCACCGCCGACTACCGGGAAGTCACCGTCAGCCTGCGCGTGCGCGGCGATCAGACCGCCGTGCTCGGCTGGCTGGCCGGCATGCAGTCGCCGGAGAAATTTCAGGCGCTCAAGCAGCTGCGCATGGAACTCGATGGCCGCGCCCGCGAGAAAACCCCGCAGACGATCTGCAACCTGACCCTTGCCCGCTGGTTCAAGCCGGAAGGCGGTCTTTGAACCCCGCCCCACCGCCATGAAAACCCTGACCGCCCTGCTTTTGACCGCCGCCCTCACGGCCGGCGCCCAGGAGGCCGACCCTGATCTGCCTCAGCCTTTCGATCCGAAGTCGGTCGCGCCGGTGCTCGAGAACTCGCCCTTCTCGCGCATGGTCAACCTTTCCGACAACCTGGTGCTCACCGGCATCGCCTATGTCGATGGCAAGCCTGTGGCGACGGTTTTCAACAAGGAGACCAAGCAGTCGAGCGTGGTGGGCAGTGAGCCCAACTTCCAGGGCTGGACCCTGCAGGAAGCCCTGCCGGCGCCCGACGTCAAGCTCAGTCAGGCGCGCATCCGCATCGGCGGTGAGGTGGTCAGTGTGCGCTACGCCAGCGTCAGTGCCGAGGACCTGCGCGGCGAGCGCCGGCGTGAAGGGGGCGACCGCGGTCCGCCGCCGGGCGGCGACAGCGAGCGTTTTCGCGGTCCCAGTCGTGGCCCCAGCGAAGAGGACCGCCGCCGTTACGAGTCGCTTTCTGAAAAGGGCCGCGAGAGGTTTCGCGACATGATGCGTTCGAAGTTCAGCGATGACAAGTTCCGCAATGCTCCCGAGGAGGAGCGACGCAACATCATCCGTCGCGAGTTTGAACGCATTGAGAAGGAGGACAAGGGCGGTCGCTGATGCCCTTGCCACCTCCACCCCTGAACTTGTTTCCGTTGCTCCCGATTCCCATGCATCCCTTCCGTCTCCGATTTGCCGCCGCCGTTTGTCTTGTTTCCTCTGCCGCCCTGCTGTCGGCTCAGGATGCCCAACCCGCCGCACCTGCCCAGCCGCCGGCCCCCAGCCCCGCGCCCGCACCGGCCGCCGCCGGCGAGTCGCCGGCTGCCCAACCGGCACCCACCCAACCTGGTGAACCCTCGGCTCCGGGCGGCCCCGGCGGGCCGGGAGGGCCTGGCGGATTTCGCGGTCGACGCGGTGAAGGCGGCTTTGGCGGCCCGCCTGGAGCGGGCGGCGGTGTGGCCAGTACGCTCTCCGAAACGATCCGCATGGACGGCGATCAAATTGTCCTGCAGTTCCCGAACAACCCGGTGGCTGACATGCTGAGCATCTATGAACTGCTCACCGGCATCACCCTGATCAAGGACACGAGCATCTTCGAGGGACCGCAGGTCAGCCTGGCGACACCGCGGCCGGTGAGCAAGGACGAGGCGGTCAAGCTGATTGAGGCCACCCTCTTCACCAACGGCTACGCCATCGTCATGGAGCCGGACGGCAAGAGCGCCCGCATCCTGCCGGCACGCACCCAGAGCGCCAACAGCGTGCAATTCTCCCAGGGGGTGAATTTCTACACCTCGCCGTTCGACCTGCCGGAGGGCGAGACCCTGGTCAGTTACTTCATGCCGCTCAGCCATCTCGCCCCCGAGGACGCGGCCAGCATGCTGTCCTCGCATGTGGGCCTGGGAGTCTATGGTCGCATCACGCCGGTGTCCTCGCCGCCCGGCCTGCTCATCACCGAGACCAGTTCCATCGTCTGGCAGCTCATTCACATCAAGGAGGCGCTCGACATCGCCGACAGCGGTTCCACCCTGCTCACCAAGTTCATCCCGGTCGAGTTCGCCGATGCCGCCACCGTGGCGCAGATTCTTCAGGCCACCCTCGATGCCCAGCTGCAGGAGGAGGAGACCCGCGGGGTCAACACCTTCCGGGGCAGTCCGGTCCCGGAAAATCGCAGCAACTCGGGCGGTGATTCGCGCTCGAACTCCGGCGGCCAGCCGCCCTCTTCCGGCGGCTCAAACCGTCAGCCCGACGGCGGCGCCCGCTCGCAGGCCCCCAAGCCCAAGGCCCAGGTGGTTGCCGATACCCGCCTGAACCAGATCCTCGTGGTTTCCTCGCCGGAGGACTACACCTACATCGCCAGCATGATCGCCGAATTCGACAAGGCGCTGCCCATTGAAGAGCCCTATGAGCGCAAGCTCAAGTATGCCTCGGCTGTCGACATGCTCAGCGCCATCGCCGACCTGCTGCAGGACACCGGTGGCGGCACCACCCAGTTGCCGGGCGGGGGCACGCTGCAGCAGCAACGCAACCAGTTGCTCGCCTCCAGCAGCAGCCAGCTGCTCACGGGTCGCACCACCACGGGTACCCGCGGCGGTCAGTTGCTGGCCACCGGCGGTGCCGAGGACAGCGCCACCGGCACCAGCGGTACGGCCAGTCGCGCCGACCTGATCCAGGGCCCCACCGAGGACAATGCGCCGATCTCCGTGCTGGTCGGCAAGACCCGCGTTGTCGCCGACCCGATGGCCAACGCCATTCTGGTCATGGGACGCAAAGACGCGATCGACAAGGTCAACGGCTTGCTCGACAAGCTCGATCGCAAGCCCGCCCAGGTGTACCTTTCCACCGTCATCGGCCAGCTCACCCTTGGCGACGGTTTTGAGTTCGGCATCGATTACCTCTCGGCCCTCAATGACCGGGACGGCACGAACTTCTCCGGCAGCAGCTTTCTCAGCCGTCAGGACGTGCTCACCGGCAACGCCACCACGCGGGCGATCCGCGACCTGCGCGACAATGCCATCACCACGCCCTTCGGCCCCGCCGCCGGCATGAATCTGTACGGGTCAATTGGCGACAGCCTGGAGGTGTTTGTCACCGCCCTGGAGACGACCAATCGCTTCCGTGTGCTGTCGCGTCCGAGCGTCTTCGCCCTCAACAACAAGAAGGCGACCATCACTTCCGGCCAGCAGATTCCGGTGCCCTCGCAGCAGACGGTTTTTGCCAACAACAACGCCAACCAGGGCAACACCACCACGACGATTGAGTACCGCGACGTTGTCCTCAAGCTGGAGGTCGTGCCGCTCATCAATTCCGATGGCGAAGTGCAGCTCACCATCGCCCAGGTGAACGATACCGTGATCGGCACGCAGCGCGTGGAGCCCAACGACGTGCCGATCATCGGCACCGAGCAGATCATCACCTCGGTAACGGTTCCCGACCGCAACACCATCGTGCTCGGTGGCCTGATCTCCGAGCAGGAAAAGCGCGACACCCAGGGGGCTCCCTTCCTGAGCCGCATCCCCGGTGTCGGCAACCTGTTCAAGGAGAACAAGAACAGCACCACCCGCAGCGAGCTGATCATCTTCATCCAGCCGCAGGTGATTCAGGACAACAACGCCCTGCGCCTGTCCTCGCTCAAGGAGGACCAGCGCACCAAGGTCGGCGCCGACGCCGCCCAGCGTTTCCCAAGCGAGGTGGTGCCCGCCGCGGCCGAACCGGTTGAGGAGCGGCGGACGAGCCTGTTCTCGCGGATGTTCAGCCGCAAGCGCACGACTGAGCAACCGGTGCGCAGGGTCTACAAAACCAATCCCTGAGGCGGGTGACTCAGATCGCCCAGCCTTCGCGGTAGGTTTTGGTCAGCAGCGCGTCCGCTTCCGGCGCGTTCGGGAAACGCAGATTGGCGGCGTCCCATTCCAAGACGACCGGGTTCAGCGGATCGCCGGTGCGCGAGTCGATCGGACCGCGCGCGCAGAAGCGGGTGGCGACATTGCCAAGTTGTACCGTCTCGGAGAGCGGACCGGCGTAGTGGAAGCCGTCGCTGGTCTTCTTGCCCTCGAGGCAGGCGTCGACCCAGACATGCCAGTGGTTGCGGCCCTCCTCCTTGGGATACTTGAAGCCCTGGAACTTTTCCACCGGGTACAGGCGCGGGCCGGCGACGTGGGCGAGCACGAGGTTGCCCTCCTCGCCGATGAACAGCGAGCCGCTGCGCGGCAGTTCGAGGTCGGCCGGCATCTTCGCCTTTTTGCGGTCGGGCCGCAGGCCGCCGTCGCTCCAGGTGACCTTCAGGGTCTTGTCGGCAGTCAGTTCGTTGCCGGGGAAGATGAACTCAACCTCCTCGTTGACCGGCCAGATGTGATCGTTGATGCCGCTGTTGCGCGCCGTCACTGTCAGCGGCGCGTTCAGGCCGAGGGCGGTGAAAACCGGATCGAGGATGTGGCATCCGAAGTCGCCAAGGGCGCCACCACCGAAGTCCTGCCAGTCGCGCCAGACGAAGGGGTGGTAGCAGGGGGCGTACTCGCGCATCGGCGCCACGCCGATCCACAGGTCCCAGTTGACGTGCGCCGGCACGGGCGCGCCGGCGAGGGGTTCAAGCTTCTTGTTGCGTTCGTTGCCGGTGACGGCGACCCAGGAGAACACCTCCTTGATCTTGCCGATGGCGCCTTCCTGGATCAGGCGGGTGCCCAGGCGGTACTCGAGGTTGGAATGAATCTGGTTGCCCATCTGGGTGACCACGCCGGCCTTCTCGGCCTCCAGGCGCATCTGCCGCGACTCCCAGACGGTGTGGGCCAGCGGCTTCTGGCAGTAGACGTGCTTGCCGCGGCGCATCGCCTCGATGGCGGCCTTGGCGTGCATGTGGTCGGGGGTGCCGACGTTGACCGCGTCGACCTTGTCGCCCAGGCTGGCCAGCATCTCACGGAAGTCGGCAAAGTGCGGCACACCCGGGTGGGCGGCGTCGGCCTTGGCGAAACGGGTGCTGTCGATGTCGCAGAAGCCGACGTAGCGCACCTTGGCATGGCTGCCGATGTTCTTGATGTCGCTGAACGCCATGCCGTCAGCGCCGATCGACGCCACCTGGAGCTGGGAGTTGGGGCTGGCCGACTTGACCACGGCGGGGAAGGCAACGGCGGCGGCCCCGAGGGCGGATTGCTTCAGGAAGGAACGACGGGAAGGGGAGGTGGGCATGACGCAGGGCTACGTTCTGGCAGCGGCTTTCCTTGCCGCCGGCTGAAACCCGGGCAACTTTCCCTCCCGCCAAGCGTTGCTTGTTCACCCCATCCGCATGATCTCCTGGTTCGCCCGCAATCACGTCGCCGCCAACCTTCTCATGTTGGCCGTCATGGCGGCCGGCATGTGGACGCTGATCTCGGAGCGGATCCCACTGGAAGTTTTTCCCGATCTGCCCTCTCGCATCATCTCGGTCACCGTGCCCTACCCGGGGGCGACGCCCGAGGAGGTCGAGGAGAGCATCGTCCTGCGCGTGGAGGAGGCCGTGCAACAGGTCGGTGGCATCAAGCACATCAATTCGACGGCCGGTTCCAGCGGCGGCTCGGTCTTCATTGAGGTGGAGGAAACCCGTGACCCGCGCGAGGTCATGGAGGAGGTGCGCAACAAGGTCGACACCATCCCCAACTTTCCCGAACTGGCGGAACGCCCGGTCATCCAACTCGACGACAGCTTCCATTCGGTGATCAATGTCGTCATCGCCGCCGACATGGCGGAGCGCGACCTGCGTCGCCTCGGTGAGCAGGTGCGCGATGAATTGGCGGCCCTGCCGGACGTCACCCACACGGGATTGGGCGGCGTTCGCCCCTACGAGATCGGCATCGAGATTCCCGAGGAGAACCTGCGCAAGCACGGCCTCACCCTGGAGTCAGTCAGCCAGGCGATCCGGGCCTCGGCGATCGATCTGCCCGCCGGGGTGGTTCAGACCGAGGCCGGGGATGTTTCCATCCGCACACGCGGTCGCGCCTACACGGGTGCCGATTACGAGCGGGTGGTGGTGCTCACCCGGCCGGATGGCAGCAGCCTGACCTTGGGAAACATCGCCCGCATCAGCGATGGCTTCAATGAAAACCCGCTGCTGGCGCGGCTCGACGGCAAGCGCTGC
Source organism: uncultured Prosthecobacter sp. (assembly GCA_964605265.1). GTDB lineage: Bacteria > Verrucomicrobiota > Verrucomicrobiia > Verrucomicrobiales > Verrucomicrobiaceae > Prosthecobacter. The sequence goes on from CAZSBO010000037.1 coordinate 19,332, forward strand.
GTGGTCATCAATGTCATGCGTGAGGGCGGGCAGAACGCCATCCGCATCGCCGAGGAGGTCAAGACCTACATCGCCGAGGCGCGCAAACGCCTGCCCGACGGCGTTCAGATCGAGTTCTGGAACGACCGCTCAAAGATCGTCAAGGGGCGCATCAACCTGCTCATGCAGAATGCCCAGAGCAGTCTGATTCTGGTCTTCATCTTCGTTGGCCTGTTCCTGCGCCTTGACGCGGTTTTCTGGGTGGCCGTCGGCATGGTCGCCAGCTTCCTCGGCGCCATCGCCCTGATGCCGTTCTTTGACACGGCCATTAACCTGTCCTCGCTGTTCGGCTTCATCCTCGTGCTCGGCATCGTGGTCGACGACGCCATCGTCATCTCCGAGCATGTCGACACCCTGCGCCAGGAGGGGTTGCCGCCGCTGGAGGCAGCCATCCGCGGCACGCGCGAAATGGCGGTGCCGATCACTTTTGGCGTCTTGACCACGGTCATTGCCTTCCTGCCAATGGCCGTCGGTGTGAGCGATTTCCTGCTCATGTTCAAGCCGATCGCGGTGGTCTTCATCCTGGTCATGTTGATCGCACTGGTGGAAACCAAAATCATCCTGCCCGCCCACCTTGCTCATCCCATCCCGGGCCTGAGCGGTGCCTCCGACATCCTCGGGCCGGTGCACCGCTTCTCCGACCGCCTGCTGCAGGGTTTCGTCGACACCTTCTATCGTCCTGCCCTGCGCTGGTGCGTGCACCATCGCTATGCCGCGCTCGCCTGTTTCTTCGGCGGCCTGGTCGTGCTCTGTGCCTTCTTTTTCAGTGGGCGCATCCTCTGGATCTTTTTCCCGCGCGTGCAGAGCGAGCGCATTGAGGCGCGGTTGAGCATGCTCGACGGCACTCCCTTTGAGGTCACCGACGGCCACATCCAGCGCATTTACGACATCGCCGAGCAGATGCGGCGCGAGTACGTGGGGCCGGACGGACGGCCGGTGATCCGGGCCATTCTCGCGACCACCGGCACCACCCGCCTGACTTACGGCAGCGGCTCGGGTACCACCGGCAGCTCGCACATTGGCGAGGTGACCCTGGAGACCTACGGGCCCGAGGAGCGCAGCCTGAAGGTGAACACGGTCGACATGGCCAACGAATGGCGCCAGCGCATCGGCACCATTGTCGGTGCCGAGGAACTCAACTTCCGTGCGGAGATTGTCCGCAGCGGTGATCCCATCGACATCCAGTTGGCAGGCACGGATCCCGAGGAGTTGCTGGTCATCTCGGCGAAGATCAAGGACCAGCTGGCTACCTACTCGGGCGTCTTCGACATCAGCGATTCCCTCGACAGCGGCCGCAACGAAATCCAGTTGCGACTGAAGCCCGAGGCCCGTCAGTTTGGGGTCACGGTCAGCGACCTTGCCCGCCAGGTGCGCCAGGCTTTTTATGGCGACGAAGTCCAGCGCATCCAGCGCGGACCCAACGAGGTCAAGGTCATGCTGCGTTACCCGCGTGCCGACCGCAAGAGCCTGGCCACGCTCGACACGATGCGTGTGCGCACGGCCGACGGCCTGGAGATCCCGTTTGCGCGCGTGGCCGAGGCCCGGGTTGGCAAAAGCTTCACCAGCATCAAACGGGTCGACCGCCGCCGCGCCATGAACGTCACCGCCGACGTCAACAAGGCGACGACCGATCCGGCCAAGATACGGGCGGATCTGGAGATTCATCTGCGCGACATGCTTGCCGGCTATCCGCACGTGCAGTGGAGCTTTGAGGGCGAGGCACGCGCCCAGCGCGAGGGCGCCGCGGCGGGCAAGTGGGCGCTGGTGGTCATCCTGCTGGGGCTTTACAGCATGATGGCCATTCCGTTTCGCAGTTACACGCAGCCGCTCATCGTGCTGCTGGTGGTGCCGTTTGGCATCGTTGGTGCCGTGCTCGGCCATCTTTTCCACGCCATGCCGCTCAGCAGCATGAGCGTCTGCGGCATGCTGGCCGTCACCGGTGTCATCGTCAACGACACCCTGGTGCTCGTGGATCGCATCAACCATCTCTATGCCGAGACCGGCGACCTCAAATACGCCGTGCAGGAGGGGGGGCGCAGCCGCTTCCGCGCCATCTTCCTGACCCAGATCACCACCTTTGTCGGCCTGATGCCGCTCATCTTTGAGTTCGGTTCCCTCATTGAGAATGCGCCGCCCGGCCTCAGCCACCTGCTGGTGCTGATCTTCGGCGATGACCGAGCCGCCCAGGCCACCAGTGCCCAGTTCCTGACGCCGGTCTCCGTGGCGATGGGCTACGGCAGCCTTTTTGCCACCGTCATCACCCTCTTCCTGGTGCCGCTCTGCTACCTCGCGGTCGCCGACGCCGGTCGCCTCTGGCGCTGGATCTTCCCCGCACGCCGGGTTGCCGCGCCTGAAGTCACTCCGGTGGCTGCCTGACGGCGCTTGCATTTGCCGCCTTTTCCCGTGATTGCACGCCGATGAGTTACGCCCTGCTGCAGGCCGCCCGACCTGACACCGCCGTCATTCTTGGCAGCGGCCTCGGCGAGGTCGTCGAGGCCTTCACCGCGGAGATGGACGTTCCTTATGCCGAGGTGCCGGGTCTGTCGACCTCCACCGTGCCCGGCCATGCCGGCCGGCTTGTGCTGGTGCGCGATGCCACCGGCCGCCGCCTGCTCTTCGCCCAGGGGCGCCGACATCTCTACGAGGGCCTGACCGCCACGGAAGTCGCCGCCGGCGTGCGCGTGTTGCATGGCCTGGGGGTGCGCCGCCTTGTGCTCACCAATGCCGCCGGCTGCCTGAACCCGGCCTTCGCCGTGGGCGACCTGATGCTGATCGGCGATCATCTCAACCTGCTGGGCGATTCGCCCCTGCGTGGCGGACCGCACTTTCACGACATGAGCGAGGTGTACGACGCTGCGTGGCGCAAGGCGTTTCACGAGGCTGCCGGTCGACTCGGCCAGGAACTGCGCGAGGGGGTTTATGCCGCCGTCCAGGGGCCGCAGTATGAAACGCCGGCCGAGGTGCGCATGCTCGGGCGGCTCGGTGCCGACGCGGTTGGCATGTCGACCGTGCCCGAGGCAATCCAGGCGCGTGCGCTCGGCATGCAGGTCGCCGGAATCTCGATGCTCACCAACTGGGCCGCCGGCCTGGCGCCGGGCAACCTGCATCACGACGAGGTGGTCGCGGTCGGCTGCGCCGCCTCCGCCCGCCTGGCAGCCTTGCTGCAGGCGGCCTTATGACAGCCGGTTTTTGAAGTCCGCGTAGCCGAAGCGGCGCACCACGCGCAGTTCGCCGCTGGCGGGATCAAAGAGGTCGATGTCCGGATGCGGCACGCCGTTGAAGGTGGTCGTCTTGACCATGGTGTAGTGCGCCATGTCCGTGAACACCAGTCGCTGACCGGGCTGCAGGGGCTCGGGGAAACTGTACTCGCCGATGACATCGCCGGCCAGGCAGGTGAGGCCGCCGAGGCGGTAGGCATGGGCGAATTCGCCGGGACGCCCCGAGCCGAGGATGTGCGGGCGGTACGGCATCTCCAGGGTGTCCGGCATGTGGGCGCTTGCCGAGGTGTCGAGGATGGCGGTGGGCACATCGGTCGGCACCAGGTCGAGCACGGTGGCGACCAGGTAACCCGTGTTGAGCGCCACGGCCTCGCCGGGCTCCAGGTAGACCTCCTTGCCCCAGCGTTCGCGGAAGCCGCGGATCAAGCGCACCAGGCGTTCGACATCGTAATCGTTGCGGGTGATGTGATGGCCGCCGCCCATGTTGACCCAGCGCACCTGCTGCAGCAGGCGCGGGAAACGTGCCTCGACGGCCGCGAGGGTGCGTTCCAGGACGTCGGCATCCTGCTCGCAGAGGGCGTGGAAGTGCAGGCCCTCCAGGCCGTCGAGATCCTCGCTTTCGAGCGCCGCGGCGCGTGTGCCGAGGCGACACCCCGGCGAGCAGGGATCGTAGAGGCTGACCTCGACCTCGCTGTGCTCGGGGTTGACACGCAGGCCCGGACTGGGGGCGTGTAGACCGGCGGCGCGTGCGGCTTCGATCTGCGGCCGAAAACGCCGCCACTGTGCCGGCGAGTTGAAGCTGATGTGGTCGGCGATGGGCAGGAGTTGCGTCATTTCCGACTCCTTGAAGGCCGGTGCGTAGACATGGACTTCGCGACCGAACTCTTCGCGGGCGAGCAGTGCCTCGTGCAGGCCGCTGGCGCAGCAGCCCTGCAGGTAGCGGCGCACGAGCGGGAAGGTCGCGTGCATGGCGAAGCCCTTGAGGGCGAGCAGGATTTTGGCACCGGAGGCCTCCTGGACGCGCGCCAGCTTTTCCAGGTTCGCCTGCAGCAGGCCGAGGTCGACAACAAAGGCCGGTGTGTCGAGGCTGGCCAGGTCGAAAGCGGGCGGCGGTTGCTCGAAAACGTGGGGGGGCGTGAAGATCATGGCCTGCCCATAGAGAGATGCGCCGCAGCCGCCAGTGAAACCTTGTGCCAGTGCGGGCTTGCGTCCGGACCCTCCCTGATGCTAAAACGCCGGCATGAGAGTGCCCCACCTCCTGGCCGTCATCCTGGCGGTTCTGCTTGTTCCCGTGTTCGCCCAGCAGGTGTCGCGTCAGTGGACCGATCTTCAGGGGCGCACGGTCGAGGCGGCCTTTGCCGGTTTGGAGGGCGACAGCGTGCTGCTGCGCATGGGCAATGGCCAGACGGTGCCGTTTCCGCTCGCCCGCCTGAGCGAAGCCGATCAGGCCTTCGCGCGCACTGCTGGCGGCGGTGGGAGTGCCCCGGCGCCAGCAACCGATCCGGCGCGGCTGCCGATCGAGAAACGCACCTGGCCGGGCACCGTGGCGGTGCCGACCCGCTCGGTGGAAATCCGCGCGGTCGAGGAAAATGCCGCCGCACGCCGCTACGTGTATCAATCAGAGGCCTTCGAATTCACCTCGCAGGCCAAGCTGGCGGGCAGTGTCATGACCGAGGTGGCGCGCACCTTTGAGGCCACGCGTGCCGTCGTTGACGCGCTGCCCTGGGGCGTGGTCTGCCGGCCGCCCGACGGTCTGCCGCGCTTTCTCGCGGCGTTGTATGAAACGCGTGAGGATTATGTCGCTGCCGGCGGCCCGGAGCTGTCAGGGGGCGTCTACAACACGGCGGAAAAAACCTTCCGCATCCCCTTTGCCAGTCTCGGATTGGAAAAGCGCGGTCAGACCTACTTCAAGAGCGACTTCTCCAGCGACACCCTCGTGCACGAGATCACCCACCAGATGATGCACGACTACCTGGCCTTTTTGCCCAAGTGGGTCATCGAGGGCACGGCCGAGTACGTGGAGATGCTGCCCTACCGTGCCGGCGTCTTCCGCGCCGATTCGCACAAGACGGCGATGAAGGAGGCGATCGACAGTTGGGCCAAGTACGGTTTTCAGCCGGTGATCGACAATCTGGAGGCGCATCTGACGATGGGGCGCGACGCCTGGGATGCCGCCAGTGCGACGGCGGAGCGCATGCGTGAAATGTACCACAAGTCGCACCTGCTGGTGTATTACTTTTGCCACCTCGACGGCGACAAGACCGGGGCCCGCTTCCTGCGTTTCATGGAGGCGGTGCATGGCGAGGTCGCCGCCATGCGCGCCTTCTTCGCCGATCCGCGCGTGAAACGTCTTGATGGAGGGAGGTTCAGCTATCCGCGCGACCTGAAACCGCCGCCCTTCAACGATGAAGCGGCTGTCCTGCGGCACGTGGCCCTTTTGGTGGATGAGCGTCCCTACAAAAAGCTCGCAGAGGAGATCGTCGCCGCCTATCGGGCCATCGGTGTGCGGGTGCAGGTGCAGTGAAGAAAGGCCGCTGGAAAAGAAAATTTCCACGAGCGTCTTGCCACCTGCCAACGTATCGCCATGGTGAGTTTCAACACCCATGAGCGCCGTTTTTGACCCGATTTCGCGTTTTTACACCTCAACCATCGGCAAGAAAATTCTTGTCGCCCTGACCGGAGCCCTGCTGGCGTTCTTCGTCCTCGGGCACATGATCGGCAACCTGCTGGTCTTCGCCGGCCCCGAGGCGATCAACGAATACGGCCACATGCTGCAGACCGCCCTGCACGGCGGCGGTGTCTGGATCGCCCGCCTCGGCCTGCTCGCCGCGCTGGTCATCCACGTCGTCGCCACCATCCAGTTGACCCGCGCCAACCGCGCCGCCCGCCAGGACAAGTACGGTGTGAACGTCGCCAAGGTCTCGTCGCGAGCCTCGCGCACCATGATCTGGAGCGGTCTGACCGTGCTCGCCTTCATTGTCTTCCACCTGCTGCACTTCACGGTCCGCACCGGCTTCGGTTTCGACGGGCCGGCCTACAAGACCGATCTGCACGGCGAGACGGTTCACAATGTCTACAAGATGGTGATCGACGGCTTTTCCTCGGCGCCGGTCTCGGCGTTTTACATCCTCGCCATGGTCCTGCTCTGCAGCCACCTCGGTCACGGCGTCGCCAGCATTTTCCAGACCCTCGGTCTCGCCACCCACAAGACCTGGCCGCTGTTCCAGAAGCTCGGCCGTGCCTTCGCCCTGCTCATCCTGGTCGGCAATTGCTCGATTCCGATCGCCATCCTGATCTTCGGCTACGGACGCTGAACCCCGCCCCTTCCAAGCCTCCGACCCTTTCACGCCATGCCCCTCGACTCCAAGATCCCCTCCGGCCCGATGGCCCTCAAGTGGTCCAAGCACAAGCAGGACTCGAAGCTCATCAACCCGAAGAACAAGCGCAAGTACACGGTGATCGTCGTCGGCAGCGGCCTCGCCGGTTCCTCGGCCGCCGCCACGCTCTCCGAGCTCGGCTACAAGGTGAAGTGCTTCTGCTTCCAGGACAGCCCGCGCCGCGCCCATTCGATCGCCGCCCAGGGCGGCATCAACGCCGCCAAGAATTATCAGAACGACGGCGACAGCGTGCACCGTCTTTTCTATGACACCGTCAAGGGCGGCGACTTCCGCGCCCGCGAGGCCAACGTTCACCGCCTGGCTGAAGAGAGCGTCAACATCATTGACCAGTGCGTCGCCCAGGGTGTGCCCTTCGCCCGCGAGTACGGCGGTGCACTCGCCAACCGCTCCTTCGGCGGCGCCCAGGTCAGCCGCACCTTCTACGCCCGCGGCCAGACCGGCCAGCAACTCCTGCTCGGCGCCTATTCCGCGCTCAACAAGGAGATCGCCCGCGGCGGCGTGCAGATGTACACGCGCTGTGAAATGCTCGATGTGGTCGTCGTCGACGGCCACGCCAAGGGCATCATCACCCGCGACCTCGTCACCGGCAAGGTCGAGGCCCATGCCGGCGACACCGTGCTGCTCTGCACCGGCGGCTATGGCAACGTCTTTTACCTGTCGACCAATGCCATGGGGTGCAACGTCACCGCCACCTGGCGCGCCCACAAGAAGGGCGCCTTCTTCGCCAACCCCTGCTACACGCAGATCCACCCGACCTGCATCCCCGTCTCCGGCGACTACCAGTCCAAGCTCACGCTTATGTCTGAGTCGTTGCGCAATGACGGCCGCATCTGGGTGCCGAAGAAGAAGGAGGATTGCGACAAGCCGCCCGCCCAAATTCCGGAGGCGGATCGCGACTACTACCTCGAGCGCATCTACCCCAGCTTTGGCA
>CAZSBO010000038.1:0-26738 GCA_964605265.1 uncultured Prosthecobacter sp.
GCTGATCATGCCACTTTCGATCAGGCTCTCCATGATGCGGCCGCCGGTGCCGGTGGCGGCAAAGACGAGGACTTCGTAACCGGCGTCCTCGAGGATTTTTTTGGCGGCGTTGACGCAGTCGGTGGTGTTGCCGAACATCGAGGCGCAGATCAGCGGTTTGTCGGTGGTCGCGGGTGGTTCGGCCTCGACCATGCCGCAGATGGCGCCGGCGGCGCGCGCCAGCAGGACACGCGACAGGCGGTTGAGGCCGTTGACGTCGACAATGCTGGGCATCATGACGATGTCCTTGGTGCCGACGTAGGGCGCGGTGTTGCCGGCGGCGAGGGTGGACACCATGAGCTTGGGGAAGCCGACCGGCAGGGCGCGCATGGCGGCAGTGCTGATGGCGGTGCCACCGCCGCCGCCCAGGGAAATGATACCCTGGATGCGGCCTTCGGCGGCAAGCTGGACCAGCAGGGCGGCGGCGGCGCCGGACATGGCGGTGACGGCTTCACCGCGGTCACGGCGGCTGAGCAGGCCGGGCAGATCGATGCCACCGGCGGCAGCCACCTGTTCGCGGCTCAGGTCGGGTGTGATGCTGGCCGGCGCGCCGGTGCCGGTGTCGATGAGCAGGGGCTGGTGTCCGCGTGCGCGGATGAGGTCCGCCACGTAGGCGTGTTCGGGTCCCTTGGTGTCGAGTGTGCCGAGGACGGCGATGGTGGCCATGGCGGCTTTTTAAGCCGGTGCCGACGGCCGCGCAAGTGCCGGGCGCACGCCTCAGGCGGTCGCGCGACCGAGGTGGCCGTACTTGTCGGCCCAGTCGGCCGGCAGACGCAGCGGCCGGCCCTGCGGCATCTGCACCAGGGCGAGCGACTGCCGGCAGGTGATCAGGCGGGTGTCCTCGCCGGCGCGGCGGATTTCGAAGGCCACCCAGAAACGCACGCGCTCGACCGATTCCAGGCGGCCGGAGATGATGAGTTCATCGCCGAGGGTGGCGGGTTTGCGGTAATCGATCTCCGTGCGCACGACGACCGGGTAGACCTGGGTTTGCGCCATCTCGCGCAGTTGCATGCCGAGTTTGGCGGCGAGGCGGGTGCGCGCGGTCTCGATCATGCGCAGGTAGGCAATGTTGTGGACGACCCCGCCGATGTCGGTGTCGAAAAACATGACTTCCTCGCGGGTCTCGATGGTGGGGGCGGGCTCGGCCATGGCGAATGTTTAACATACCCTCGCCCGCGCGGCTTGCCAGCAAATCTGAAAGCGGAATGGGCAGGGCTCCGCTGCGCCGGGGCGTGGCTCTGTTGCTGCGAGAACCGAGAAACAGCCGAAGGCCGCGACGCGTAGTCCTGCTCCATGATCCCCCGCCTTTGTTTTGCTCTCGCCTGTTGTCTGCCCCTGCAAGCGGCGGAACCCGTCTTCGAATGGCTGGCTTTTGGCGGGGGCGCGAAGAGCGACAAGATTCGCGCGGTGACCTGGGATCGCGCGGGCAATGCCTTTTTGGCGGGAGAGGCGACCGGCGACATCGTCCTTGGCGGTCGGCAACACCAGGGGGCGGGCAACATGGATTTTGTGCTGGCCAAGGTGGATGCGGAGGGTGGCGTGCAGTGGCTGCGCGGTTTTGGCGGCAGCCTGACCGATCGCGCCTACGGGGTGGTCACCGATGCCGCCGGCAATGCCTACGTCACGGGGCATTACGAAAGCAAGGATGCGGTTGCTGCCGGGGCCACCCTGCCGAACGCGGGCGACTACGATTTGTTTGTCGCCAAGTATTCCGCCGCCGGCGAGTTGCTTTGGCTGCGCACGGCGGGTGGTGCGGGTTACGACTATGGGCATGGCATTGCCCTTGATGGCAAGGGGGCGGTGGTGATCAGCGGCGCGGTGGCAGGTGAGGTGCGGTTTGGCGAGACGGTGGTCAATGCCGGCTCGACGGCACGCGCGGTGTTCTGCGCCAAGTACGATGCCGACGGTGCGCTGCTCTGGGTGCGGGCCAGTGAGGGAAAACTTTCCGGCAGCGGCCATGGCGTGGCGGTGGATGGCAGCGGCCACATTTACGTCGGCGGCAGCGGCAGCGGTTCGGGTCGCTTCGGCAAGCACGCGCTCGAACTCGGTGCGCGCGCCAGTTTGGTGCTCAAGTTGACGGCGGAAGGCGAGCTGGTCTGGTCGGCCGTGCATGCCGGGGCGGGTTTTCACGAGATCGCCGTGGATGCCCAGGGGCGTGTCTGGGGGGCGGGCATGTTCAAGGAGCGTGCCAGCTTTGGCGCCGAGACCTTCACGACCACGGGAGCGAAGGACAACGACGGCTTCCTCTGTCACTACACGGCCGACGGCCAGCTGAAGTGGGTTCGGGTGCTGAGTGGTCCGGGCACCGACTACTGCCTCGGTGTTGCCACCGATGGCACGGGGCGTGCCTTTGTCACCGGTGAGTTTTCCGCCACGGCTGGCTTTGCCGGCCGGACCTTGACCAGCCGTGGTGCCACCGACATCCTCACCGCGGCCTTGGATGCCTCGGGCGGACTGGAGTGGCTGGTGGACAACGGCGGACCCAAGGGCGACAACGCCTACACCCTCGCCTGGCATCCGTCCGGTCGGCTGGTCCTCGGCGGCTCCTGCAGCGCCGGCGCCGGGTTCGGCACGCGGGTCATGGACGGTGCCGGCGGCAACGAGGCCTATGGCGCGGTGCTGCGCCTGCCGACGACTGCGGTGAAACCCTGAGGCAGGTGTGCGGGTGCTCAGCCGCGGGCAGAAGCCGGTACGCTGAGAACCTCATGGAGCGTCTGCAGCAGGGTCTCGGTGGTGTAGGGCTTGGGAATGAAGTGGCGGACACCGGCGCGTTCCGCCCGGGCCTTCATCGCATCGACATGCAGGCCGCTGGAGGCAAGGATGCGCGCGCCGGGAGCGATGCGTCGCAGCACCTGGATGGCGGCGGCGCCGTCCATGACCGGCATCATCATGTCGGTCAGCACGACATCGATCTCCCGGTGGCGCGCGGCGAAGATGGCGGTGGCTTCGGCGCCGTCGGCGGCGAGCAGGACGCGGTAGCCGAAGGTCTGCAGGGTTTGGCGGGCGATCTGGCGAACCGACTCCTCGTCGTCGACGACGAGCACGGTTTGGCCGCTGCCACGCGGCAACTGGCGCACCGGGACGACCGGTTCGGCCTCGACGCCTTCGAGGGCGGGCAGGTAGAGGTCGAAACGGGTGCCTTCGCCCGGTTCGCTTTGGGCGCGCAGCAGGCCGCCGTGGCTGCGCACGATGGCCTGGGCGGTGGACAGGCCGAGACCGGTGCCCTTGCCAGGTTCCTTGGTGGTGAAGAAGGGGTCGAAGATGCGTTCCATCACTTCCGGCGGCATGCCGGTGCCCGTGTCCTCGATGCGCAGACGCACGTGACGCCCGGGGCGGATGTCGGGCCCAAGGCTGGTGGCGTAGGGGGCGTCGATCTCGAGGTTGTCGGCGCACAGGGTCAGGGTGCCGCCGTCGGGCATGGCGTCGCGGGCGTTGACGCAGAGGTTGAGCAGGACCTGATGCAGCTGGGTGGGGTCGCCCTGAATGGTCCAGAGATCCTCGGCGATGCGGCTGACGACGCGGATGCTCTTGAGGAAGGTTTCGTTGGCGATTTTGGCGACCTCGCGGACCAGGTGGGCGGGTTGCAGGCGGATCTGGCGGCCCTCGACGCCGCGGGCGAAGGACAGCACCTGGCGCACCATGTCGGCGCCGCGCTGGGCGCTCGACTCAATGGTGGCGAGGATGTCGAGCTTGTCGGCGCGGCTCTCGTCGAACTTGAGCAGTTCGATCGACATGAGGATCGGGGCGAGCACGTTGTTGAGGTCGTGGGCGATGCCGCCGGCGAGGGTGCCGATGCTCTCCATGCGCTGGGCGCGCAGGAACTGCTGCTCGATGCGCTTGCGCTCGGTGACGTCGGTGTTGATGGCGAGCACCGACTTGGGGTGACCCTTGTCGTCGCGCACCAGCGACCAGTGGACTTCGACGGTGAGTCTTTTGCCGTCCTTGGTGACCTGCTCCAGTTCGCCGCTCCATTCGCCGCGGTGCAGGGTCTCGGCATGGGCGGCGGCGAAAGCCGCGGGGTCGCGATAGAGCAGGGTGTCGGAGGTCCGGCCGATTGCCTCCTCCTCGCTCCAGCCGTAGAGCCGTGCCGCGCTCTTGTTCCAGTACAGGATGCGGTGCTCCATGTCGCGCACCAGAATGGCGTCCTGGGCCTTGTCGAGCAGGGCGGCCTGCTCGCGCAGGCGCTCCTCGGCCAGCTTGCTGGCGGTGATGTCGCGCATGGTGCCGACGACGCGTTCAAGCCTGCCGTTAGCATCCTTGACGGTGACGGCGATCTCCTGCACCCAATGCACGCTGTCGTCCGGGTGCAGGATGCGAAACGTTTCCTGGGTTGTGTGGCCGGCGAGCTGCTTTTGAAAGGCGCTCTCGGCGAGGTGGCGGTCCTCGGGGTGAATGTAGTTCAGGTAGGAGGTGGGATTGGCCAGGACCTCCTCAAGGGAGCGACCCCAGAGCCGTTCGAAGGCCGGGCTGACGTAGAGCAGGCGGTTGTGGACGGGGTCGTAGTTGAAGAAGACCTCGTCGATGTTTTCCGCCATCTCGCGGAAACGCTCCTCGCTCTGACGCAGGGCCTCCTCGGAGCGGCGACGCTCGGTGACGTCGCGGAAGTACACGGCGAGGCCTCCCTCGGAGGGATAGGCGTGCACCTCAAACCAGGTGTTCAGGGAGGGGTAAAACTCCTCGAAGGTGACGCTGCTGCCGCTGGTCATCGCCCGACGGTATTCGCGTTCGAAACTGCGGCCGACCGTTTCAGGAAACTCCACCCAGACCTCGCGGCCGAGCAACTCCTCGCGCCGGCGCTGGAGCAGGCGTTCGGCCTGGGGGTTGAGGAAGACAAAGTGCCATTGCCTGTCGAGAATGTAAAAGGCGTCGGTCATGCTCTCCAGCGTCGTTGTCAGGCGCTGGCCGAGGCGCTGGATTTCGAGCGCCGCGGTTTTCTGATCGCTGATGTCCTGAAAGGCGCCCTGCACCCGCACGATGGCCCCGCTGTCATCGCGCACAGCCTCGCCGATGGCACGGATCCAGAGTTGCCGCCCCTTGGCGGTGATGAGGCGGGCGGTGACTTCGAAGGGGCGTCCCGTTCGCACGCACTCCACGAAGGCGCTGCGCACCCTTTCGCGGTCCTCGGGATCGTAGTAGCCGAAGGCGGTTTCCAGGTCGGGCGTTGCGCCGGGCTCGACATCGTGAATGGCGGCCATCTGGTCGGACCAGGTCAGCTCCATCTCGGGCAGGCTGACGCTCCAGCCGCCGAGTTTGCCGATGATGCCGGCAATGCGCAGCAGGGCTTGATGGTGGGCCAGTTCCCTGGCGGCCTTGCGCAGTTCGGTGATGTCTTCGGTGACGGCGATGACGTGGGTGGGGTTGCCGTCCGCATCCTTGCGCGTGGTGGCGCGGATCCTGACCCACACCGGGCTGCCGTCCTTGCGCAGGTAGCGTTTTTCCATGAGGAAACTCGGACGTTCGCCGCGGATCAGCTCGTGGTAGAGATCGAGGTTGCGCGCCTGATCCTCCGGGTGGGTGAGATCGACGAAGTTGATCTGGCGCAGTTCCTCCTCGGTGTAGTCGAGCATGCCGCAGTAGGCGGGATTCGCCTGGATGATGCGGCCTTCGAGGGTGGTGACGGCGATGCCGGTGGGGGCTTCGGCAAACAGGCTGCGGAAGTTCTCCTCGCTCCGGCGCAGGGCCTCCTCCGCACGCCGGCGCTCGGTGACGTCGCGGGTGACGCTGAGCACGGACTGGACGGCACCCTTGGAGTCGAAGAGCGGGGTGGCATGGGTCTCCATCCAGCGCTCGGTGCCGCGCAGGCCGACGATGCGGAAGCGCAACTGGCCGGTGTAGCCGGCGAGGTTGCGCTCGTGCAGTTCGTTGAAGCTGGCGCGATCCTCCGGGTGCACCAGCGACTCGACGGAGCAGTCGCGCACGGCGTCGAGACTCTGCGCCTCGATCATGTGCAGGCCGGCGGGGTTCATGTCCTGCAGGCGGCCATCGGGCGAGACGATCTTGACGCATTCCGGCTCGTTTTCGACGATGGCACGCAGGCGTGCCTCGCTGGCGAGCAGCGCCTGTTCCGCCCGGCGCTGGGCGCTGATGTCGCGCGAGATGCCGATCAGGCCGATGATGCGGCCTTCCGCGTCGCGCTGCGGCGATTTGGTGACGAGGTAGGTGCGGGTGATGCCGCCGGCGGTGAGAATTTCCTCGGTCGTGAGGGTCTGGCCGGTGGTGAGCACCTGCAGGTCGTTGTCGCGGATCAGTTGTGCGCCCTCGGGATCGAAGATGGTGCTGTCGTCGCGGCCGAGCACCTCCGCCACCGGCTTGCCGACGAGACGGGCGGCACCTTCATTGAAGAGCAGGTAGCGTCCTTCCAGATCTTTGACGTAGATGGCATCCGGGGCGCCGTCGGTGACGGCGCGCAGCAGGGCTTCGGAGTGCTCGATCTGCTGCTCGGCAAGTTTGCGCTCGGTGATCTCCTGGCAGGTGCCGATGGCGCGCACGGGCGTGTCCAGCTCGTCGAAGAAGGTCTGCCAGCGTTCCTCGACGTATTTGACCCGGCCGTCGGGCATGAGCAGGCGGTGTTCAAGGGCATGGGCGCCGGGCTTGCCCAGGGACTCCACAAAGGCGCGGTCGACGCGCTGCCGGTCCTCGGGATGGACCAGAGCCAGAAAGGCTTCGTGGGTGGGCTGAAAATCGTCGGGATCAGTTTCGAAAATGTGGTGCGTTTCCCGCGACCAGGTGACATTCAGCGTGACGAGGTGGGTCTCCCAACTGCCGACCTTGCCGACCTGTTGGGCGGCGGCCAGGCTGGCCTCGCTGGCGCGCAGGGCCTGCTCCGAGCGCAGTCGCTCCTGTTCAAGCGCATGACTGTGAATGGCGTGCGACAGGCTTTCCGCGAGCAGGCCGAGCAGTTCGATTTCCGCGCTGCCGAAGCAGTTTGCCACTCCGCTGTAGACCGCAAGCACGCCGGTAACCTGGCCGGAGGATGTGAGCGGAAAGACGGCACAACTGCGGTAACCGCGCTGCAGGGCCTCCGCGCGGGTTTGCACACTGCCGTCGTCCACCTCGAGGTCGTTGCAGCAGGCGGGGGCGCCGGTGCGGAAGGCTTGGCCGGCGGGGCCCTTGCCGCCGGGGTGTTCGGGATCGCCGCTGATTTGCAGCAGGTCGACATACCCTTCATCGTGCCCCCACTGGGCTGTCGGGCGGATGTGTCCGTCGTCCGTGGCCAGGCCGACCCAGGCCATGCGCAGGCCGCCCTGTTCGACGGCGATGCGGCAGGCGTTTTCGTAGAGGGTTTGGAGGTCGCCGCCGCGGGCGATCAGTCCGTGGATGCGGCTGGAGGCGTTGTGAAAGTTGCGCAGGCGCCGCGCCTGCTCCTCGGCCCGCCGGCGTTCGCTGATGTCGGTGTGAGCGACCACCGCGCCGCGTTGGCGACCCTCGTGCAAGGGCGTGATGCTGAGCTGGAACCAGCGCTTCGTGGCGCCGGCGTGGCAGGGGTATTCCCAGTGGAACTCAGGACTCTCGCCACGCAGAACGCGTTCCAGTCCCTCCAGTACCTCGGCGGCCTCAGGGGCCCCAAGACCCACGGCTTGCCGGCAGACTTCCAGGTAGTTGCGGCCAACGCCGTGGTCGGTGCCGGGCAGGCAGTTTTCCTCGCCGAAACGTTTCCAGGCTTCGTTGACGATGCGGATGGTGCCGCTGCTGTCGAGCAGGGCAATGTGGGCGGGCAGCGCGTCCAGGAGCGATGCCGGCACCACGGCAAGCCCGGCGTCCTGCCCTGGGGAGTTGCGGTTCTCCGGGTTGGACGTCGGCTTTTTCATGGGGTTTTGCGCTTGGAACGGCGCACGCCGCCTCAGTGTTTGCGCCAAAAGGCGGAAACGGCCTCGATCAGCCCGGGGATGCTGTGGGTTTTTGCCTCGACATTCACCTTCAGGCCGTGGCGGCGAACCGCGGCGCTGGTGACTGGACCGATGCTGGCGATCTTGATGCCCTTGGGCAGCTCGACCTTGAGGTCCATGAAGCCGTCGACCGTGCTGGCGCTGGTGAAGGTGATCATGTCGGCGCCCTCCTCGGTGAGGCGGGCGAGGGCTTCGAGATTGTCCTCCTTCTCGGGCACAGTGCGGTAGGCGATGGCCTCATCGACGATGGCACCGAGGGCGGTCAGGCCGCTGGCGATGACCTCGCGGGTCTCTTCGGCCTTGACCCAAAGCACACTGACGTGCTCCATGTTCTGGTGCTCCTTGAAGGCCTTGACCAGGCCTTCGGCGACGAAGTCCTTCTCCGGCATGAGATCGACGGCGAGGTGGCGGGCGCGCACCTTTTCCGCCGTGCCGGGGCCGATGCAGGCGATGCGGGCGCCGCCGATGCTGCGGGCATCCTGGTACAGCTTGTCGAACATCGTGAAGAAGGCGTCGACGCCGTTCGGGCTGGTGAAGACGATCCAGTCGTAGGTGTGGCAGTCCTGGACGAGTTCGCCAAAGGCCATGCGGTTGTGCGGCTCGACGATGCGGATGGTCGGCAGTTCGATGACATCCGCGCCGAGGTCGCGCAGCTTGCGGCTGACCGCACCAGCCTGCTGGCGGGTGCGGGTGACGACGATGCGCTTGCCGAAGAGCGGGCGGTTTTCGAACCAGTTGATGGTGGCGCGCTCCTTGACGACGTCGCCAACGACGGCGACCGCGGGTGCCTTGAAGCCGGTTTCCTTGACGCGCCGGGCCATGGTGCCGAGGGTGGCGACGAGGGTCTGCTGGCGGCCGTGGGTGGCCCAGCGTACCAGCGCCATGGGGGTGTCAGGGTTGGCGCCGTGCTTGAGCAGTTCGCCGGTGATTTCGCCCATGCGCTCGACCCCCATGAGGAAGACCTTGGTGCCTTCCGCCTGCGCCAGTTTGGCGTAATCCAGGCTGGTGTCCGCCTTGCTGGGGTCCTCGTGGCCGGTGAAGATGGTCAGTTGGCTGGCGTGATCGCGGTGGGTGACCGGGATGCCGGCGTAGGCGGGACCGGCGATGGCGCTGGTGATGCCGGGGACGATTTCGAAGCGCACACCGGCTTCGGCCAGTTCGGCGGCTTCTTCGGCACCCCGGCCGAACAGCACGGGGTCGCCGCCCTTCAGGCGGGTGACCATCTTGCCCTCGCGCGTCAGTTTGACGATGAGTTCGTTGATTTGGTCCTGGGTGAGGGTGTGGGCGCCGGCTTTTTTGCCGACATAGATGCGCTGCGCGCCCGGCCGGCCGTGGCGCAGCAGTTCCGGGTTGCACAGGTAGTCGTAGACCAGCACGTCCGCGGTCTCGATGCATTCCTTGCCTTTGAGGGTGAGCAGGCCGGGGTCGCCGGGGCCGGCGCCGACGAGGTAGCAAATGCCAGGGGCGGGGGAGGGGGCTTTCGACATGGAAGAAACGCCATTGTGGCGAATTCGCGGCCGCTGGCAACCGCGGCGTGCCGGCCTTGGAGGGGGAGTGTCAGGGAACCGCGGCATGCTCAGGCATGCTGCCGTTGCTTCCGTCAGGACCTGGCGGGATTCACAAGCTGGACATCCGCGGCCCCTGACGCCATATTCATAGAGTCGCCGAAGGCATTCGACAAGGGCAAACGGACTTCCAATCCCGTGAAAATCCAAACTTCTGAAAAATGCTGTTGTCGAAAAAGCCGGGATTCGGTAGAAAGCGCTCGTTAATTCACATATCCCGTACTCTCATCATGGCCTGGAAGCTCCTCTCTGTCCTCTCGGCGGTCTGCCTCGGTGCAGCCTGCTATTTTGCCAACGCGAACAAGCAGCGCGCCGGGCATGAAAAGACCCGTCTGGAGGCAGCCCAGGCCAACCTGAAGGCGGCGCAGGACCGCAAAACCGAAGGTGAAGCGGCCGTCAAAGCCAAGGAAGAGCAGCATGTCGCCCTGCAGAAGGACCGCGACACGGCCAAGGAGGAGGTCGTCAAACTCGCCGCCGATGCCCAGGAAAAGGAAGCCACCCTCGTCGTGGTCAAGGGCAACCTCGAGCAGGTCTCGCGCCAGGTCGCCGAAGTGCAGAAGCAGATCGACGACGCCGGTGACATCGAGAGCCTGGTCACCCAGATCGAGAAGTTGAAGAAGGACCAGACCGACGCCGAGGGCGCGGTCGCCAACCAGAATCAGCGCCTGGCCTCGGTGAAGGAAAGCATCACCAACCTCAGCGGCCAGATCACCAAGCTGCGCGATGCCGAGGCGCAGGGCCGCCGGGGCATCGTGGCCGCCGACTTCTCGGCCCGCGTCGCCGAATACTTCCCCCAATGGGGCTTCGCCATCCTGAACAAGGGCAACTCCCAGGGCGTCTTCGCCAACGCCGACCTGGAAATCAAGCGCGGCCGCGATGTCGTTGCCAAGCTCAAGGTGCGCAGCGTGGAACAGCACAACTCGATTGCCGACATCATCCCCGGTTCGATCCCCGAGGGTGGTTTCATCCTCACCGGTGACACGGTGGTTGCCGCGCAGAAGCAGTCCGCTGCCGATGAGAAGAAGGCCCCCACGCCGGCGGTTCCCACGGAATCCGCTCCTGCCACGACCCCGGCTGCCCCTGCCGCTCCGGCGATGAACTCGGATCCGTTCGGCGCCCCGGCCGCGCCCGCCGCTCCGGCGATGAACTCGGATCCGTTCGGCGCCCCGGCCGCGCCCGCCGCCCCGGCGATGAACTCGGATCCCTTCGGCGCCCCGGCGGCCCCGGCTGCTCCCGCCGCTCCGGCTACCAACTCCGATCCCTTCGGCGCTCCGCCCGCCGCCAACTGATCGACTGCCCCCGTCCCGCAACCTTTTCTTCGTCCCACGTCCATGACCAAAGTCTTCTTCATCCTCGCCGCCATCGTCACCGCGGTCGCCGCCGTTTTCGCCTGGCAGCTGAAAAACGAGTTCACCGAAACCCGCAATCAGGTCATCGCGCTCAACAAGAACGTTGAGACCGAACTGGCGGCCGTCACCACCGTGGTGGCCCAGGTGACCCAGATCAACGGCGACATCGCCGCCGTGCAGCAGGAGCTCGACGTCGAGAGCGAAAAGATCAAGGCGCAGAAGCTCAAGATCGCCCAGACGGATAACGACGCCAAGCGCGCCCAGGACGAACTCGACGCCAAGAACAAGCAGCTCGCCGAACTCACCGACAAACTCAGCAAACTGCCCAAGGGCGTCAAGCCGGAGACTCTGGTGGAGGACATCAACAACATGAAGAAGGCCATCGCCGAGTTCCAGGCTGAGGCCGAGATGAAGAAGAAGGAGATCGCCACCGAGGAAACCAAGGTCGACGACCTGCGCCGCGCCCTCGACGAGATCAATCGCAAGATTGAGGACCGCAAGCGTTCCTTTGACCGCAACAGCCTGAACGCCCAGGTGGTCGCCGTGAACAGCGACTGGGGCTTCGTGGTGGTCAACGCCGGTCAGAGCCTGGGCATCACCGAGGCGACCAAGCTGCTGGTCACCCGCGGCACCCAGACGATCGGCAAGCTGAGCATCGTTTCCATCCAGGGCGATCGCACCGTTGCCAACATCCTGGCCGACACCCTCGCCCAGGGCGTCGCCATCGCCCCCGGCGACCGCGTCATCCTGGAAAACCTCTACCAGTGAGGCTGTTGACGTTTTCTCCTGCCATGAATTGCCGCCGCCTTCTGTCGCTGCTGCTGCTGGCCTGCAACCTCGGCCTCGCCGCCTGCAGCACCGAGGAACCCAAGCGCCGCGAGCGTGTGCCGCCGACCGTTTCCGACAGCACGCTGCCGTGGAACCGTCCGCCGAAGTGGGAAGGCAGCTCGCGCTACGGCTCGATGATGCCGCAGAGCCGCTGAGTCGCCGGTCTTGCCAGCGCGCGGTTTTTGCCGCATGCTGCGCCCGCCATGGACGAAGCTATGCAGGACAAGCCGGCTGATCCACCGCCGCCGGACGAAGTCGCCCGCCGGCTTGAGGATTTCATCCGTACCAGCCTTGGCGGGCAGGTGGTTTTTGCGCATCCGCCCGGCGGCCATGCCGCCCAGCCCGGCGCCGTTGAGCCGCCTGCTCCCGCCCATGAAACGGGCGCCGAGGCCTTTGAGTTCCATCTGCGGCCGGCTGAGGTGAAGGCCCATCTCGACCGTTTTGTCATCCGTCAGGACGAGGCCAAAAAGGTGCTGGCGACCGCGGTTTGCGACCACTACAACCACGCGCGCATGCTCGCCGAGGCGCGCCGTCAGCCGGGTGCGGCCGTGCCCGAGTTCAGCAAGCAGAACGTGCTGATTGTCGGACCGACCGGCGTCGGCAAGACCTACCTGGTGAAGCACATTGCCGAGCTTGTCGGCGTGCCCTTCGTCAAGGCCGATGCCACCAAGTTCAGTGAGACCGGTTATGTGGGGGCCGATGTCGACGACCTCGTGCGCGACCTGGTGGCGAAGGCAAATGGCGATGTCGCCCTCGCCGAGCACGGCATCATCTACCTCGATGAGATCGACAAGCTGGCGACCGGAGGCGAGGGGCGCGTGGGTCGCGACGTCAGCGGCCGCGGCGTGCAGACGGCCTTGTTGAAGCTGATGGAGGAGACCGAGGTGCCACTGCACGCGCCCAACGACATCCGCGGCCAGATGCAGATGATGTTTGAGCCGCGCCGCGCCCGCAGCGGCCGCGAGGTGGTCAACACGCGCAACATCCTGTTCATCGTCAGCGGCGCCTTCGCCGGTCTGGAAAAGCTGGTCGAGAAGCGGGCGGCCCGCGCTGCCATCGGCTTTGGCGCCGAGCCGCGGGCGCCGGGCGGTGCCGAAGACCTGCTGCGCGAGGCACAGACCCGCGACTTCATCGACTACGGCTTCGAGGCCGAATTCATCGGTCGCCTGCCGGTGCGGGTGTTCTGCGAGGCGCTCGATGCCGGCGACCTGTTCCAGATCATGAAGCGCAGCGAGGGCAGCCTGATCCGCCAGCTCGAGCGCGAGTTTCATGCCTACGGTGTCGCCGCCGTCTTCGAGGACGAGGCCCTGCAGGAGGTCGCTGAGCGTGCGGCCCTGGAGAAGACCGGCGCCCGCGGCCTGGTCACCGTTTGGGAAAAGGTGCTGCGCGACTTCAAGTTTGAGATGCCCAGCCTCGGTCTGCCGGGACTGGTGGTCGACCGCGCCCTGGTCGAGCGACCGGTCGCCGCCCTCGAACGCTGCCGCGAGCGCGCGCGCAGCCTGCAGAGCGACGTGCGCGCCGCCGAGGTGCGCGCCTTTGCCGACAAGTTCCGCCGTGAGCACGGGCTGGAACTGGTCTTTGACGATGAGGCCCTGCTTTGCCTGATCCAGCGCGCGGGTCGCGAGGGGGTCGGCATCGAAGCCCTGTGCACCCGCCTCTTCAAGGACTTCCCCTTTGGTTTGCAACTCGTCGCCCGCAGCACCTCCCGGCGCAGCTTCGCGCTGCATCGCGAGGCGATTGAGCGGCCGGACAAATATCTCAGCGACCTCGTGGTGCACTGCTACCGTGGCACCGAACCCTCCCCCACCCGCGAATGAGCCAGCACGAACCCCAGCGCGTCACCGTCCTCTTCACCGGCATCCTTGTCTGTGTGCCCCTGCTGGCGCTGCAGCGCTTCGGGCTTTTTCCCGAGATGGCCGCCCGGCTGGCCGATCTGCTGCCGCGCCTGCTGGTGCTGCCCGAGGAGGGACTGCGCGCCACGCCGGTTCTGCAGTACGGTCTGCAGACCCTGCTCGCTTTTCTCGGTGCCTGGGTGGGGGTGCGCAGCGTTGCGCTCTGGTTGAAGTTCGCCTTCCTGCTCGCCCTCGGCCACCTGCTGGCCGGTTTCACCCTCACCCTCGCCTGGAGTGGCTGGCTGTTCGAGCCCGTCTCGTCTTTCCTGGCCGCCGCCACGGCCTGCCTGATCGGCGTCATCTGTGCGGATCTGGAGCAGCGTCGGGAAAGCGAGCCGGTGGCACAGCAGCCTGCCGAGCCGGCACCGGCCAGCGAGCCGGCACCGGAGCCTGCGGTTGAATCCGCCACCGAGTCGGCTCCGTCGGTCCAGGAGCCGGCCGCGCCGGTCGCCGAGCCCGCGGCAAAGCCCTGAGGCGCGCATGCTTTTGCTTGCCGGCGCGCCCTCTTGCTTCGAAGGCTGGGCATGGAGTTTCTGGCCTACTACCTGCACGACCTCAGTCCGCACCTGCTCAAGCTGGGCGACCGCCTCGCCATCCACTGGTACGGGCTCGCCTACGTGCTGGGTTTCTGGTTCACGTATCTGGTGATGCGGGCGCTGGCCCGGCGCGGTCTTTCGGAGATCCGGCCGGAGCAGGTGGCGGATTTCATCACGATGGTGGCGCTGTTTGGCGTCGTGCTCGGCGGGCGGCTCGGCTACATGCTGCTGTACGACTTCGATCACTTCATCCGCGCGCCCTGGACGTTGTTCCTGCTCAACCAGGGCGGCATGGCCAGTCATGGCGGCATCGCCGGCGTGGCGCTGTTCTGCCTCTGGTATGCGCGCAAGCATCGCATCTCCTGGACCGGCATTGGCGACACCCTGGTCTGCGGCGCACCGCTGGGCATCTTCACGGGTCGCCTCGCCAACTTCATCAATGGCGAACTGTTCGGCCGGGTGACGACGAGTCCGCTGGCGGTGAAGTTTCCCACCGAGCTGCTGCACGAGGATTTTGTCGCCCAGGGCGGCACGCCGGTGGCGCTGCCGGAGGGTGTCGTGCACAGCCCGGACATCATCGCCTTCTTTGCCTCCCGGCCCGGCGGGCTGGCGGAGCTGGAGGCCATGCTGCATCCGCGCCATCCCTCGCAGCTCTATGAAGCGCTTGGCGAGGGCCTGCTGCTGAGCGCCGTGCTGATCGCCGTGCGCCTGCGTTTTCCGAAGCTCGGTCACGGGGTGCTGACCGGCCTGTTCTTCCTGCTCTATGCGGTGGCGCGCATCAGCCTGGAGTGGGTGCGCCAGCCGGACTCGGGTTCCGAGCCGATCCTCGGTCTCACCCGCGGCCAGTTTTTCTCGCTCTTCATGATCGTCACCGGCGCCGCCTTCCTGGCCTACGGGTTGATTCGCGGCCGGCGGTCGGCGGCTTGACTGGCCAGGCCCCTGTCGCTGGCGTCAGCTTGCAAGCTGCGCCCGGGCCAGGGGCCGCGCTGAGAGGTGCCGGAAAGGTTGGCGGTGCCCGGCACAAAAAACCGCCGGCGGGCTCGCGGGGAGCCGGCCGGCGGTGGAGATGAACCTGCGGGGGATCAGAACTGCACCGAGCCGCCGACGTAGAAGTTGCGGCCGTAGCCCGGGTCGATGCCGTCGTTGCGGACGCGCGAGAAGTAGCTCTCGTCGAAGACGTTGTTGACGCCGGCCATGAGGGTCAGGTGCTTGGTGACCGGCACTTCGGCGGTGAGATCCCAGGTCATGTAGCCGGGGATGGCGAAACGCGGGTTGCCGTCGTCGCGGGCGTTGTGGTCATCGACCACGGTGCCGAGGAAGGAGACCTTGACGCCCTTGCGCTGGTAGATCAGGCCGGTGCGCAGGATGAAATCGGGCGCATACTGCGGCGTGGCGCCGTTGTTCGGACCGCCGTACAGCTCGGCTTCCAGCAGGGAGACGTTGCCGTAGAGGTTGAGGGCGCCGAGGCTGTCGCCAAGCTTGGTGCCGCGGGCGGCGTCGAGACCGCCGATGAGGTCGAACTGCACGGCGCCATCCCAGCCGTAGTTGATGCTGCGACCAACGCTGCGCAGACGGCCGCCGGCGGTGCCGAAGCGGTTGTCGAGGTCGATCAGGAAGAGGCTGGTGTCGAAGGCGAACCACTCGCGCGGCGTGCCGCGGTAGCCGAGTTCATAGCTCCAGCCGAGCGAGGGATCGCTGTCCGTGGCGGTGAGGCCGGGCTGGGCGATGATCGATTCGGTGAAGATGGTTGTGCGGTAGCTCTGCGAGACGTTGGCGTAGAGCTGGGTCTGGTTGTCGAAGTCGAGCGCCATGCCCAGGCCGAAGAGCGGCTGGATTTCGCTGGCGCGCTTGTCGACCGAGCCGGTGAAGGCGCCGGTGCCGGCGTTGAAGTTGCGGTTGTGGACCTGCTGCTCGATCATTTCCAGGCGGAAGCCCGGGGTGATGGAGAAGCGGCCGAAGGTGAACTTGTTCTCGGTGAAGAAGGAGCCGTAGGTCGTGCTGCGGTCGGAGTCGAGGAAGGTGACGCCGTCCTCGGCATCCGGGCTGCTGCCGCGCTGGTCCTCGCGGGGCGAGTCGGCGTAGTAGAACTGCATGCCGGCGGCGAGGGTGTGCTGGCCGCCCCAGGCCTCCCAATCGTGACGCAGACGCGGTTCGATGCCGAAGGTGTAGAACTCCTGGTTCTCGATGTTGTTGGTCAGCGAGGCGGCGCCGGTCGGACGCGTGCCGAAGCCGCCGCCGCGCTGGCGCTTGCTCCAGCGCTGGTAGTAGCCCCCCCAGGTTTTGACGTTGAGTTCGGTGCCCGGCTGGATGCGGTGCTGCAGTTCCAGGGTGCCGGCGTAGCGGCGCAGGCGGAACTCATCGTGGAAACGGGTCGTCTTCTCCGGGTTGCGGGCGAAGTCGCGGCGGGTCAGGCCGCCCGGCTCGCCGTGCTCCTCCTCGTAGCCGTCGAAGCCGAAGATGAGGCGGGTGTCGTCATCGACCTCCCAGACCAGCTTGCCGTGGCCGCCATTGAGCTTGTACTGGCTGTTGGCCTGGCGGAAACCCTGCCACTCGCGGTGGTTGAAGTAACCGAGGTAGCCAAGCTGACCGATGGTGCCGTCGACAGCGCTGTAGCTGGAGAACAGCTCATCCGAGCCGAAGATGTTCTGGCTGCGGAAGGCGAAGGGCGACTCGCGCTGGGGCAGGTAGGTGACGTAGTTGAAGGCGCCGCCGGGCTGCGGGCCGTACATGAGCGAGCCACCGCCGCGGACGAATTCGATGCGGTCGACGGTGTCGAGCGGCGGGGTGTAGTAGGCTTCCGGATAGCCGAAGGGATCGGCGTGGATCGGGATGCCGTCCTTGAGCACCTGCATGAACTGCATGCGGTGCGGTTCGCCGATGCCGCGGTAGCCGATGCTGACGAGCGGGGTGGTTTCCTCGGAGAACAGCAGGCCGGGTGTCAGGGCCAGGGCTTGGCGGTAGTTGTTTGCCTGCACCTTGGGCAGGGCGTCGAGGTCGATGATGGTGGCGCGTTTGCCGGCGAAAATCTTGTTGCCCTCGACTGCGAGCGGGAAGGGGGGCTGGATGACGGCTTCGTTTTCGGCCTCACCATAGACGGTCAGGGTGTCGAGCACGGTGTTGGAGGCCGGATTGGCAGCGGCGGCAGCCGGCGGGGCCGGTTGCTGGGCCAGAGCCAACGGCGCGAGGCCGCAAAGGCAGAGGAGGCGGAGGCTGGATTTCATGAGGGAGCGGGAGTGATTGAGATGCAATCGCATCTGGGGCGGCGCGCAAAATAGCCGGGGTGCGAGAAGCGCAAGTCATTTTATGCGAATGATTCGCAATTGCGTTTGCTGCGCCCAAAATGGCGCTTGTGAGGCGGTGCCGAGGTGGGGGGCAGTGGGGAAAGTCCGGTTGCTTGAAGGGGCGGTCTCGGTTTGGATGCACCATGGACGACCCACTGCCGCAGCCAGCGCCCGGCAAGAGCCGGCGCAGGGAAGGGCTGCTGCTGCTGGGGTTGCTGGTTGTGCTGCTCGGGCCCTTTTGGCTGCGGCCGGCGGTTTCGACCATCGGTCGGCACGATCGCCGGCTCGTCGTGCTGACCCCGCACCCCGAGCGCCTGCGCGCCGAGTTCGGTCAGGCCTTTGCGCGTCACTGGCAGGAGCGCACCGGCGAGAGTGTGCGCATCGACTGGCGGGTGCCGGGGGGCACCTCCGAGATCGCGGTGATGTTGAAGTCGGAATACAGTGCGGCTTTCCAGGACCACTGGACGCGCGAACTCGACCGGTCTTGGACGGCGGAGGTGGCGCGGCAGTTCCTCAGCGGCAAGGCGCCGGCTGACGACCCGGCCCGGCGTGCGTTTCTGGCCTCGTCGGTCGGCATTGGCGTCGATCTTTTTTTTGGTGGTGGCGCCTACGATTTCCAGGTGCAGGCCGAGGCGGGCACGCTGGTGGCGGAGCAGGGGCCGGGCACTGGCCTGACGGCGCTGCGCGCGCGGCATCCCGAATGGTTCAGCGAGACCGGCATTCCGGAGAGCGTCAGCGGCGAGCCCTTTCGCGACCGTGCCGATCGCTGGGTGGCCTGCTGCCTGTCGAGCTTTGGCATGGTCTTCAATCGCGACGTGCTGCGCCGTCTCGGGATCGAGCAGGACCCGCGCCAGTGGCGCGACCTGGCGGACCCGCGCTTGGCCGGTCAGCTCGCCCTGGCCGATCCGGGGCGCAGTGCCACCGTCACCAAGGCCTTCGAGATGCTTCTGCAGCAGCAGATGCAGCAGGCGGTGCGGCGCCGTTTGGAGGCCGGGGCGGAGCAGGCGGAACGGCAGGGGGTGCGCGAGGGCTGGAGTCAGGGGCTGGCCCTCATCCAGCGGATCAGTGCCAACGCCCGCTACTACAGCGACAGTTCCAGCAAGATCCCGCTCGATGTGGCCCGCGGCGATGCCGCTGCCGGGTTGTGCATCGACTACTACGGGCGCTCGACCGAGGAGGCGCTGCGGCGGCAAGGGCGGGCGTCACGCGTCGGTTTTGTCATGCCTGAGGGCGGCAGTTCGGTCAGCGTCGATCCGATCGGCCTGCTGCGCGGGGCGCCCGATCCGGAACTGGCCACCGCGTTCATGGAATTCGTGCTCGGCGATCCCGGTCAGCGCCTGTGGTCCTTCCGCGCCGGCGCGCCCGGCGGGCCGGAGCACAGCGCCCTGCGCCGGCTGGCTGCAAGGCGCGATTTTTACACGCCGGCGAATCTCGCGCACATGAGCGACGCCGCCGAGCTGCCCTACGAGAAGGCCAAGCTGTTCACCTATCGCGCCGAGTGGACGGGCGCGGCCTTCAGCACCCTGCGCTTTCTCATCCGCGTGCTCTGTGTGGACGCCCATCGCGAGCAGCGCGCCGCTTGGCGGGCGCTGGTGGCGGCAGGGTTCCCGCCCGAGGCGACCGCGGCCTTTCACGATCTCGACCGGGTGGGCTACGATGAAGCCACCGGGGCCATCACCGCCGTCGTGCGTTCGCGCGACAAAATCGCCGAGACACGCCTGGCGCGCGAGCTGGGCGAGGCCTTTCGGGCCAACTACCGGCGCGCGGAGATGCTTGCGCGCGCCGGTCGCTGAGGATCAGACGTCGCAAACCATGGCCGCGTGGCGCAGGGCGAGAATGGGGTCATCCCAGGTGGGGATGAACTCGTGCGCCACGTAGTCGTGGTAGCCGGTTTCGACGAGCGCGCGCATGACCGCTGGGTAGTGAATCTCCTGGTGCTCGTCCAGCTCGCAGCGGCCCGGGTTGCCGGCGGTGTGGATGTGGCCGATGTATTCCTTGTGCAGGCGCAGGCGGCGGATGATGTCGCCGTTCATGATCGACACATGGTAGATGTCGAACAGCAGCTTGAAGTTTTCGCTGCCGACCTGCCGGATGAGCTCGACGCAGAAATCGACGTCGTCGCCGAAGTAACCCGGGTGTCCCTTCATGGGGTGGCTGTCGTCGCGGCTGTTGAGGTGCTCCAGCACCAGCGTGATGCCGTTTTTCTCGGCGTGCGGCAGCACCTTCTTCCAGGTGTCGAGGCAGTCGCGCACCGCCTGCTCGCGGTCCATGCCCTCGAACTTCATGCCGGTGAAGGTGATGACTTTTTTGCAGCCGACGGCTGCGGCGACGTCGATTGCCTCGGTCAGCTTGGCGACCACCTCGTCGCGGAACTTCGGGTTGCAGGGGCCGTTGCTGAAACCGTGGCTGCCAACCAGGGAGATGCCCAGGCCGAGCTTCTTCACCTCGGGGTAGTACTTGCGGTCGATGCCCTCGATGCCGACCAGGCCGATCGCCTTGGCGTGGCGGGCCAGTTCCAGGGTTTCCATCGGCTTCCAGCACCAGCCCATGAGGGTGTGCTTGATGCCCTGGTTGCGGATCGTGTAGGCGGGGTCGGCGGCAGTCTTGAGGATCGACTGGGCGCGGGCGCGCGGGGCGAGGCCGAGACCGGCGGTGGCCAGGGCGGCGGTGGAGAGAAGGCGGCGGCGGTTCATGGTGGAAAGGATTAACGCCGCGCGCGGGCGCATCTCGCCGGCGACCGGCGGTTCAAGCCCGGACGGCGGCTGGTTCAACCGATCTGGGCGAGCACGGCGGAGGCGATCTTGTCGGCCTGGGCCTCCAGGTACTCGACGTCGCGGCCCTCGACCAGCAGGCGGATCAGCGATTCGGTGCCGGAGTAGCGCAGCAGCACGCGGCCGTAGTCGCCGAGTTTTTTCTCGGTCTCCTTGATGATCTTCTGGGCCTCGACCAGTTCGGTGATCGGCGGCTTCGAGCGCACGCGCAGGTTGCGCGAGCTCTGCGGGAATTTCTTCAGGCACTTGCGCAGCTGGCTGAGCGGTTCGCCGGTCTCCTTCATGATTTTCAGCAACTGCAGGCCGGCGATCAGGCCGTCGCCCGTCGTGGCCCAGTCGCCAAAGATGATGTGGCCGCTCTGCTCGCCGCCGAAGTTCAGGCCGCGCTCGTGCATCTGTTCGAGCACGTAGCGGTCGCCGACATTGGTGCGGATGACCCGGCCACCGAGGCGCGACACCAGGTCGTCGAGGCCGTAGTTGCTCATGATGGTGACGGCCAGGGTGTTGTGCTTGAGCGTGCCCTTGCGCAGCATGGCCTCCGCGGCCACGGCCATCAGTTCGTCGCCATCGAGGGCGATCGCCTCCTCGTCGCAGAGGGCGATGCGGTCGGCATCGCCATCGTGGGCGATGCCGGCATGGGCCTGGCTCTGGCGGACGAGACGCTCCAGCTCCTCGCTGTGGGTGCAGCCGCAGCCCTCGTTGATGTTGAAGCCGTCGGGCTCGGAATGGAAGAGCTGGACGTCGGCACCGAGTCGCTCCAGGGCGGCGGCGCTGGTATGGGTGGCGGCGCCGTGGGCGTTGTCGAGCGCCACGCGCATGCCGTCGAGCCGGGTGCCCTCCATGCTGGCCACCGCGTGGGCGATGTAGCGTTCGACACTGTCGGCCAGGTGGCTGACGCGGCCGATGCCGCGGCCCTCGGGCCGGGCCGGTTCGCCGTCGCTGCCGAGCACCAGCTTCTCGATCGCCGACTCGGTGGTGTCGCTGAGCTTGCGGCCGTTGCCGTGGACGAACTTGATGCCGTTGTCCTCAAAGGGGTTGTGCGAGGCGCTGACGACGACCCCGAAGGCGGCGCCGGTCTGCGCGGCGAGCAGGGCCACCGCCGGGGTTGGGAGGACGCCGGCGAGCACGGCATCGACGCCGACGGAGTTCAGGCCGGCGACCAGGGCTGCCTCCAGCATCTCGCCAGAGGCACGGGTGTCGCGGCCGATGAGGCAGCGCGGTCGTTCGGCGCCGCCGGTCGCGGGAGCCATCACCCGCGCCGCCGCCTGGGCGAGGCGCAGGACGAATTCCGGGGTCATGGGGTGGCGGTTGGCGGTGGCACGGACGCCGTCGGTGCCGAAAAATTGGCGCTTTTGAGACATGCGAGCGCCACTTAGCGCAGGCGCGCGGCGATGTCAAAGCGGGGCGGGACAGGGGCGGAAAAGGCGCCGGACCGCTCTGGCGACAGCGGGAAAATCCGGTTGCATTCGGGCGCGGCGCAACCATAGAGCGGACCGCGCGTTTTTTTGAACGTGCGACTGGGCCGCTGTGTCACAGTGGCTCCCATGCCAACCAACCCCTCAACCCTGATAGTGACAGTATGATCCAAGTGCAAAACCTCCGAAAAGTGTTCGGCAGCAAGGTGGCGGTGGACGACGTCTCCTTCACTGTCGAGAAAGGCCAGGTCCTCGGTTTCCTCGGACCCAACGGCGCTGGCAAATCCACCTCGATGCGCATGGTGACCGGCTACTTCCGTCCGACGGCCGGCAGCATCTCCATCGGCGGCGTCAACATGCTGGAAGACCCCGAGACGGCGAAGCGCAGCATCGGCTACCTGCCGGAGAATGCGCCGCTGTATTCGGACATGACCGTTGCCAGCTTCCTGGGCTTCTGCGCGGAGATGCGCGGACTGACCGGCGCGGCCAAGTCGAAGGCGGTCGACCGCGTGCTCGAACTCTGCTTCCTCGGCAACGTCCGCAACCAGAGCGTTGACACCCTCTCGAAAGGCTACCGCCACCGCACCTGCTTCGCCCAGAGCATCATCCATGATCCGGACGTGCTCATCCTCGACGAGCCGACCGACGGCCTGGATCCGAACCAGAAGCACGAGGTGCGCGGCCTCATCAAGCGCATGGGCGAAAACAAGGCCATCATCTTCTCGACCCACATCCTCGAGGAGGTCGAGGCCGCCTGCTCGCGCGCCATCATCATCGATCGCGGCCGCGTCGTCGCCGACGGCACGCCCGAGCAACTGAAGAAGTCGGTGCCCGGCTGCAACAGCCTCGACGAGGTCTTCCGCTCCATCACCCGGCCCGACACCGTCAAGTGAACCGTTCCAACCCTCCTTTCCCCCACAATCAACCATGAACAAACGCGACCTGGACAACACCCTGGCGATCTTCAAGCGGGAGTTTCTCTCCTACTTCAACTCGCCGGTTCTGTACGTCATCGTGGTGATCTACCTGCTGGCCTCGATGGGCTTCACCTTCTTCTTCGGCAGGTTCCTCGATTCGGACAATGCCTCGCTGACCCAGCCCTTCTTCTTCTGGCATCCCTGGATCTACATCGTGCTGGCGCCCGCCGTCGGCATGCGCCTGTGGTCCGAGGAGCATCGCCTCGGCACCTTCGAACTGCTGATGACGATGCCGCTCTCACCCTGGCAGGCGATCATCGGCAAGTTCGTTGCCGCCGCCCTGGTCTGGCTCATCGGTCTGGCTCTGACCTTCCCGGTTGTGCTGACGGTGTACTGGCTCGGCAGCCCCGATCTCGGCCCGATCCTCACCGGGTACATCGCCAGTTACCTGTACGCGCTCGGCTGCCTCGCCGTCACCAGCGCCGCCAGCGCCTACACGCGCAGCCAGGTGGTCTGCTTCATCGTCTCGGTGGCGCTGTGCATCCTGCTCACCTTGATCGGCTACCCGGGCATCGTCGACACCGTCGTGCGCACCGTGCCGGCCTCGCTGGAAAGCATCGTCCGCCTGATCAGCTACCTCAGCTTCATGGACCACTTCTATGAGATGTCGAAGGGCATCTTCGTCTTCCGCGACGTGCTCTACTTCCTCTCGGTCATCGTGGTGGCCCTGCTCGTCACCCATCTCGGCCTGCGCTCGAAGCGCGCCTGAACCCCACCCCTGAACGGACAACCCCGAACAGCGAACTTTCCCATGAATCTCAACAGCAAAGAAGGCACCGCAGGCATCACGGCCCTGCTGGTCATCGCCATCGTCGCAGCCGTGAACTTCCTTGTCGGCGGCCTCGGCCTCTTCAACTTCCGGGTCGACCTCACCGAGCACAAGCTCTACACCCTGTCCGACGGCACGCGCAACATCCTCGAGCGCATCAATCCGGACAAGCCGGTGACGATCCGCTACTACGTCACCACCGAGGATCGCGTCATGCCGCCGATCCTGAAGTCGCACGCGCGCACCGTCCAGGACCTGCTCTTGGAATTCCAAAAGGCCGCCAAGGGCAAGGTCATCCTCGAAAAGCTGATTCCCAACCCCAACACCGAGGATGAGGATCGCGCCCGCGAGGACGATCTCCAGGGCATGCAGGTCAACGCCGAGGGCGACAACATCTACCTCGGCCTGGCCATCCAGAGTGCCGCCCAGAAGGAGGTGCTGCCCTTCCTCAACCCGAACGAGGAGACCGCGCTCGAATACAACGTTGCGCGCGCCATCCAGAAGGTCGCCAAGACCAGCAAAACCGTGCTCGGCGTGATGAGCGCCATGCCGATCATGGGCTCGCCCATGTTCCCGTTCCAGCGCCAGCGCGGCCAGGAACCCTGGATCCTCGTCCAGCGCCTGCGCATGGACTATGAGGTGCGTGAAATCCCGATGACCGCCGACACGATCGACGCCGACATCAACACCCTGCTCGTCATCCATCCGGCCGACATCACCGAAACCGCCGAGTACGCGATTGACCAGTACCTGCTCAAGGGCGGCAAGGTCATTGCCATGGTCGATCCGCAAAGCCTGATCGCCCAGGCCTACAGCGGTCAGCCCAACCCGATGACCGGCCAGCCCGGCGGCGTCATCAACACCGCTTCCGACCTGCCCAACCTGTTCAAGGCCTGGGGGGTCAGCTATGACAAGTCGCTCGTCGTTGCCGACGTCAACTACCGCACGATGATGCAGGGTCGCCAGAACCCGGTCGCCCTGCGCCTGCCCAAGGAGGCGATCAACAAGGACGAACGCATCACCGCCGACCTGCAGTCGCTGATGCTGATGTCGGCCGGCGCGCTGGAGGCCGAGAGCAAGGACGGCCTGACCGCCACCGTGCTCGCGCACAGCTCCGAGTCGAGCGAGAAGATCGATGTCGCCGAGGCCGAAAAACTCCGTCGCGAGAGCCTGACCAACTTCACTTCCAGTGGCCAGCGCCAGCCGCTCGTCGTCATGCTGTCGGGCAAGTTCAAGACGGGCTTCCCCAATGGCAAGCCGAAGGCACCCGCCGCCAGCCCCGAAACCGGCGGCGCCGAGGGCGATGCCGGCGCACCGAAGGCGGAGGCCCCGGCCAAGCAGGAGGAGGCCGAAGCCGCCGCTCCGAAGCAGGAGGCGAGCAAGGAGGATGGCACGATCAAGGAATCGTCCAACAGCGAGGGCATGGTGATCCTGTTCGCCGATGCCGACATGCTCTACGACGCCTTCTGCGTGCAGCAGGATCCGATGACCGGTGGCCTGGTTGCAACCAACTCGAACCTGCCGCTCATGCTCAACGCCGTGGAAGTCCTCAGCGGTGGCGGCGACCTGCTCAAGGTGCGCAGTCGCGCCTCGACCCAGCGTCCGTTCACCAAGATGGACGAGCTGCGCGAGAACGTCGAAAAGGACTTCCGGCCCAAGCTCAAGAGCCTGCAGTCCGATCTCGACTCAATCGCCCAGCAGATGGGCCCGCTGCGCGTCAAGGACGGCGTGCTCGCCGACCCCGCCCAAATCAAGAAGCTTGAAGAGCTGATGAAGAAGCAGGCCGACATCAACCGCGAGATTCGCGAGATCAAGAAAACGCAGAACAAGCAGATCGCCTTCACCGAGTCGATCATCACCCTGCTCAATGTGTTGGCCGTGCCGCTGCTCGTTGTCGCCGTCGGCCTGATTCTGGCCATCCGTCGCCGCGTCGCCACCGCCGCTGTCTGAACCCGCAACCCCCGGAACCATCCATGAAGAAGATCCTGATCCTCCTGGCGGTACTGGCCGCCCTGATCGTCACCGCTGTCGTCTACCAGAAGCAGCAGAACGCCAGCCTCAATTCCGCCGCGACCAGCGGTGCCAGAAGCCGCGACCTGCTGCTGCCGAAGCTCGACATCACCGAGGTGCAGAAAATCCGCGTCAAGGACGACAAGGGCGAGGTGAACATCGCCATCGCCGATGACCGCAAGGGCGCCAGTGTCGCCGAGCGCGGCGGCTATCGTGCCAGCCTCGACCGCGTCGGCCGTGTGCTGTCCGAGCTGCGCGAGCAGAAGATCGCCAGCAAGCAGCAGGTTGGCAAGGGCGCCTGGGCCGAGATCAAGGTGCAGCCCCCGGGCGAGGCCCAGGAGGGCGTCGGCACCCTGGTCGAACTGCTCGGCACCGGCGGCAAGGTGCTCGCCAGCTTCGTGCTCGGCGAGCAGCTCAGCATCGCTGGCGGTGTCAGCAGCACTGGCATGAGCGGCGGCAACCAGCGTTTCGTGCGCATCCCCGAGGATGGCGACACGATCTGGGTCGTCAGCAACACCTTCTACGACCTGGAGGCCAAGCCCGAGGCCTGGCTCGACAAGGCCTTCATCGACGTCCAGAAGATCCGGGAGATTGCCGTCACGGCGGCGACTCCGAGCGACAGTTGGCGCGTCGGCCGCAAGGACGAGACGGCGACCGACTACGACCTGCTCGACGCCAAGCCGGATGAGGAGCTTGACCGGCCCAAGCTGTCGGTCAGCAGCCTGCTCTCGGCGCCGACCTTCAACGACGTGCACGCCAAGGACAAGGCGGCCGAGCTGCTCAAGGGCGCCGTCACGGCGCGCATCACCACCTTTGACGGTTTCACCTATGACGTTCGGGTCGCCAAGCAGTCCAAGGACGGTGCCGACAAGTACTACCTGAGCTTCGAGGTCAAGGCCGACATCGCGCAGACGCGTGCCGCGCCCAAGGATGAAAAAGAGGAGGACAAGAAAAAGGCCGACGAGGCCTTTGCCGCCGACAAGAAGGCTCGCGAAGAAAAACTCGCCAAGGAAAAGCAGTTTGCCGGCTGGGTTTTTGAGGTCTCCGAATACACCGTCAACAACCTGTTCAAGAAGCGTGCGGAAATCGTCCGCTCCAAGCAGGAGTCTGCTGCAGGCGCGCCTGTGGCACCCGGCGCGCCTGCCGCCCCGCAGGGCGCTGCGCCGGCGGTCAGGCCGGTGCTGCCGGGCGCTCCGCCCAGCCTGACGACGCCGCCGGTGCCGCTGCCGAGCGCACCGAAGACCGAGGTCAAGCCGGCCGCCGACCCGTCTGCGAATCCGGCAGCGCCGAAGAACTGAGGTTCTTCAGTTTCCACGACGGCGGCCCTGACCGGGGTCGCCGTTTTTTTGTCCCTGCCATCCGTCTTGACGCCCGGCCGGCACTGTGGCCACATGCCGGCGGACATGCCTGGTCCCGCGTT
>CAZSBO010000039.1:0-26687 GCA_964605265.1 uncultured Prosthecobacter sp.
GTCCGGGATGCCGAGGGCGTTGTAGAGGAAGGCAAAGAGCAGGTTTTGATGGATGTTGCGGCGCATGGCGCGCCCCAGGCGGATGGCGTGAACGAGGCCGCGCAGGTCGCCACCGACCAGGGTGACCGGGGCGCTCTCCATGGCGATGTCGGTGCCCGTGCCCATGGCGATGCCGACATCGGCCGCCGCCAGGGCCGGCGCGTCATTGACGCCGTCGCCGGCCATGCCGACAACCCGATCGGGCCCCTTGAGCGAGGCGATGACGGCGTGTTTTTCCTGCGGGCTGACCCCGGCGTGCCAGCGGGTCAGGCCGAGACTGCCGGCGACATGGGCGGCGGTGCGTTCGTTGTCGCCGGTGAGCAGGACCAGCTCCACCCCGAGCGCGCGCAGGTCGTCGAGCGCGGCGGGCGTGGTCGGCTTGACGGGATCGGCGACCCCAAACACCGCGGCGGCGGTGCCGTCGATGGCAAGCAGCACGGCGGTCTTGCCCTCGGCCTGCCGCGGGGCGGCGAGGGCTTCCAGTGTTTCCACGTCGCGGATGCCGGTGGCGCGCAGGAAGTCGGCCTTGCCGATGGCGACTGCCCGTCCCTCGACCCGGCCGGTGACGCCGCCGCCCGGGGTGCTGTGGAAATCCTCGGCCTCGGGCAGGGCGAGCTGGCGGGATTCGGCGGCGCGCAGCAGGGCCTGGGCGAGCGGGTGCTCGCTGCCGCGTTCGAGGGCGGCGGCCAGACGCAGCAGGGTCGTTTCGTCGTGACCGCTTGCCGCGACGGGCAGCAGGTCGACCAGTTCCGGTCGGCCGAGGGTGAGGGTGCCGGTTTTGTCGACGGCCAGCGTGTTCAGTGAGGCCAGCTTCTCGATGGCGGCGGCCTCGCGGATGAGCACGCCCATCTGGGCGCCGCGGCCGACACCGACCGTCACGCTCATCGGCGTGGCGAGGCCGAGCGCGCAGGGGCAGGCGATGATGAGCACCGAGACCGCACTGGCGATCGCGTGGGCCAGGCCCGGGCCAAGCCAGAGCCAGAGGACGAAGGTCAGCACCGAGATGGCGACCACGGTCGGCACAAACCAGGACGCGACCTTGTCGGCCAGGGCCTGCACCGGCGCGCGGCTGCGCTGGGCCTCGCCGACCAGGCGGACAATCTGGGCGAGGGTGGTTTCAGCGCCGACGCGTTCCGCCACCATGACCAGGCTGCCCTGCTGGTTGAGGGTGCCGCCGGTGACGTGGGCGCCCGCTTCCTTGCGCACGGGCTCGGGTTCGCCGGTGAGCATGGCTTCATCGACATGGCTGAGGCCCTCCAGCACGCGGCCGTCGACCGGCAGCTTTTCGCCGGGGCGCACGCGCAGGCGGTCGCCGGGCTGCACCTCATCGAGCGGCACCTCGCGGTCGCCCTCCGCCGTCACGAGCCGCGCGGTCTTCGGCTGCAGGCCGAGCAGTTCGCGAAGGGCGCCGCCGGTGCGCGCGCGTGCGCGCAGTTCGAGCACCTGGCCGAGCAGGACCAGCACCAGGATGACCGCCGCCGCCTCGAAGTAGAGCGGCAGGTGGCCGTGTTCGGCGGCGAGGCTGGCCGGGAAGAGTTGGGGTGCCAGCATCACCGCCGCGCTGAAGGCCCAGGCCGAGCCGACGCCGAGAGCGATGAGGGTGAACATGTTGGCGCTGCGGTGGCGGAGCGACAGCCAGGCGCGGGCGAAGAAGGGCGCGCCCGCCCAGAGCACGACCGGTGTGCTGAGGATGAACTGCAGCCAGCGCGCGACGGTGCCGTCGGCCCACTCGGCATGGCGCCAGGCCGGCACCAGGTGGGCCATGGCGAGGACGAAGACCGGCAGGGTCAGGAGCGAACTCCAGATCAAGCGGCGCTGCATGTCGTGCAATTCGGCATCGTCTTCGCCGTCCTCGGCGGGGCCAAAGGCCGGGTTGCGTTCCAGGGCCATGCCGCACTTCGGGCAGGCACCGGGCCGGTCCGATTCGACGCCGGGGCACATCGGGCAGAAGTACTTCGCCGTTGCCGAGGGTCGGATGGCGGGATCGTGGTGATGGGCGCCGTGTCCGCCGTGGCAGCAGGGCGGCGGTGGGGCTTCGTGGCAGCAGGCGGGTTTGG
This sequence comes from uncultured Prosthecobacter sp., assembly GCA_964605265.1. GTDB lineage: Bacteria > Verrucomicrobiota > Verrucomicrobiia > Verrucomicrobiales > Verrucomicrobiaceae > Prosthecobacter. The sequence goes on from CAZSBO010000039.1 coordinate 2,097, forward strand.
GGGTCGGCTTGTGACAGCAGGAGGGGGCCGGCTCCGGTTGGGGAGTGTGGCAGCAGGAGGCGGTGTCGTGGGATTCGGGCTTCATGGCGATGTGGGCGGCGGTCGCCGCATCCCTGTCCACGCGGCAGGGGCAAAAGTGTTACCGCGGGACTTTGCAGAAATCTGTGGCAGACTTGCCCACATGTCCACCTCGCCGCTGCTGGAGCACCTGGAGGCCTTCGTCGGTTTTGTGCGTTCCCGCACCGGCGATCCGGAATTGGCTGCCGACCTCGTCCAGGACTGCCTGCTCAAGGCGCTCAAGGCCGAGCAGGTGCCCGATAATGCCGAGGGCGCGGTGACCTGGTTTTACCGGGTGCTGCGCCACGCCATCATCGATGCCCACCGGCGGCGCACGACGCGCGATCAGGCGCTGGCCCAACTCGCCGTGGAACTGCCGGAGACCCTCGAACCGGAGCAGGTCGCGGACGTCTGCCAGTGCGTGCTGAAACTGCTGCCGGCCCTGCCGGAGGCCGATGCCGAGTTGCTGCGCCGGGTCGATCTCGAGGGCGAGTCGGCCAGCGAACTGGCGCGCGCGGCCGGCGAGCGTGTCAACACGGTCAACGTGCGCCTGCTGCGCGCGCGTCGCCGCCTGCGCGAGCAGGTGGAGCGCACCTGCCGCGCCTGCGCCACGCACGGCTGCCTGAACTGCGACTGCCCGTGAGGGTTGGGCGTTTTCAATGCTCAGTTTTTCGTTTCGGGAAGGTCTTTGTTTGCCTCCGCTGATTTGCGGTTCATGCCCTTCATCATCGGGCACTTGGCCATGGAGCCCCTGCCCATTTCCATGTGCTTCGTCATGTGGGCCATCATTTCCTCCTCCATCTTGGCCTTGCGCGCACCCATGGCGATTCGCTGTTCCAGCATGTGGGTGACCAGGGCGGCCATCTCATCCACTTTCTTGTCCGCCGGGGCGCTGTTCATCTTGGCGGCGAGAGCGGTGAGCTCGGCATCCTGAGCCTTCATTTCGGCCTTCATTTTCGCCTTCTGCTCCTTCATTTTTTCGCAGTGCGCCATCATTTTGGAGCCCCTCTTTTCCTCCACAGGCTCGGCAGAGGGCGATGTGATGGGAAAGAGGACGGCCAGGGCCATCGTGAGGGCAAGGGTGGAGAGGGTGAGCCGTTTCATAAGGTTTTGGATCTCAAGTTTGGGTTGAGGCTTCGGCGGGTTGCCTCTGCCGACGACCATGCTGCCTGACGTGCTGTGGTAACGCCATGGAGCATTCACCCCATTCTGGATCCTGCTCCACGGCCCTTTGCATTCGAATGACTCAGGCGGTTGGCGTTGCCGGTTCCGCCTGACCTGCCGCGTCTGTGCGACCCAAGGCTGTCTCAATGGCGACTGCGGAAGAGCGCGGTCAGTCGGCCTGGATGGCGCACTGCGGCAGGGCCTTGCGCAGCGCCTCCACGCCGGCCGGTGTCAGGCGGGTGCCGCGCACGGACAGGGAGCGCAGGGTGACGAGTTTTTTCAGGGGCTCGACGGCTTCATCGGTCAGCGCTGTTTGATCGAGCACCAGCGAATCGAGCACGCCCAGGCGGCGCAGGGCCGGCAGGCCGGCGTCGGTGACGCGGGTGGCGGCGAGGTTGAGGTGGGTCAACGCGCGCAGTTCATTGCACAGGGCCTGCAAACCGACGTCGCCCATGGTGGTGGCACTGAGGTTGAGGGCGTCGAGGTTTTTTGAGCCGGCGAGGGCGGCGGCCGCCGCGTCGTCGAACCCGGTGATGTTGTCGAACATGGCCCGCCGCAGGGCCGGCAGCGGCGGCAGCTGTCGCAGGGCTTCGCTGCGCAACTGGCTGCCCGCCAGGCGCAGGTCGACCAGATTTTTCAGGGCAGCGAGTTCGCCCAGCGTCGCGCCGGTGATCGGATTGTTGCCCAGATCGAGCGTTTCCAGTCGGGTCAGGCCGCGCAGGGCCGGCAGGCTGGCGTCGGTCAGGCTGTTGCCGACCAGCCGCAACTGGGTGAGTTTGCTGAAGCCGCTGAGGCTGGCGGCTTCGGCGTCGCTCAATCGCGCGCTGCTGAGGTCGAGGTGGGTGAGGGAGGGACTGCCGGCGAGCTGAAGGCCGGTGAGCGGCTGGTTGGCGATGACGAGGCTTTCCAGCTTGGGCAGCGTCGCGAGGACCGTGAATTCAGCCACGGGTGCGCGCACGCCGTCGCAGGTGAGATGCCGCAGGGTTTTCAGTCGCTTCAGGGCGGCCATGCCGCCGGCCTCGAACTGGCAGGCGCTGAGGGCAAGGCGCTCCAGTTCTGGGCAGCGCTCGCACAGGATCTGCAGGCCGAGTTGGCCGAAGGCCCCCTTAATGTCCAACTGCCGGAGGGCGGGCAACGGCGGGAACAGGCGCATGGCGGCATCGTCCAGCAAACCTTGCTGGCCGGTGAGGCGCAGGAGCTCGAGTTTTTTCATGCCGCGCAGCACGGCCGGCGAGGGGAACTCTTGCAACTGCCAGAGGTGGAGCTGCTCGAGGTCGGTCTGCCCCTCCAGCCAGCTTGGATTGAGCGGCTCACCGCCCTCGTTGCCGTTGTCAATCAGCCAGAGATCGGGGGATCTGGGCAGCTCGGCGACGCTGTCGCGGTTGACCTGGCGGCGGGTGCCGCCGTCCAAATAGCCGAGGCGGTAGTTGGTGCGCTTCTTCATCCACTCGATCAACTCGCGTGTGAACGCCGCCTTGGCCACCGGGGCGAGGGCTTCGGGCGCCACCGAGAGGTTCGCCGGCGGGGCAGCGGTTGCTTCAGCGGCGGCGGCGGCGGCCGCGACCGGCGCTTCGACACTGGTCAGGGCGGCGCGGCGCTGGGCGATGGCCTCGCGCTGCGCCTGCACCTGCTGCGCCCGCGCAATTTGGTCGGCCTTGGTCAGTTCGACGATGTAGGCGTCGAGGGCGCCGAGGTAGAGGTCGTACAGTGGCGCGGCCTTGCGGGCATGCTCGGCGTCGATCCGGGCGCGCGCCGTGCGGTAGGTGGCGCGCAGCTGGCGCAGGGATTCCGGCAGCGAATCGAGGTCGGCCGGCGGCAGGGGGACGCCGTCCTGCACGCGCTGCTTTTCCTCTTCCAGCCGGGTGACTTCGTCGAGCAGACCGCGCTGCTGGGCGGTCGCGCGCGCCCGCGCCAGGCCGTTGGCGACGTAACTCTGATCGAGGGCGGCGACTGCCGCACGGTGGGGGCCGCCCGCTTCGCGGTCGTAGCGGGCTTGGAAGCCCGCGGCCAGTTGAGCCAAACGCGGGTCGGCGGGTTCCGGCGGCGCGGCGGGTGCCGGAGGGGCCGGCGCGGCGGTCGCCATGACGGCGGAAGCCGGCTCGGCAGGGGGCGGCGTCGCCTGCGGCAAGGGCCGCGCGCTGCCCTGGTGCAGGCGCAGTTGCCAGCGTTCGATGGTGTAGCCGCCCTCGGGGGCCCGCAGCACCAAGCCGGCGGGGTCGGCCGGAGGCGGTTCCTGCAGCGGCCCGCTCCAGTCGAGCAGTGGCGGGCCGGATCGGTCCAGGCGATGCACCTGCACGCGGTCGCTGCCGTCCGGAAGCCGGGTGACGCGCACGCTCAGGTGCAGGGCCTCCTCCAGCGTCTGCCAGGTCGAGGTCGCGGCGGCCGCCAGCAGGGGTTGGCCGGGGGCATTGAACACCAGCGACAGGTGGCGGTCCGGCGCGAGCGGCAGTTGCAGGTGCAGGGCCGCGCCGCCGGCGAGTCGGCGGGCACGGAGTTCAAGGCTGTAATCCTCGCTCGCGACCTGCAGGGCCGAGGTCAGCACGGCCGGTTTGCTGACGCCGGCATGAATCAGGACCGGGCCTTCGCGCGACCACCCTGCTGGTGGGGTGGCCAGGGCGAGCAGGTCGTGCGTTGCCAGCACCGGCGGCTCCGGTTCGGGGACCGCGGCCACGGGGGGCGCGGGTTCCGGTTTGCTGGCCGGCATGGCTGTCGGCGCTTCGGCGGCGAGTGGGGTGGCCGGAGGCGTGGCGGTTGGAGCGACCGGTCTGCTCGCGGTGGAGGGTGGGGCCGTCGGCGTGGCGCGGGTGGGTGCTTCGGGGGTGAAGAGAAAGTACACGGCCACGGCCACGGCCAGCGCGGCAGCGGAGCCGAGGCCGAGCCACAAGCCCAGGTTCGGCGCCCTGGCCGGGGCCGCCGGCTCGACGGCAGGGGCCTCGGTGGCGGGTGGGGTGGCGGCCATGCGGGCGGCCTGCTGTTTTTGCCAGCGCTCGCGCGGGGTGGTCAGGATGGAATCGAGATCCCGGCGCAGTTCCGCCGCGCTTTGGTAGCGCGTTTCGCGGTCGGTCTGCATGGCCTTGGCGATGATGGCGTCGAAGCGCGGGTCGGTGCCGTGCTTGAGGCCGGGCATGGTCCAGATGCCGCGCGGGATTTCGCCGGTGAGCATCTGGTAGAGCATGACGCCGACCGCATACAGATCGGCGCGGCCATCGAGCGGGATGCCGGGGATGAGGGCTTCGGGGGCGACAAAGTCCGGCGTGCCCATGGCCATGTTCGTTTGGGTCAGGCTGCTTTGGGTGGCGTCATCCTGCTTGGCGAGGCCGAAGTCGGCGACCTTGACCGCGCCCTCGATGTTGATGAGGATGTTGGCGGGTTTGATGTCGCGATGGATGACGCCGTGGCTGTGGGCGTAGTGCAGGGCCGCGCAGACGTGGGCGGTGATCGACAGGGCGTAGGGTTCCGGCAGCCGGCCCTGGGCGGCGATCATCTGCGCCACGTCGGTACCGTCGATGAACTCCATGACGAAGTACAGCAGGCCGGAAGCGGTCTCGCCAAAGTCGTAGACGTTGACGATGGCCGGATGGTTCATGCGCGCCATCATGCGCGCCTCGTTCTTGAAGCGTTCCGGATAGCTGCTGTCCTCGCCGCCGAGCATCGCGGCCGGCAGCACCTTGACGGCGACCGGTCGGTCGAGCGAAACCTGCACGGCCTTGTACACCGCCCCCATGCCGCCGCGGCCGATCAGTTCGAGGAACTGATACTGCGGCAGCCAGGCCTGCATCTCGGTCAATGCCGGCGGCTGCCACATCCCTGGGGACGAGCCGGAGCCGGGAGTGGACATGACAGCCAGCCTAACAGAAGGCGCTGTGCCAGATCGAGAAAAATCGGCGGCCCGCTGCCGGCGAACCGGCCGCGGGCCACAGATTCAGCGCAGTTTGGCGAGGTACTTGTCCGGGTCGGCCTGGAAGTCGTCGAGGCAGGGACGGCAGCAGAGCTTCACTTCCTGACCTTCGTGGACGAAGGTGACGGGTTTGCCCATGCTGCCGAGTTCGTTGCCGCTGACGAGGCAGACATCGAGCGGGTAGGGCTTGGCACCGGCGGTGCTGGAGCAGGAGGTGAGGCCGAACAGGCCGGCGGTGGCGAGGACGAGCAGGGTGGTGTGGAGTGCGGTTTTCATGGGATGTTGGATTGGAGATAGGAGATGGGAGATGGCGGGTTAGAAGCGCAGCAGGACGCCGGCGCCGAGGCCGTAGTCGGAGTGGAACTGGGCGATGAGCGAGGCGTGGCGGTTGAGGGTCCAGTCGGCCCCGGCAGTCCATTCCCACTCGCTGCCGGTGTCGTAAAACACCTCGCCCCAGACCGAGAGCCGGGAGCTGAGTCGGAAGGATTTCGACAGAGTGAAACGGCCGTCGCCCTCGCTGTCGATCGTGGCATTCACCCAGACTGAGAGGGGCAGTCGGTAGTTGATCCCTGCCAGGGCGCGGTTTTCCGCGTCCTCCTGGTTGGTGAAACGCGCGCCGGCGAAGGCCTGGAAGTTGAGGTTGAAGTAGCGCTGGTAGAGGGCGTCCACCTCGTACTCGGGCTTGTCCACGCCCTCCCAGCCAACCTCCCAGGCGAGCTGCAGGTCGTTCTTCGGATTCATCCAGGTGAGCAGGCCCTCGCTCAGATGGCTTTGGATCGAGGCGGCGCCCCAGACGTAGGCCATGTCGTGCGCGTGTTCGCCGAGACCGGCGGCATGGCCGAGGCTGTGGTCGGCCGGATCCATCGCGGACCCGCCGGTGGATGCGTGGCCGGCGGCGAACGCTGGCGCGGCTGGCGGTGTGGCCATGGGCGTTTCATAGCGGAACACCCGCGCCATGCCGCTCATCATGTGGTAGAGGATGTGGCAGTGGAACATCCAATCCTTGTCCTCGTTCGCCTCGAACTCGATCAGGCGGCGGCTCATCGGCGGCACGTCGACGGTGTGCTTGAGCGGTGAGCGCGTGCCCTGGCCCATGAGCAGGCGGAAGAAGTGGCCGTGCAGATGGATCGGATGATGCATCATCGAGTCGTTGATGAGTTCGAGCTCGATCAGCTCGCCCTTGCGGATGGGGATGTAGGGATCCTGGGCGATGGTCTTGCCGTTGAACCCCCAGATGTAGCGGTTCATGTCGCCCGTGAGATGCAGGGTGATGCGCCGCCGCGGCAGCTGGGCCGGCAGGGTCGTGTCGGCGGGCGCGCGCAGCAGTCGGTACGGCGAGCCGGGCCGCGGCAGTTCCAGCGAGGCGCGCGGGTCGTCCTTCTGTTCGTCGAGCGCCAGTCGCAGCATGTCGTTCATCTGGTACAGGTTCGGACGCGGCGGGTCGCTGGCCGGCGTCAGGCTGCCCTCGCCATAAAAGGCCGAGGCATGGCCGCTGCCGTCCTGGGCGGTGAAGCGCAGTTCATACTGACCGGAGGGCGGCACGGTGACGAGGACGTCGTAGGTCTCGGCGATGGCCATGAGGAAGCGGTCGACGGCGACCGGCTCGACGGGTGGACCGTCGGCGGCGACGATGGTCATCGGGCCGGAGGAGGCGTGCGGGTAAAAGTAGCTTGCGGCCGAGGCATTGACGAGGCGCAGGCGCAGGCGTTCACCGGGTCGCCCCTCCAGCCGGACCTGGCGCTGGCCGTTGATCAGAAAGGCATGGTAGCCGACGTCGGAGATGTCCATCGGCGGCATGCGATCCCACTCGCGCTGGAAGTAATCCTTCAGGCGGCCGGCGCGCCAGGCGCCAAGGATCGACTGGGCATTGCGGCGCATCAGGCCGAAAGCATCGCTGCCGCGCATGAGCAGGCGCATGACCTCGTGAGGGTCGATGTCGGTCCAGTCGGACAGGACGAGCACGTGCTCGCGGTCGGCCCTCACGGGTTCGCCCCCGCGCGGCTCGACGACGATGGCGCCGTACACCCCGCTCTGTTCCTGGAAATGCGTGTGCGAGTGGTACCAGTAGGTGCCGCTGTGGCGCAGGTCGAACTCGAAGGTGTGGGTCTGGCCGGGCCGGATCGGCGGCGTGGTGACATGCGGCACGCCGTCCTGGACGTTGGGCAGCAGCAGGCCGTGCCAATGGGTCGAGGTCTCCTCGTTCTTGAGGTCGTTGTGGACGCGGATGCGGGCGAAGTCGCCCTCGCGGAAGCGCAGCACGGGGCCGGGGATGCCGCCGTTGATCGTCAGGCCGCGCACGGCGCGACCGGCGGGACGGACGGTTTGTTCGGCGATGTGCAGGTCGTATTCGACGACGCGGCCGCGCCGGGCGGTCGACGTCTGGCAGGTGTCGCAGGCCAGGGTGGCGTGCAGGGGCAGGAAGAGCAGGGAAAGAAGCAGGCGGTGCATGGGCATGGAGCGTCTGGGGTTGACGGAGCGACGCGCGCCGAGAGCCCCGCGGGTGCGGGCGGCGGGCGCAGGGCGTGAGCCCTTCTCAATGCAAAAACACGCCGAGCAGCGCCTGCAGGCGGACACCCGCGGTGCCGCGTCCGGGCGGATCCGTGCCGCGCGGGGGCGGACGGGTGGCGGGCGACCATGAACGGACGGTCGGCAGGGCTTGCCACACCGGCGGCAGCGATGCCTGCCAGCGGGGGGCTGGCTCGCGCAGGGGGGCGGGTACCAGCGGCGGCGCTGACTCCTCGACCGGCTCCAAGCACGGGCAGGCACCCGCGCAGCAGGCACAGGCGTCGGGTTCGGCGCACCACGCCGCCAAGACCGGCGCAGGCAGGGCCTGGGCGGTCAGGACAAGGAGGATGGCGAGCAGGCGAAACATCGGTTCAACAGGGAAGACGCAGCAGCCCTGTGAATGTTACGCCTTAAGTCCCGTGGGTCGAGTCTATTGTTTGCCGGCGGCTTTCTTGAGGAAGACCTTGCGATCCCAGTTTTTTTTCAGGTCTTCGGCGCTCACCGTCGACGCAACACCCTCAGCCGGCACGGGCAGATGCGCGGTCCAGAGCAGGGCGTTGAGCAGCAGGCGCCGCTGGTTGGGCTCGGCCCAGTTGGCATGCAGGTCGCAGCCGGTGAAGCCGAAGCTGCGGCCGCCCCCGGGGCGTTCGTAGGCCCAGGCGACCACCTCCTCGCGGCCGGCGTGGGCCTTGGCGTCGGCGGTCTTGCGGCTGCTGTCCGGCATGGCAGAGGTGAGCAGGGGCGTGACGCCGGTTTGGGCAAAGTGCAGGTTGTACAGCCAGCCGTCCTTGAGCAGTTCGAAGGAGGTCAGACCGCGCGTAATGGCGTGGGCGGGCGGACTGGCAAAACGCACGTCCCAGTGGCCGCGGCAGCCGATGTCGCTCTGGAAGGCCGCGCCGAACCAGTTTTTGAAGTCGTCGGCCAGCTCCGGCGGGCAATCGACCGCCTGGTGCAGGACGGCAAAGCCGGTTCCTGCGGCGGCAAGGGCACGCAGGCGTTCGAGTCGCGCTGGTTCCAGGAAGGGCAGCTTGCTGCCGCCGTCGTGGAAGAACAGCACCGAGCGGGCGCCGTCGAAGACCGAGGCGTCGCGTGGCCAGCCCTCGGCGACCAAGACCGGCGCGACGCCCGGCACCGTCTTGAACCAGTCCATGAGCAGGGCGCAGCCGGCGAAGTACTCGTGCTGGCCGGGCCGGTTGCTGGGGGCGCCCGCCACCAGCACGATCTTCGCCGCGGCGGGATCGGCGGGCGGTTGTTCCAGCGGCACGCGCCGCTGCTCCTCCGTCAGTTCGGCACGGACGGAGGCGAGCAGGCAGAGCGGCAGCAACAACCAGGTTTTCATGGTCGTCGGGCTCAGGCGAGCAGCGGGCGCAGGCGTTCGACGATCTTCGGCACCTCGACGAAGGGATCCTTTTTCTCCTCGAACTCAATCGTGAACCAGCCCTGGTAGTTGGCCTCGCGCAGGATCTTCAGCAGGCGCGGGATGTCGGTCGGTTCCCCCGGCTGGTTGCGTTCGACACCCTTGGCGCGCATCTCCATCTTGAGCTGAACGTTGATCGCGTAGGGGGCGATCTTGGCCAGGTCGCCGTAGGGATCCTCGGTGTGGAAGTTGCCGCTGTCGAAGTTGATGCCCGCCCAGGGGCTGTTGACGTCGCGCACCATCTTCACCAGGTTGTCGGGTTCGGCGACGATGCCGCCATGGTTTTCCAGGCCGAGGAAGACACCCTTTTTGCCGGCGTGATCGAGGCATTCCTGGTAGGCGGCAGTGCAGTTGGCGACCGCCTCTTCGATGGACAGGTCCTTGGGCACCGGACCGGCGAAGACGCGGATGTGGGGCGCGCCCATGACGGCGGCGTGATCGATCCACTTTTTCACGTCGGCAATCTGCTCGTCGAGTTTGGGACCCTTGGGCAGGGCGAAGTTGTTGCCGACAGCGGTGCCGGCGAGCTGGACGCCGCGCAGGTAGGCATGGCGGCGCACTTCGAGCAGAAAGGCGTTGTCGACATCGGGCGGGAAGAAGTAGCTGGTCACCTCGGCGCCCGGCACGTTGTGATCGGCGCACCAGTCGATGAAGTCGAGGATGCTCCAGGGCTTGCGACCCGTCACCTTCTGCTCCTTGCCGCGGCTCCACTGGAAGGCCTCGCGGAAGCTGTAGGCAGCGACGCCAATCTGCATGCGGCTTTGGCCGGCGCGCTGGATCGGGCCGATGGCGGCGAGGGGAGAAGCGGCGGCAAGGCCGAGGCTGCTGGCGAGGAAGTGGCGGCGGTTCATGGAAGGGAGGGTACGCGTTGGAGCCCACACGCTTAGCAGGTGGCGCGAAACCTGAACAGCCTTTTGTGAGGCTTGGGCACAGAGCAGGGAGCCAAGGGCGGAGAGGGCCGTTAGAGCGGGGCATCGACCTGCCGGCATTGGCTGTAGTGCGGGGCATCGACCCGCGGAATCCACGCGGTCATTGCCCGCGCCTACAGACGGGGCATCGACCCGCAGGGAGTCACGCGGTCACTGCCCGCGTCTACAGAAGGCGGATCGGCCCGCGGGGATCACTGGCCCTCTTTCAGCACCCGCCGGATGTCATCGGCCTGGGTGGCGGTGGAAGCGCTGGCGTCGTGCCAGACGATGCGGCCGTTTTGAATCAGAAAACACTGGCGCGAGGCGAAGGGCAGCAGGCCGAGCACCTTGCCGACGCCGAAGGCGGCGAGGATCTTGCCCTCGGGATCGGCGATGAGGTCGTAGGGCAGGCGGTGCTGGGTCTTGAACTTCTGCTGGGCCTCGGCGCCGTCGGTGGAGACGCCGAGCACCTGCACGCCCTGCTGCTGGAGTTCGGCGAAGGCGTCGCGCAGCGAGCAGGCCTGGGCGGTGCAGCCCGGGGTGTTGGCCTTGGGATAAAAAAACACCACGGTCGGCCCCTTGGCATAGACCTCGGCAAAGCGCACCTCCTTGCCGTCCTGGTTGAGGCCGGTGACCTCGGGGGCGGGGCGGTCGACCCGCTCCCCGGAGCCGGCCTGGGCGGCACCGAAGAGGCTGGAGAAGAAGGCGGCGAGCAGGGGCATGAAGCGGCGCATTTCCCGGGTTACGCGGCGCGGCCGCGCCTGGATGGCGGCGGTTAGCGTCCGTCGCCCTTCCGCCACTGCCAGGCCTCGTCGAAGAAGCCGGCGTCGGCGAGGCCGCCGGGCGCCTGGCTGGTCTTCGGCTTGGACAGATCGATCACCGCCCAGTCGGGCAGCTTCGGCACCTGGCGGGCGTTGTTGAGGTAGTCGTACTCGCGGTAGGTGAAGCCGCTGTTGATCACGATGTACTTCTCCGGATTGAGCGGATTCGGGAAGACCAGTACGGGCGCGTGGCTGGCGGCCTCGTAGGTCTTGCCGTTGGCGACCAGCTTTTCCGCGGTCCACTCGATGGGCAGCTTGGCGAGGATCTTCTTCAGCACGGCATTGCTCTGCGGATCGCCCCAGAGCACGAGGTGGCTGGAGGCGAGGTCGGCATCGGTGATCTCGGTGTCGGCCTTCACGGGGGCGTCGCCGCGGAACTGACGGCGCCATTCAAAAATCGCGCGCTCGAGTTCGGCCTTGGCCCAGGCACCGGTTTTTTCATGGAGCGGCTGGCCGGTCGGGCGGACAAAAAGGAAGCGGTCGAGGAAGGCATCGTCGATGGGTCCGGACAGGCCATGTTTCTTCGCCAGCACGCCGGCTTCATGGGCGTGCAGGGCCTGCTGCCATTTGCCGTTGCTGCGGCGCAGGTGCACGCGCCAGGAGCGGTCGGACTTCGGCCGGGTGACTTCGAGGCGGGTGCCGTCGATGACCACAACCGGCGCCGTGCGCACGCTCAGCGGGCAGTGGCCGGGCGCCATGTCGAGGGTGAGGGCGGCGACGTTTTGGGTTTTCACCGTCACCTCGGCCGGGCCGGTGAGCTCGGCGTGCACGCGGGTGCGCTGCCACTGCTGCTCTAGGGCGTCGAGCTGCACCCAGTGCATGCGGTGGTAGCGCAGGAACCAGGTGGCGAAGTGGACCTCGCGCGGCATGCGCTCGCGGCCGACGGCAGCGATCTCGGCGAGGCGGCGCTCGATCTCGACGAGCGAATCCGGGTGGATCTTGTGGGCGGTCTGCGGACCGATGAGGTGGACCAGGTCGATGCCCTCCGCGCGCAGGTGTTTTTCCATGATGTCGGCCGCCTGCTTCTGGCGGTCGAGTTCGCCGCTGTAGGCGACCGTCGGGCAGTGGAAGAGGTTGAGGGCGCTGTCGGTGGCGTTGTACCACTTCCACAGGGTCTGCTGGTACCAGGGCACCGACGACACATCCTCGGTCTGGAAGACATTCAAAAACTCCGGCGTCTCCGAGAAGCCGGCACCGGGGTTGGCGGCGCACCAGCGGTCGGCATAGTGGACGGCGAACTGCCAGGCGGCGGCACCGCCCATGCTGAAGCCGCGCATCACCAGGCGGTCCTGGTCGATGGCGTAAAACTTGGCGGCATGGTCGAGGGCTTCGAGCAGGTCGATTTCACCGGCGAGCTTGTTGGCGCAGCAGTAGCGGCCGTAGGGGTGCAGGACCAGCGCTCCGGCGGGGGTGACTTGGCCGGCCTGCTTGCGGCGCTGGTCGAGGAAGGCCAGTTCGCTGAGGGTTTCACCGCGGCCATGGCACCAGACATCGAGGCGCGCGGGCGCGCCGCTGTAGCTCTCCGGCACGACCATGCCATAGGGCTGCACCGAGCCGTCGATCTTCGAGCGGTAGCCGCGCACGACGAGGCCCTTCTGGGTGGTCCAGGGCGCGCGGCCCTCCTTGAGCTGGGATGCGCGCTCCAGGCCTTCGGCGAGCACTTCGCGTGCGGCCTTCAGTTCACCGGCCTTGTGCACTTCGCCGTAGCGCAGCGCCCAGTCGACCGCCTTATGGTGGATCTCCACGTCGGGCAGCAGGTCGGCGAGGCGCGGGTTCTTTTCCTGGGCCGTGGCGGCCTCGTCGATCGCGGCACGCAGCTTGGCGAGTTCCGCCTGCAGGGCTTCGGCCTCAGCGGCCGGCACCTCGATCCCGGGCGGCGGGATGGGCCGGACGTTGTCGGCAAGGTTGTCCTTGGGGCCGTCGGCCAGGACGACGGAGGCGGTGGCGAGCAGGAGCGCGAGCGGGCGGATCAGGTGTGCAGGGTTTTTTGATCGCGAAAGCAAGATTCGGGCAGCCTAAAGCAACGGGCGGATTGCGCGGATGGCAGGCCGGGGCATGGTTGGGGCACCATGGAAGTTTTCGCTGTCACCATTTTTATGAGCCTGGCCTTTGCCGTGCTCTTTGCGGTGCTGTTCTTTGCCGAACGCTCGCAGCGCCAGCGGCGATCCGTCGAACAGATGGCCCTGCTTCCCCTCGACACCGACCCTGGCGCGGACGCCCCCCGCCGCTGAGCTGCCCCTCTCCCACTCTGTCATGACCCCCGCCTCCGCCGCCAAGACCACCGTCACTTTCGACGATCGTTCCGTCCGCCGCTTCATGATCGCCTCCATCATCTGGGGTGCGGTCGGCATGCTGGCGGGCGTGTTCATCGCCCTGCAGCTCAACTTCCACGAGCTCAACCTCGCCTCCTGGCTGTCCTTCGGACGCCTGCGCCCGCTGCACACCAACGCGGTCATCTTTGCCTTTGTCGGCAACATGATGTTCGCCGGCATCTACTACTCGACCCAGCGCCTGTGCAAGGCGCGCATGGCCTCGGACTTCCTCAGCAACGTCCACTTCTGGGGCTGGCAGCTCATCATCGTCGCCGCGGCCGTGACCCTGCCGCTCGGCCTGACCCGCGGCCAGGAGTACGCCGAGCTGATTTGGCCGATCAATATCGCCGTCGCCCTCATCTGGGTGGTGTTCGCGGTGAACTTTTTCTGGACCCTGGCCAAGCGCAATGAGCCCTCGCTCTACGTGGCCCTGTGGTTCTACATCGCCACCATCATCACCGTGGCGATGCTGTACATCGTCAATCACCTGTCGATCCCGACCTCCTGGACCCACAGCTACACGGTCTTCGCCGGCGTGCAAAACGCCCTGGTGCAGTGGTGGTACGGCCACAACGCCGTCGCCTTCTTCCTGACGACGCCGATTCTCGGCATCATGTACTACTTCCTGCCGAAGGCGGTCGAGCGTCCGGTCTACTCCTACCGGCTGTCCATCGTGCATTTCTGGTCGCTGGTCTTCATCTACATCTGGGCCGGCCCGCACCACCTGCTCAACACCGCCCTGCCGAAGTGGCTGCAGATGCTCGGCATGTTCTTCAGCCTGATGCTCTGGGCGCCGAGCTGGGGCGGCATGCTCAACGGCCTGCTCACCCTGCGCGGCGCCTGGGACAAACTGCGCACCGATCCGGTGGTGAAATTCTACATCGCCGCCATCACCTTCTACGGCATGTCCACCTTTGAGGGGCCGCTGCTGTCGATCCGCGCAGTCAACGCCCTGTCGCACTACTCCGACTGGACCATCGGCCACGTGCACGCCGGCGCGCTCGGCTGGAACGGCCTGATGGCCGCGGGCCTGTTCTACTGGCTGACGCCCAAGCTGTACGGCGCGCGCCTGCACTCGGTGGCCTGGGCGAACTTCCACTTCTGGATCGCCACCATCGGCATCCTGCTCTACGTCGCCTCGATGTGGGTGTCCGGCATCATGCAGGGCCTGATGCTCAATGCCACCAACGCCCAGGGCACGGCGCTCGTGTACCCGAACTTCATCGAGACCCTCACCTCGATCCGCGCCATGATGGGCTTCCGCGTCATCGGCGGTACGCTCTACCTCGCCGGCTTCCTGCTCATGGCCGTCAACCTGTGGCTGACCATGCGCAAGGGCAAAGCCGTCGTGGAAACGCGCGAGGTCGCCGTCATCGAGCGCGGTGCCAAGGACACGATGGGCATGAAGGACACCTTCCTCAACGACCCGGTCACCTATTTCTGCGCCGGCATGTTCCTGGTGCTCGCCTGGCTCTTTCTGCCGCCCGGTGCCGACGTCGCCGCGCTGCTCTGCGCGGGTGTCTTCTGCGTCATCGCCGTGAAGAAGTTCCGCGAGTCGCACAACCGCTGGTCGGGCTGGTATGACAGCCTGCTCAACAACTGGCTGCCCTTCACCGTGCTGACCTTTGTCGCCGTCGCCCTCGGCGGTCTGATCCAGATCATCCCGACCGTCACCGTCAACCGCGCGAAGAACGTCGAGGACCGCATCCAGCAGCTCTACACCCCGCTCGAGCTTGCCGGCCGCGACATCTACGTCAGCGAGGGCTGCTACAACTGCCACAGCCAGATGATCCGAACGATGCTGCCTGACGTGCTGCGCTATGGCGACTACTCGCGTCTCGGCGAAAGCATCTACGATTATCCCTTCCAGTGGGGTTCCAAGCGCACCGGCCCCGACCTTGCCCGCCTTGGCGACAAGTACCCGCACAGCTGGCATTACGACCACATGATGGAGCCGCGCTCGACCTCGGTCGGCTCGAACATGCCCGCCTACCCGCACCTGTTCACCGACAAGTTCGACCAGAAGACCCTGCCGAAAAAGGTCGCCGTCATGACCCGCCTCGGCGTGCCCTATCCGGCGATGACAGCCGATGAGATCAAGATGCAGGCACTCGAGCAGGCGGTGAAGATCGCCGAGGAACTCAAGGCCCAGGGCAAGGTCGCCGCGCCCGACACCCAGATCGTCGCCCTCATCGCCTACCTGCAGAAGCTCGGCAAGTATGACACCCCCGAGGTCGAGCAGAAACTCAGCCCGCAGGGCGTGCCCTTCCCGCTGCAGCCGGCCCTGCCCGACAGCCATCGCAAGACCGTCAGCCAGAACCCCTGATCGCCTCCGCCCATGTACAAGCGCGTCCTCTATGAAAACTGGGCCGAGTGGGTGCCCTACCTCGCCTTCGGGGTCACGGCCCTGGTCTTCCTGTCCTTTGTCGTGCGCGCCCTGACCCTGCGCCGGGAGCGTGCCGACCAGATGGCGCGCCTGCCGCTGGAGGAGGAAGCCGAGAGCTGAGAGCGAAGAGCCAAGAGACCTGAGAATCATGAGCCCCATGTCCGCCAATCCCAATCCCGACAACGGTCCCGTCCTGCGCGAGCACGTCTACGACGGCATTCAGGAATACGATCAGAAGCTGCCGAACTGGTGGCTGTTCACTTGGTACATCACCATGGTCTGGTTCGTCATTGCCTGGGTTGCCTACTACCAGCTCGGCCGCGGCGATTCCGACGTCGACCAGATCGAGAAGGCCATTGCCGCCGTCGAGGAGCACCGCAACCAGGAGCTGGCGTCGCTCGACGACGACAAGCTCTGGGAGATGTCCAGGGATGCCAAGGTGGTCGAAGCCGGCAAGGCGACCTACAGCACGACCTGCGTCGCCTGCCATGCGCCGGACCTGAGCGCCCACCTCGCCGGTGCCAAGCTGCCCGGCCTGCCGCTGCAGGACAAGGAGTGGAAGCACGGTGGCAACCCGAGCCAGATCCTCAACATCATCCGCAAGGGCGCGCCCGACCTCACCAAGGGCATGCCGCCCTGGGAGCCGCAGCTCGGCATCCAGCGCGTTGTGGAAGTCACCGCCTTCCTGCTCAGCCACCACGAGAAGGGCGCGACCGTGACCCTGTCGGCCGATTCGCCGCTGAAGGCGGCTCCGTAAGGGTGATGGACGGGTGCGGCGCGGTCAGGCGACCGGTTCCGGCACCACCTCGACGATGAAGGCCTTGTCCTTGCCGAACCAGGTCTTCGCCGCCTGACGGATGTCGGCGGCGCTGACGGCGTCGATCAGGCCCGGCAGCTTCTGGAAGTGGTCGTGGCCGAGGCCGTTGAGTTCGTTCCAGCCGAGGGCGTCGGCGCGCGCGGCCGTGCCCTGCTGCGAGCGCAGCCAGGACGATTTCCAGGCGGTCTTGGCGCGGTCGATCTCGGCGGCGCTCAGGCCGCGGCGGGCGAGGTCGGCGACCTGGCGCAGCATCTCCGTGCGGGCGAGGTCGAGCTTGGCGGCATCGGTGCCGATGTAGAAGTAGAAGGCGCCGGCGCCGAGCGCGGCGAAGTGCTGGGCACCGACATAATAGGCCAGGCCGAGTTCCTCGCGCAGGCGGTTGAACAGGCGGCTGCCCATGTCGCTGCAGGCCTCGTCGATCAGGGTCAGCGCCTGGGTCACGGGATCGTGCAGGCCGGGCGTGCGGAAACCGACCACCAGCACGGCCTGCTCCTTGTCGAGCGTCTGGCGCCAGCGGCCGGGTTTGGCGACCTCCTTCTTCAGCGCGGCGGCGGGCAGCGTGACCGGCCGGCGTTCGCCGCGCGGCAGCTTGCCAAAGTGCGCCTGCACGAGCCGGCGGATGTCGGCGGCGCGGATGTCGCCATCGATGCTGATGACGCCGTTGGCGCCGGTCAGCGAGTCCTTCAGCATGGCGCGGCAGTCGGCGACCTGGATGGCGCGGATGGACTTTTCGCTGCCGAGGGCAGTGCGCGCGAAGGGCAGGCCGGTGAAGATCTCGCGGCGCGCGCGACGCAGGGCGACGGTGAGCGGATCCTCCGACTCCTCCTGCAGGCCGGCGAGCTGGCGTTTCTTCACCTCGGCAAGGCCGGCGGCCGGCAGGGTGGCCTGGCGCGCGAGATCGGCGAGCAGTTCCACGGCGAGCGCTTCATCGCCGCGCAGGACGTCGGCACCGAGCACGTAGCGGTGGGCGTCGGCGCTGCAGTGCAGGCTGCCGCCGAGGTTTTCCAGTTCGGCGGCGATGCGCGCGGCAGGGCGCTTCTTGGTGCCCTTGAGCAGCAGGCCAGCGGAGAGCATGGTCACACCGGCGTTGGCCTCGGTCTCGGCCGGCACGCCGGCGAGGAAGCCGGCGCGGATGGAGACGAGCGGCAGGCGCGGGTTTTCGCGTACCAGCAGGGTCAGGCCGTTGGGCAGAATGTGGCGTTCGATGTCGCTGCTGCCTGTGCGGGTCGCCGACGCGGCCTTCGAGGTTTCGACCTCGGGACCGACGACGGCGGTGGTCAGGCCGGCGGGGAGGAGATAACGTTGGGCGACCTCGCGGATGCGGGCCGGGGTGAGCGCGCGCACGGCGTCCAGGTAGTGGCGGGCGTAATCGAGGCTGCCGGCGGCGAGCCAGCCGTGGCCGAGCGAGGCGGCCTGGCCCTTGGTGGTGCTCAGGCTGCGCAGCTGGCCGCCGATGGTGGCGCGCACGGCCTTGGCGAGTTCGGCGTTGGCGGGGCCTCGTGCCTGCAAGGTTTCGATCACTTCCAGCAGGGCGTCGCGGCAGGCGGCCTCGTCCTTCGGATCGCATTCGGCCTCGGCGGCGAACAGGCCGCACTCCTGGGCGCCCCAGGCACCGGCCCAGACCCAGTGGGCGATGCCGCGCTTCTCGCGCAGCTCCTGGTAAAAACGCGAGCTGCGGCCGGAGCCGAGCAGGAAGGCGAGCACGTCGAGGGCGGGCTTGTCCTCATGGCCCTCGCCAGGCACCGGCCAGCCGAGCATGACGCGGGTCAGTTCGGTGGCGAAGTTGCGGCGGGTTTCGCGGCGGCCGCGCTGCACCGGTTCGGCGGGCAGGCGCGGTGTTTCCCGCGGTGCGCGCGTCCAGTCGCCCAGGAGGCGTTCGACGGCGGCAAAGGCCGTCTCCGGATCGATGGCGCCGGTGAGCACGACGAAGCAGTTGTTCGGCACGTAGTGACGGCGGTAAAAGGCGGCGAGGTCGGGCTGGCGCACCTGGTCGAAGACGGCGCGGTGACCGATGACCGGCTCGCGCAGCGGGTGCTGGCGGAAGGCGGTGGCCTGCAGCAGTTCCTGGACGACCGAACCGGGATCGTCGTCGTACATCGCCATCTCGCGACGGATGACCTCCTGCTCCTTTTCCAGTTCGGCGGCGTCGAGCTTGGAGTTGCGGGCCATGTCGGCGAGGATTTCCAAATACGACTCGGCGTGGGCGGCGAGGCCGTCGATGTAGTACACCGTGCGGTTGAAGGTCGTGTAGGCGTTGACGGAACCGCCGAGCTGCTGGATCTGCTGGGAGATCTCTTGGGCGGAGCGTTTCCAGGTGCCCTTGAAAAGCATGTGCTCCAGGCAGTGCGCTAGGCCGGCGCCTGTCCATTCGCCCTCGTGCAGGCTGCCGGCCTTGACCCAGAGCTGGACGCTGACCAGCGGGTGCTCGCGATCCTCGCGCACCAGCACTTCCAAGCCGTTGCCGAGGCTGCGCACCTGCGCCTGCAGGGGCGGCGCCTCCAGGGGGGCGGAACGGGACTTGGCGGAGCGGCGGGGGGCGGGGCGACGGGCGGGCATGGAGGCGCACGCATGCAACGGTTTTGCCGCGCCGGCAAGCAGGGCATTGCCAGCAGCGCGGGGTCTTTCTGTCGTGCGGGGCATCGACCCGCGAAAGCCACGCGGTCATTGCCCGCGTCTACAGAGGGGGCATCGACCCGCGGGGTTTTGGCATTGCACAGGGCAGGGCGATGGGATTATGAAGGAGTTCCAACCCGTTTCACCCGCGATCCCACCATGAAACTCGAAACTCTCTGTCTCCACGGCGGCCAGCAGCCCGACCCGACCACCGGTTCCCGTGCCGTGCCGGTGTACCGCACTGCCAGCTTCGTCTTCAAGAACACCGAACACGCGGCCAACCTGTTTGCCCTGCGCGAGCTGGGCAACATCTACACCCGCCTGATGAACCCGACGACGGATGTGCTGGAGAAGCGCGTGGCGCTGCTCGAAGGTGCGCCGGAGATGGGCGGTCTGGCCCTGGCCAGCGGCACCAGCGCGGTGTTTTATTCGATCATCAACCTCGCCAAGGCCGGCGACAACATCGTCTCCGCCCGCAACCTGTACGGCGGCACCTACACCCAGTTCAACGACATCCTGCCGGCACTCGGCATTCAGGTGAAGCTGGTCGACTCGAACGATCCGGAGAACTTCCGCAAGGCGATCGACGCCAACACAAGGGCGCTGTTCTGCGAATCGGTGTCGAACCCCGCGCTCGAGGTCGCCGACCTGGAAGCGATCGCCAAGATCGCCCATGACCATGGCCTGCCGCTCATCGTCGACAGCACCTTCAGCACGCCCTACCTGACCCGGCCGATCGAGCACGGTGCCGACATCGTCGTGCACTCGCTGACCAAGTGGTTCGGTGGTCACGGCGCCGGCATCGGCGGCGTCGTGGTCGACAGCGGCCGCTTCGACTGGGCCGCCGGCCGGCACCCGCTGTTCACGACCCCGGATCAGAGCTACCACGGCCTGCGCTGGGGCGTCGATCTGCCCGAGCCGCTGCGGCCGCTCGCTTACATCCTGCGCATGCGCACCGTGCCGCTGCGCAACCTCGGCGCCTGCATCGCGCCGGACAATTCCTGGTTCCTGCTGCAGGGCATCGAGACCCTGCCGCTGCGCATGGAGCGCCACTGCGAAAACGCGCTGGCCGTGGCGAAGCACCTGCAGCAGCACCCGCGCGTGCGCTGGGTGCGCTTCCCCGGCCTGGAGGGCGATCCCCAGTTCGCCGCCAGCCAGAAGTACCTGCGCGGCAAGGGCGGCTCCATGGTGGTCTTCGGCATCGAGGGCGGCCGCGAGGCCGGCGCGCGCTTCATCGACCACCTGCAGCTGTTCTCGCACCTGGCCAACGTCGGCGATGCCAAGTCGCTGGCCATCCACAGCGCCAGCACGACGCACAGCCAGCTCAACGAGGAGCAGCAGGCCGCCGGCGGCATCACGCCCGACCTGGTGCGCCTGAGCATCGGCCTCGAGCACATCGACGACATCCTGGCCGACCTCGACCAGGCGCTGGCCGCCGCCGTGCCGTGACCGGGAAAGCGCGGGCCGGGGCACGAAAGATTTGAAAAGCGCCGCTTCCGGCGGACAGCTTGGCACGCCCATGTCCTATCCCGCCACCGTCCCCGCCGCCGTCGATCTCTCGAAGCTGGGCGAGCCCGTCTACCGCGGCTCGGTCCAGAACCTGCATGCCGTGCCGGAGCATCCCGGCTACGTCGTTTGCGAGACGACACCGGCCGGCTCGGTCTTCGATGTCGGCAGCATCTTCGAGATCGAGGGCAATGACCTCAACCGGGCGATCTTCCGCCATGCCATGTACCTGCGCCTCGGCCGGTCGCAGACCTGGGAACGCGTGGCCGCGGCCATTCGCCGTGAGTCGGGTCTGGGCGAGGCCTGGCGCGACGAGCTGCTCGACGGACCGCTGCAGGCCATGCTCGAAAAGGGGGCGCACACCCATCACCTCGGCATGCTCGATGCCGCCACCGGCGCCATCGCCACCGAGGGCATGCCGGCGCAGCCGAGCCGCTACAACGTCGTCAAACGCTTCCCGGTGATCCGGCCGCCGCAGCGCCAGGTCATGGGCAGCTTCGTGCACGACTACGCCCAGTTTCACCAGAGCGACATGTACGTGGTGCCGCTCGAGTACATCGTCCGCTTCGGCGTCACCAGCGGCAGCTCGGTGCTGCGCAAGTACGAGTCGCTCACCGACAAGGAGCGCCGCGCCTACGAGGTTGAGCTCGGCCTGTCCGGACCGATGCGCGCCTGGCAGATGCTCGACCGGCCGGTGTTCGACCTGACCAGCAAGTACGAGCCCGAGGACCGCGCCGTCACCAAGCAGGAGGCGCTGCTCATGTCCGGCCTCAGCGCCCGGCACTTCACCGACACCATCAAGATGGCCCTGCTCGGCGCCTGGGCCGTGCGTGACCTGCTCGACGAGATCGGCCTGCAGCTCTGGGATTTGAAGTGGGAGTTCGCCGTCGACCGCGAGGAACTGTTCTTCGTCGACACCATCGATGCCGACAGCTTCCGCGCCACCGGCACCGTCGAGGTCGACGGCCGTCGCCTCATCATCCATCACAACAAGCAGGCCATGCGCGACTACTACCGCCTCGCCTGCAAGGATTGGTATGCCGGCGTCAATGCCGCCAAGCAGGAGGCCCAGCGCAGCGGCGCGCCCTTCAAGCAGGTGCTGCGCGACGGCCAGGCCGCCGGTCGTTACCCGGCGACGCCGGTGGTCGATGCCGGCTTCCTGGCGATTCAGGCGCGCAAGTCGGCGCTCATCCGCGATCACGTGCTCGGCGTCCGGCCGGCGGCCGAGATCGAGGCCGGGTTGCGCGAGGCCGGGCTGGCGGAAGCGGAGTTCTACCGCGGCCGCGGCCTGCTGCCCGAGCTGCTGGCGGCGAACGCGCCGGAGTGAGCCGACGGAAGGTCCGGGCGGCGCGCGCCGTAGTGTCTTCGTCATGAAGCTCCCGCTGCTGTTCTGCCTCACCGCCCTGGCCCTGCCGGCCGCCGCCGCCCTTGAGGGCGAAACCGAAGACTTTTTTTGGCGCATCCCCGGCCCGGAGGAACCCTACGTCGACAGCCAGCGCGACGCCCGCATGTTTGCCTTTCAGGGCACGCAGATCCTGCTCTCCGAGGACTGCGGCAAAACCTGGCCGCATCGCGCCGAGTTCGCCGAGGCGCAAAACCTCACCTTCAGCGTCCTGCTCAAGAACGGCAACGTCCTGTTCGCCACCCGCGAGCGGCTTTTCCTCAGCACCGACAACCTGCGCAGCCACCGCGAGATCACCGTTCAGACCGCCGACGGCCAGCCCTACCGCCCACATGTGCCGGTCGATCCGGCCAATCCCGGCTGGTACTTCCACTCGCTCGACGGTGAGCACTGCTTCGACGTCGATGGCCGGGAAATGCTGGTCTGGGGCAACTACTGCAACGTGCTCGGCGGCGCCGTGCCGGTGAACCTCTATTACTCCGTCGACGGCGGCGAAACCGTCAAGCTCGCCTACCGCTTCGGCGTCAATCCGCACTTCCAGCAGAAAAAAGCCCCGGCCGACGCACCCCTGCTCGGCGACCCGGCCAATCCGGTCATCGCCCGCCACGTCCATAACGTCACCTACAACCCGGCCGAGCGCGCCTTCTACGCCTGCAGTGGCGACATCGACCGCGGTCACGGCAAGGAGTGCCACTGGCTGCGTGGCACCTACGACGCCGCGGGCGACCGCTGGGACTGGAAGGTCATCCTCAGCGTCGATGCCAATTCGCGATTCAAGTCCGGAGGCATCAACTTCATCGACGGCCAGTGCTACTGGATCGCCGATGCCAATGGCCCGGCGCTCGCCAAACGCTGGGACCGCGGCATCTTCCGCTGCGACCCGCGCGACCTGGCCGATCGCTCCAAGCATGTGCTGCTGTTCAACCCCGAGTTCGAGTCGGCCAACATGCTCTTCCAGGACGGCATCTTCCTCGCCACCCACTGCGCCCCGGCCTCGACCTATCAGAATGGGTTGATCTGGTCGGGCGACCACGGCCGCACCTGGACGCAGCACGATCTCAAGCAGCCCGGCCCGCGCTCGGGCGTGCGCCTGCAGCGCAAGAACCGCGACGGCTGGTTCCGCCTGGACCTGCGCAAGGGCTGGATCGAGCGCGCCGAGGTGCTCTTCCTCAAACCCAAGGCCTGAGGTGCAAACTCAGCGTTGCCGGACGCGTAGCTGTCCGGTCATGCTCAAGCCGCTCCTCCTGCTCCTTGCCTTTGCCGCGGCTGCCCGCGCTGAATTTCGCGCCGGGGCCTTTGCCCAGGACATCTCGCCGACGAAGTTTCCCGCGCCGGTCAACGGCGGCATGAAGGGCAACTTCGCGGACCGCGTCACCGATCCCATGCACGCGCGCTGCCTGGCCCTGCACGATGGCAAACGCGCCTTGGTTTTTGTCGTCGTCGATGCCTGCCTGATCCCGCGCGAGATCTGTGAGCAGGCGAAGGAGCTGGCCGCGCAAGAGACCGGCATCCCCAAGCAGCACCTGCTCATCTCCGCCACCCACACGCATTCGGCGGCGGCCCTGACGCCGGCCTTCCAGAGCGATCCCGATCCCGAGTATGTGAAAACGGTGCCCGGCCTCATCGCCAAGGGCATCGCGCAGGCGGTGAAGAACCTGGAGCCGGCCGAACTCGGCTGGGCCTTTGGCAGCGACCCCAGCCAGGTCTTCAACCGTCGCTGGCACATGAAGCCGGGGCAGGCCTATGAAAACCCCTTCGGCAGCACCACCGACCGCGCGCGCATGAACCCGGGCCAGGCCAATCCCGCCGTCTCGGTGCCGACCGCGCCGGTCGATCAGGACGTCGCCGTGCTGGCCGTGCGCGCCGTCGCCGACCAGCGGCCGCTCGGCCTGCTGGCGAATTACAGCCTGCACTACGTCGGCGGCAACCGGCCGATCAGCGCCGATTACTTTGGCGCCTTCGCCGCCGAGATCGGCCGGCTGCTCAACGCCGGCGACGCGCGCTACGCGGCCAAGCCGGCCTTTGTCGGCATCCTCTCCAATGGCACCAGTGGCGATGTCAACAACGCCAACTACGGCCTGTCGCTGCGCCACAAGCGCGACCCCGGTTCGCGCATCGAAGCGGTGGCGCGCAGCGTCGCCAACGCCGCGCTCGCGGCCTACGACAGCATCGACTGGAAACCGCAGGTGACCCTCGACAGCGAGCAGACCGAGCTGCAGCTCGGCGTGCGCAAGGCCACGGCCGGGGAGCTGGCGCAGGCGCGCGAGTGGCTGGCGACGATTCCCAAGGACAAGGACGGCCAGTGGGGCGATCGCAAGGCGATCTATGCGCGCGAGGCCGTGCTGCTGGCGGACTATCCCGACCGCGTGCCGGTGCAGTTGCAGATGCATCGCATCAACGATCTCTCGATCGGCGCCATCCCCTGCGAGGTGTTTGTCGAGATCGGCCTGCGCCTGAAGCGCACCTCGCCCTTCACCCGCCACTTCACCGTCTCGCTGGCGAACGGCTACAACGGCTACCTGCCGACCGAGCAGGCCCACGCCATGGGTGGTTATGAAACCTGGCGCGCGCGCAGCAGCTACCTCGAGGTGCCCGCGGCAACGAAGATCACCGAGGCCCTCGAACAGATGGCGGCCGCCTTGAAGCAACGCGCGCCGTGAGCGGGGGCTGAGAGCTGAGAGCTGAGAACCGCGTGGGATGTTGCTCACGCGAAGAGTGAAGTCAGGCACGGTCAGGCATGGTCAGGCCCTGGTTGCAGGCGCCCCAAGGCCTAACCCATCATCCA